>NZ_AP022613.1:5925282-6237139 GCF_010730195.1 Mycobacterium conspicuum
CCTTGGTCACGTCGATCGGGGTGGTGGGCAAGCCGCGGCAGCTGCCGGGCGGCTACCAGGCCTACGACCGGGCGGGCGCCGTCCGGGATTTGGTGCGTCCGTTGAAGGTTGCGGTGACGTCGATCTCGATCGTGGCCATCCTGCTGTGGGTGGTGGCGGCGCTGATCGTCGGGTCGGTGGTCTATCTCTCCGCCCTCGAGCGGGTGCGCGACTTCGCGGTGTTCAAAGCCATTGGCACGCGGTCGCGCTCGATCATGGCGGGGCTGGCCCTGCAGGCGTTGATCGTCGCGTTGCTCGCGGCTCTGCTGGGCGTCATCCTTGCGCAGTTCCTGGCGCCGCTGTTTCCGATGATCGTCGCGATGCCCGGCAGTGCCTATGTACTCCTGCCGGCCGTAGCGGTCGCGATCGGTCTGCTGGCCAGCCTGGCCGGGCTGAGGCGGGTGGTCGCCGTGGATCCGGCGCTGGCCTTCGGAGGCCCTTGAGCGATGGGCGATCTGAGCATCCAGGACCTGGTGGTCGAGTACTCGAGCGGCGGCTACGCGCTGCGACCGATCAACGGGTTGAACCTGGATGTGACGGCGGGATCGCTGCTGATCCTGCTCGGGCCCAGCGGCTGCGGAAAGACCACGCTGCTGTCCTGCCTCGGCGGCATCCTGCGACCCACGTCCGGGACGATCAAGTACGACGACGTCGACGTCACCTCGCTCGACGGCGCCGCGCTGGCGAATTACCGACGCGACAAGGTGGGCATCGTCTTCCAGGCGTTCAACCTGGTGCCCAGCCTCACCGCGCTGGAGAACGTCATGGTTCCGATGCGCGAGGCCGGGATGTCGCGCCGCGCCGCGCGCCAGCGCGCCGAGGAATTGCTCACCCGGGTCAACCTGCAGGAGCGAATGAAACACCGCCCGGGCGACCTGAGCGGCGGGCAACAGCAACGCGTCGCGGTCGCGCGCGCGATCGCGCTGGACCCGCCGCTCATCCTCGCCGACGAGCCGACCGCGCACCTCGACTTCATCCAGGTCGAAGAGGTGTTGCGGCTGATCCGCGAACTCGCCGACGGCGATCGCATTGTGGTGGTCGCCACGCACGACGCCCGGATGTTGCCGATGGCCGACCGGGTCGTCGAACTCAGACCCGATTTCATCGAGACGACCAAGCCGCCGGAGACGCTGGAGGTGAAGGCCGGCGAGGTGCTGTTCGAACAGAGCACGATGGGCGAACTGATCTACGTCGTGTCCAAGGGCGAGTTCGAACTGGTGCATGAATTGGCCGACGGCGGTGAGGAATTGATCAAAGTCGCCGGGCCCGGGGACTACTTCGGCGAAATAGGCGTGCTGTTCCACATGCCGCGTTCGGCCACCGCGCGTGCCCGCACCGACTCGACCGTCGTCGGCTACACCGCGCCGGTCTTCCGCGAGCGCCTTGGCGCGGGTGGTGTGCGCGACCTGATCGAACATCGCAAGCTCGCCACCGAGTGAACGAATTCACGTCGTGCGTCGTGGTACGAGCGGCGTTCTGGCACTGCGTAGTCGGGAAGGATGGTCGGCATGGAGCCCGACGAGCAGCACGACGAGTCTGGTGAAGGCGAGCCCGGCGAGCCATCGGGGCGTTCCGCGCTGAGCCGCCGCGGTGCGTTGGCGGGAATGGGCGCCCTAGCCGGGATAGCCGGGATAGCCGCGGTGGACGTGGGCGGATTTGCCTATGCCAGGGGCTGGCTGCGGCCCGATGCGCTGACCCCGTCGCGGTTCGCCGATCGGTTCGAGAACGTCTATGGCCGCCACGACGGTTTCCGGCGCAACCATGCCAAAGGTTTGAGCGCCACCGGGACCTTCGCGAGTACCGGGGCGGCCGCGGCCATCTGCCGGGCAGCCGTCTTCCAACCCGGAAGCGTCGCGGTGGTCGGGCGGTTCTCGCTGGGCGGGGGGCTGCCGGATCAGGCCGACAAACCCGACACGGTCCGGGGATTGGGGCTGCTGCTCGAGGCGAACGGCCAGCAGTGGCGCACGGCAATGATCAACATTCCGGTTTTCACCGACGCCACCCCGCAGGGCTTCTACGAACGGCTGCTGGCGTCCAAGCCGCTACCCGGTACGGGCAAGCCCGACCCGGCGAAGATGGCGGCGTTCCTCGACCGGCACCCCGAGACCGCCGCGGCAATGAAAATCATCAAGCAATCACCGCCCAGCGCGGGCTTCGCGGACAGCACGTTTCACGGGCTGAATGCCTTCTACTTCACCAACAGCGCCGGCGCGACTGTTCCGGTGCGCTGGTCCGCGGTTCCGCACGAGGGTCCGCCGGCCCCGCCGGCCCCGCCGGGCGGCAAGGACTACCTGTTCGATGAGCTGATTCGCACCGTTGCGCAGCGACCGGTGAGTTGGCGGCTGGTCATCACCATCGGGGAGCCGGGCGATCCCACCCACGACGCCACCAAACCCTGGCCGACGTCGCGCCGCACCGTCGACGCCGGCACGATCACGATTTCCGCGGTGCAGACCGAGGGGCCCGGCAACGCGCGCGACATCAATTTCGACCCGCTGGTGTTGCCGGACGGCATCACCGCCTCCGATGATCCCCTTCCCGCGGCGAGATCCGCCGTGTATGCGCGTTCCTTCACCCGCCGCGCCACCGAATCCAAGTCACCCAGCGAGGTCAGTGTTGGCCGGGTGGTCGGTCAGGTGCGCTCATGACGGACGAAACCGGCACCGCACCAACGCGTTTCGCGCTGCCCTCGCGGATCTTGCACTGGTTGATGGCGCCCATGGTCATCGTGCAGTTGTTCATCGGCGCGACCATGATCGCCTCGCTGTCCTACTATCCGCTGCTGCTGGCGATCCACCGCCCGTTGGGGATTTTGATCCTGATTTTTGCCGTGATACGCCTGGGCAATCGGCTCACCCACAAGCTGCCGCCGTTCCTGGCGACGATGGGCCGCACCGAGCGCCGTATCGCCTCCTGGTCGGAATACCTGCTCTACGCCCTGCTGCTCGTGCAGCCCGTGGTGGGCTGGGCCATGCTGTCGGCCGCCAGATTCCCGATCGCCATGGTGGGTCCGTTTCGTCTGCCCGGGATCGCCCCGCACAATTTTGACGTTTACGGGATACTTCGGGAGTGCCACAGCGTTTTCGCATACATGCTTTTCCTGGCGTTCACCGCCCACGTGTGCGCGGTCCTTTTTCATACGCTCGTGCTGCGCGATCGGCTGATCGATCGAATGGCAGTGTGGCGTACGAAATCTAGCCGAAGCTGATACCCGAGCGAAACAGGAGTCCACGATGCCGATATTCATGGTGGAGCGCGCCTTCGCCGAGGAACTGGAACCCACCCTCGACAGCGCCGATGGCATCAACCGGATCAACGCCGAGGCGGGGGTTCGGTGGTTGTATTCGTTTTTGTCGGCGGACAAACGAAAGACGTACTGCCTCTACGAGGCACCCTCGCCCGAGGCGATCAGGACCGCGGCGGCACGCGCCGGGCTTCCGGCCGACGTCATCGTCGAGGTGAATCAGCGCGTCATGCCGGACGGCACCCTGTCCGAGATTTGAGCCCTATGTGAGTAGGTCGTGATCCGCGGCGTACATCGCCGCCTGGGTTCGGTTCGCGGCTCCGGTCTTGAGCAGAATGCTGCGCACATGGTTGGCCGCCGTGTTGGTGCTGATGAAGAGTCGTTCACCGATCGCGCGGTTGCTCAGCCCGGCGGCCAGCAGCCGCAGCACCTCGACTTCGCGGTCCGTCAGGCCGTCCGGGCCCTCCGATCCCGTGGTGAGCAAAGGATTCACCAGGTCGAGCACCCGGACCTGTCCGATCGAGGTGGCCATTGCGCTGGCCTCATCGGCCAGGCGACGCGCGTCGTCCGTGCGACCGCGGGACGCCGCGAACAACGCTTGGCGGGCCAGCGTCTCGGTGATATGCACCACCGAGCCCATCCGCCGGTCCATTTCCAACGCCGCGTCGAAATGCCGCTCAGCCGAACCGGTATCACCGCCGCACGCCGCGATCCGGGCGAGGTATCGATCACCGCTGCCGAACAGGGCGACGAACTGGCCGGCCACCAGGTTCTTGCCGGCGTACTGGGCAATGTAGGGCCGCAGCGCGTGCAGCGCTTCGCGGTTGCCGAGCGCCAACGCCGCCTCGACCATGAAAACCAGCTCCATCGGCCACTGCGCCTCGTTGGTCCGGTCGGAAAGGTTGCGGTTGAGCAACTGATTGAGCGCTCGGGTCATGCCGCGTTCGCAGTCGAGCTCGGTATACAGCGCGAGTAAGCCGGGCACCCAGCGGCCCGCGAATGTCTCGCTGCCGTCGACAAACCCGCCGTAGCTTTTCAAGCCGCCGGTTTCGCGGTTGATCATGAACATCTGGACCCCGTGCGAGCCCTCGGTGTCCTCGGCATCGAACAAATTGCCTGTGCGCAAAGCGATGTCGGCCCACCGTTCGGCCCCGGCGAAATCGCCGCGCAGATACGTCAGCGCCTGCTCCACGCATGCGCCGACGAACCCGAAGACGGGTTGACCGCAGGCTTGAGCGGCGCGCCGCATGTCGACGGTCGACGTGGCCAAGTCGTCCGGCCGGCCGGCCAGATAGCTTGCCATGGCACGGAAATGCGAAGATGCACCCAACGCCTCGTAGTTGCGGTTCGCCAGCGCCGTGCGCGAAACCTCGGCCGAACGCTCGAGTTGGATTTCGCACAATTCCGGGGTGAGGCCTTGCCACAAACTCGTTGTCAGGGTGTGCAGCAGGACCGCCGGGTCGCCCGCGATTCGCGCGCGCTCGATGGCGCGGTCGCTGATTTCACGGGCCCGCACGACCTCACCGCCGAACGCCAGCGCCCGCCCGAAGCTGCCGAGCGCCTGCAGGTAGCGAGGGTCGTCCGTCTGCAATCCGCACGATTCCAGCGCCGATGCCAGCAGATCGGCCGCCTTCGAATCGGCCCGCCGGTAGCGCCAGTTCGCGTCCTCATAGCCGACGGCGGCCTCCAATCGGACCAGCGGGTCGTCCATCGCGCTGACGCGCTCATAGATTGCCAGCGCGCGGGGAAAGTCACCGGCGCGCACATGGTTTGCCGCCGCACCAAGGTTCATTCGGGCCCGATCCTCCGGGCTCAGCTCGGGGAGCGACGCGGCCCGTTCGAACCATTTGGCCGCGTCTTCGTAGGCCACGCTCTGCTCGGCCATCCGGGCCGCCTCACGCGCGTACCGCAGTGCCTGCTCGTGGTAGCCGAGCACATGCGCCCGCAGGTAGTGGTTCGCCAGTCGGGGAACCAACGTCGGGTCCGCGCGTCCCTCGAGCGCCTCGGCCGCCCGGGCGTGCATGATCCGCTGCGCGGACGCCGCCATCCCGGCGACCACGGCCTCGCGGGTGAGTGCGTGCACGAACGAGAACTCGCCGTCGGAGTCGTCGACCGGCCGAATCAGCCCGAGCCCCTCGGCCGCATCGACGGCGGCCAGCGTCGAGGTGAGATCAGTCTCGCTGGATGCGATGAGCGCGGGCAGATCAAAGGTCTCGCCCAGCACCGCCGCCTGCTCGATAACCTTGCGGACGCTGAGGCCCAGTCCGCTGAGCCGTCGGGCAATCGCATCACCAATCGACGCCGGAACGGTCTGTTGCGAGCTCAATGCGGCCAATCCGGCTGGGCCGCCGCGGAGTTCGAGGTCGTTGCACAGTTCGGTGACGAAGAACGGATTGCCGCCGGTCCTGTCGCGCAGCAGGGCCGCCGCCGTACGTGCCGACGACGGCGCCAATTGTTGTGTTTGACTGACGAATTCGGCGATCGCCTCGGTGTCCAAGCCGCCGAGATCCAGCCGGCGTACGCCGTCGAACCGGTGCAGCTCGGCCAGCCGGGTGATGAGCTCGTCGGAGCGGTCGGGTTCGGTGGTGCGGAATGTCGCCACCAGCAGCAGTCGGACGTCGGCGCAGCCGATGAGCACCTGTTCGAGCATCGCGAGGGTGGGCAGCTGCGCCCAATGCAGGTCGTCGAGGATCAACGCGATGGGGCGGTCGGCGGCCAGGCGCCTCAGAAAGCCGGTGAGCGCGTCGAAAAGCGCGCGGCGGGCGGTGCCGCCGTCGTCCGCTACCGCGCCGGCGTCCGGCAGGTGCCGATCCACCTGGGTGGTGAGCCGGCGCAGCTGGGGACCCGCGTCCGCCAATAGGTCGGCCATCGAGCCCGCGGGGCTGGCCACCAGCAGCCGATCCAGCGCCTCGGCGAACGGTGCGTACGGGACGTCGGCGTCGGCCGTTGAGCTGCCCACCAGCACCGCGACATCGTGCTCGGCCAGCGTCGCGGCGACCTCGGCGGCCAGACGCGTCTTGCCGGCCCCGGGCTCACCGCCGATGAACACCGCCTGGCGGTTGCTGCTTTCGACCCGCTCCCACGCCCGCTCGAACGCCGCGAGCTCGGTGGCGCGGCCCACCAGCGGGCCGCGGCGACGCGCGATCAGTTCGGCCGGAAGCGGCGGTGGCACCCACTTGATGGCCTGAGCCATGCTCATAAGGTAGCCGCGCCGATGCCGGGTGGAGAATAGTCAGATCTGACTAAACAGGGAGCGGCCCGCAAATGCCCCGTTGTGGTCATGACGCATCACCTGCTGGCCTCGTAGCGTCGCGGTATCAGCCCCTGCAAAGCAAGGAGAAGGTTCTGCCGATGAGCCTCACAACCGCGACCGACGACATCCGCGCCCGGCTGGGCGGCGAGGTGATCCTGCCCGCCGACCCGGGCTACGACGACGCGCGGGCGCTGCACAACGCCATGATCGACAAGCGGCCCGCGGTGATTGTGCGTTGCCGTTCGGCGTCCGATGTCGCGGGCGCGCTGGAGTTTGCCCGGGGGGCGAAGCTTTTGGTCGCGATCCGCGGCGGCGGTCACAACGGTCCGGGCTTCGGTTCCGTCGAGGGCGGCCTCGTCATCGACCTGTCGCCGATGAATCGCATCGACGTGGACCGCGACCGACGCACCGCCCGCGTCCAGGGCGGCGCAACCTGGGGCCAGGTCGACAGCGCAACCCACGCTTACGGTTTGGCGACACCGGCCGGCATCATCGCATCCACCGGGGTCGGCGGCCTCACCCTCGGCGGCGGCCACGGCTACCTGTCCCGCAAGCACGGCCTGACCATCGACAACCTGCTCGAGGCCGAGGTCGTGCTGGCCGACGGGCGGGTGGTGACCGCGTCCGAATCCCAACACCCCGACCTGTTCTGGGCGCTGCGGGGCGGAGGCGGAAACTTCGGGGTGGTGACGGCGTTCACCTTCCGTCTGCACCCGGTGCACACCGTGATCTGCGGCCCCACCGCATGGCCGGCGTCGGCCACCGCCGACATCCTGAGCTGGTACCGGGACTTCCTGCCCGCGCAGGACGAGGATCTCTACGGGTTCTTCGCGACCATGACCGTCCCGCCGGTGGCGCCGTTCCCCGAGGCCTTCCATCTGCAGAAGGCGTGCGCGGTGGTGTGGTGCTATTCGGGTGATCCCGCGCGGGCCGATGAGGCCTTCGCGCCGGTGCGGCAGATGGAGCCGGCCTTCGACGGCCTCGGGCCGGCTCCGTATCCCGCGCTGCAGTCCACCTTCGATGACCTGTATCCCAAAGGGTTGCAATGGTATTGGCGCGGCGACTTTTTCCGGACGGTGTCCGACGCCGCGGTGGACGCGCACGCGCGCTTCGCCGAGGAGCTGCCGACGATGCACTCCACGATGCACCTGTATCCGATCGACGGGGCGGTGCACCGCGTCGGGCAAACCGACACCGCGTTCGCCTACCGGGACGTGAACTTCTCCCAGGTGATCGCCGGCGTCGACCCGGACCCGGCCAACGCCGAGGTGTTGAAGCGGTGGGCGGTGGATTATTGGGACGCGACCCATCGGCATTCGGCCGGCGGGGCCTACGTGAACTTCATGATGGACGAGGGCCAGGACCGCATCCGCGCCACCTACGGCCCGAATTGCCAACGGCTCAGCGAAATCAAGGCGCAGTACGATCCGGGCAACGTGTTCCGGATCAATCAGAACATCCCGCCGGCGGGCGGCTGATCCGAACTTCGGCCACCGCCCGTGCCGCCACGAGTGCGGTCACCATGGTCGCCACGCAGATCAGCCCGTCGTCTTTGAGCCCCCACCTGATCGCGGCCAGGGTCGCGACCCCCGCCACACACAGCAGCGCCCCGACCGCCGCGCCGCGCTGGGCCGAGGTGACCGGGGGTGCCCCGTCCCAACCGGACAACGGGTTGTTCTCCAGGGGTCGCAACGTGAGGAAAAGCACGGCCACCCCGGCGATTACGAGCAGCAGTTGCGCGACGCTGATCAGGACGAAGTGCGGCTGCCCGGGGTAGCGGGGGTGACCCAGACCGTCGAAGAGCAAATGCGCGCCCAGCAGCACGGGCATGTGCCAGAGGTAGAGGGTCATTGCGCCGGAGTTGCCGATCGCGGCCAGCCACCACACCCGTGGCCGCTGCGCCCACCGGGCGATCGCCGGCGCGGCCAGGATTGCCAAGGCGCTCAGGACGATCGCGTGCCCGGCCAGCAGCAGCGACGGCGGGCTGGTGTTGGACAGGCGGTGGTCGCCGGTCCCGACCATGCTCAATTCGTAAGGGCCCCAATGGATCAGCGCGATGTCGACGGCCAGCAGCGTCAGCGCCGTGCCCAGCGCGGCGCGGCCGGTGAGCAGCCCGCGCCGGTAGGCGATGCCGAACATGCCCGGGATCAGCCAGACCGCGAGGTTGAGATAACCAAGCGAGGACGCGGCGGACCAGTGCAGCCTGACCACATCGATGATGGCGATGGCCCCGTACACCGCGGCCACGCCCGCGGCCAGCCGGGCGGTGGTGGTGATCCGGTACAGCAGCGGCATCGCGGCCAGCACCAGCACATAGGCACCCAAAAACCACAGCAACTGAATGCTGACACCGGCTATCGGCTCGTAGACGTGCCGGGGCAGCACCGCGGACAGCAGGGTCAGCGCGACCGCCCAGAACGCGAAGTAGTAGAACACCGGACGAAACAGCCGGCTGCAGCGCTTCAGCAGCCAGCCGCCCCAGTTGGTGCCCGGTCGCCACGACGCCTCGCACGCCGCCACACCGGCGAAGAAGAACAGCGGCATGATCTGGAAAATCCACGTCAGGGCCTGAAACACCGGTGAGGTGGTGAGCAGGTTGTCCCAAATCAGCACGCCGCCACGGATGATGCTGATGGCCATCACCGTGTGCCCGACCACCACCCCGATCAAGGAGACGATCCGGATGACGTCGATGGCCCGGTCACGCTCGGGCGGGGTGCGGTCGGCCAGTTCGGCGGCGCTGGGAAAGGCGGTCTGCAATTTCATTCCCTGAGCGTCGCCGACCGGCGGGCGCCGCCGCGTGCGTAGTTCTACCTGTCTTGGGGGTAGGCCTACGCAATATAGGGACTAATAGTCCATGAAAAATTACCGCACGTGGCCCGCCTGCGCTGGGCAGTACGCGCCAGAATCCGTTGACTCTGTGATTGACACCATTATCTAATAGTCAGTATGCAAAAGGACGATCTGATCCTGATCAGCGTGGACGACCACATCGCCGAGCCCGCGGACATGTTCGACGCGCACGTCCCCCCGAAGTACAAGGACCTGGCCCCTCGGGTGGTGATGGAACCGGACGGCGTCCAGCAGTGGTACTACGGCGAGATCCGCGGCCGGAACATGGGTCTGAACGCCGTCGCGGGCAAGCCGCGCGAGATGTACAACATCGACGCCTCCCGCTACGACGAGATGCGCCCGGGTTGCTTCAACGTCGACGAGCGGATCCGCGACATGAACGCCGGCGGCCAGCTGGCGGGTTTGAACTTCCCCAACTTCACCGGCTTCTCGGGCCAGGTCCTCAATCAAGGCCCCGACCGCGACGTCAACCTGGTGATGATCAAGGCCTACAACGACTGGCACATCGATGAATGGTGCGCCGCATACCCGGGCCGCTTCATTCCGTGCGGGATCCTGCCGCTGTATGACGTGAACGAAGCCGCCAAGGAAGTAAAACGCCTGGCGGACAAGGGATGTCACGCGGTGACTTTCTCCGAAAATCCAGAAGCATTGCAAATGCCCAGCATTCATACCAAGTACTGGTATCCGTTGTTCGAGGCCGTGTGCGAGAACACGACGGTGCTGTGCACACATGTCGGCTCGGCGTCGCGGTCTCCGCAGGTGTCGACCGACGCCCCACCCAGTGTGCAGATGACGGCGTCGTCGATGATGAGCATGTTCACCTTCACCGAGCTGATCTGGGCCGAATTCTGGGCCGATTTCCCGCAACTGAAGTTCTCGCTCACCGAGGGCGATGTCGGCTGGATCCCGTATTTCCTGTGGCGCGCCGAGCACGTCTACAACCGGCACTCGGGCTGGACGCTGGCAAAATTCCCGCCGGGCTACAGCGGGCCCGCCGACGTGTTCAAGCGACACTTTTACACCTGCTTCATCAGCGACAAAGTGGGCGTGCGCAACATGGACTGGTTCAACGAGGACATGCTGTGCTGGGAGTCCGACTTCCCGCACTCGGACAGCAATTGGCCGTTCGCGCCGGAGGACGTCATCGAAACCATGGGCCATCTCGACGACGCGGTCATCAACAAGATCACGCACGAAAACGCAATGGCCGCATACTCTTTCGATCCGTTCAGATACATCCCGAAAGAGCACGCCCGCGCCGGGCAGCTACGTGCCCAGGCCACCGACGTCGACGTGGTCACCCACGTGGGCCGCCGGGCCAGCCAGCGTGACCGCGATGCGTGGACCCGGATGACGCAATTCGCCCTGCAGGCGCAGGCCGCGGCGACACCGGCGACGGTGGAGGCCACCGGAATCGCGCAACGCGCGACCACTTTGGGCAACTGAGCGTGGCGGACCACGCCCAGGCACCGTTCGCCGACTGGCGGGTGCTCGAATTGTCGAACGGCATCGCGGTGTCGTACTGCGCCAAGATGTTCGCAGACGCGGGCGCCGAGGTGGTGAAACTCGAGTCACCCCAAGGCGACTCGATGCGGAATTGGAACGCGGGTGGGCCGGCCGGCGCCCTGTTCGGCTATCTGGCGGCGGGCAAGAAGTCGGTGACCTATCGGGAAAAGGCGGCGGTGACGCCGCTCCTGGCCGGCGCCGATGTCGTGCTCACCGACCTGACCGACGGTTGGACGCTGGCGGATATCACGGCGCACACGGGCCGGTCGGCGGTGGTCGTGACGGTGACGCCATTCGGGCTGACGGGTCCCTACGTCGACGACCGCGTCGCCGCCAACGAATTCATCCTGCAGGCCCTGTGCGGTTCGACCGCCGGTCGCGGTTGGCCGGACGACGAACCGGTCCAGGCGGGTGGACGTCTCGGCGAGTGGCTGGCGGGCACGTATGCCGCCGCGGTCGCCGCAGCGACCGCCAGGCACGCCGCGCTGGGTGGCGGCGGCGAGATCGTCGACGTCTCAATCCATGAGTCAATGGTGATCGCGATGGGCGGCCTGCCGGCCATGTCCGCCAGCGTGCTGGGCCCGGATTCCCTTATCCAGCAACGCAGCCTGGAGCTGCCATCGATCGTCCCCACGGCCGACGGGCTGGTCGGCTTCTGCACCATCACCGCCCAGCAGTTCCAGGATTTCCTGGTGATGATCGATCGGGCCGATTTGGTCGACGACGCCGAACTGGCGTCGTTCGCCGGCCGGATCGAGCGCCGCGACGAGTTCGTCGGCATGGTCACCGAATGGACCTTGGCCCGCACCACCGACGAGATCGTCGATCTCGCGGTGGCGTTCCGGATCCCGGTGGCCCCCATCGCCACCCCCGCCACGCTGCTGACCGTCGACCACTTCGTGCAGCGCGGGGTGTTCGTCGAATCGCAGCCGGGCGTCATTGCGCCGCGGGTGCCGTACCGCAGCGACGCGATCGCGACGAGGACGCCCGGAGCGGGGCCGCCGTCGCTGGGCGCGGACAACGGCCGCGTTCACTGGCCCCGACGGCACCGGCGGCCAACCCTTGCCGACGCGCTCCCGTTGGCCGACGTCCGGGTTACCGACCTCACCGCCTTTTGGGCCGGGCCCGTCGCCACCCAACTGCTCGGGACCCTCGGCGCCGACGTGATCAAACTCGAGGGCGTGCGCCGGCCCGACGGCATGAGGTTCTCCGCGGGCCGTCCCCCCGACTGGGATCAGTGGTGGGAAACCGGACCAGTTTTCCTGTGCAGCAACAACAACAAGCGCAGCGTCAGCCTCGAGCTCAGCACCGCCGCCGGGCGGGCCGTCGCGCTGGAGCTCATCGCGGCGACCGATCTCGTCATCGAGAACTTCTCGCCGCGCGTGATGGAAAACTTCGGCCTGGAGTGGGAGGCCGTGGCGGCGGCCAACCCGCGCGCCATCATGGTCCGGATGCCGGCCTTTGGCCTCGACGGCCCCTGGCGCGACCGCGTCGGCTTCGCCCAGACGATGGAGCAGGCCACCGGCATGGCATGGATGACCGGGCACGCCGACGGACCTCCGGTGATCCCGCGCGGGGTGTGCGACCCGATTGCGGGTCTGCACGCCGTCTTCGCCGCCATCGCGGCCCTGGCGATTCGCGACCGGACCGGGACCGGCCTGCACGTCGAATCGACGATGGTGGAGTCGGCGCTCAATGTCGCCGCCGAAATGCTGGTGGAGCACTCGCGCAACGGAATCGAGATGCGGCGGCAGGGAAACCGCGGACCGGGCGCGAGCCCCCAGGGGGTCTACCGCTGCCGCGGCGACGACGAGTGGATCGCACTCGCCGCGCTGGACGACGCCGGCCGCGCCGCCGTGGCGGGGCTCATCGGCCAACCCGACCTGGCACCCGACGAGGCCGGGTGGCGGGAACGCGCCGACGACGTCGACAAGCAACTGGCAGCCTGGGCCAGCGGGCGCACGGTCTCGGAAGCCGTTGCGGCGCTTCGTTCCTGCGGTGTGGCCGCCGCGCCCGTGACGGGGCCCGCAGCACTGCTGAGCGACCCGCATCTGCTCGCGCGGGGCTTCTGGGAGACGGTCGACCATCCGGTCGTGGGGGCATTTCTGTGTACCGGGATGCCGTTTGAGTTCGTCGGGAAGCGCAGGCGCTGGCTGCGCCGAGTGCCGCCGCTGTACGGACAGCACACCGACGAGGTGCTGATGGGCGTGCTGGGGCACGGCGAGCAGGACCTGGCGCGGTTGCGCGAAGCGGGGGTCACCAGTGTGCGTCCGGCGGGGCTGTGACGTGGCCGTCACGCTGTGCGTGCCGCCCCGGCCGGGCGAGCTCTGCGCGCCGGTCCGCTTCCTGGTCCGGGAGGACTCGCTGGTGATGGAACTGACTGCGCGACACCGGATCACCGGCGTCGAGTGGGATGAGCGCGAACGGGCGGTCGCGATGGTCGTCGAGATCACCGACCCGCAAACGGCGCGGCCCGTGGACGTGCGAATCGACATCGTGGATCCCGGGGCCCGCACGGAGCCGCGGACCAAAACGATCGGCCGCATTGTCCGCGACGGACGGCCATACGACGTCATGGGCACCTATCTCGGGGTGGTCGCGGATGAAAACTAGAACGGAGTCGCCGGTGACGAATCGCAGGGCCGCTATCGTCGGGGTCCACAACACCCGGCAGGGCCGCCGCCTTGACGGCGAAACGTCGCGCAGCCTGGCGCTCAAGGCAATTCACGGCGCGCTTGCCGATGCCGGTCTGACCCTCGACGACGTGGACGGCATCAGCGCGGGCCCACTGTCCACAACCCTGATCTACGACCTGCGCATCGGCCCGGCGTGGCAGGGGCTGGGCTTCGGGGTCGGCATGATCACCGAGGCGGCCACCGCCATCGAGCACGGCATGGCAGACGTGGTGGTGCTCGTCGCGGCGCAGGCCGGCGAATACCGTGATCACGAGGCTACCGCCCCGTGGACCCGGCCCGAGAACGAATTCGTCGCGCCCTGGGGCATGTTCACCACCGCCGAGTTCGCGCTGATCGCCCGGCGTCACATGCACGTCTACGGCACGACGCGCGAACAACTTTCGGTGGTCGCCGCCACCATTCGGAACAACGGCTCACAGAACCCCGAAGCCGTTTACTATCAACGCGGACCGTTCACCCCCGACGACATCACCGCGTCACGACCGATCGCCGAGCCCTTTCACCTCCTTGACTGCGCGACCACCTCAGAAGGGGGCTGCGCGCTGGTGGTGGCCAACCTGAACAAGATCGACGCCGAAGTCGGGCGAGCTAGCCAGCCGATCTACGTATTGGGCAGCGGCGCGGACTTTCACGGCCCGTCGTATCAGCACCCGCCCGCGTGGGACCTGGCCGGCCGGCGCGGCGATCACGTCAACGGGGTGGTCGGTGCCCGCGCCGCCGATCTGGCGTTCGCTCACGCGGGACTGCGCCGTGACGAGGTGGACGTGCTGGAGCTCTACGATCCGTTCTCGTTCGAGATCATTCGGCAGCTGGAGGCATTCGGTTTCTGCGGCGAGGGCGAAGGCGGACCCTTTGTTGCCGACGGCCATATCGCCATCGACGGTAGTCACCCGGTCACCACGGACGGCGGAACGATGTCCTTCAGCCACGCGGGTTCGAATCCGCAAATGATGCAGCGCGCCATTCGCGCCGTCCAGCAATTGCGCGGCGACGCCGGCACGCTGCAGGTGCCCGACGCCCATATTGCGTTGTGCAGCAACGGGGGAGCGGGAGCCTTGTTCACCACCTTGATGATCCTGGGAGACGAACCGCGATGACGGAGATGATCAGGTTGCGCCCGCAGACCGGCCCCGTGCCCCATGCCAGTAGTCACCTCAGCGCCCCGTTCTGGCAGGCTTGCCAAGCCGGGGAGCTGCGCTATCAACGTTGCGTGGCGTGCGGCCTGTCGAACTTTCCGCCGACAGAGCACTGCCGGCAGTGCCTATCGGCCGAATTGGATTGGCGCACCAGCGATGGCTTCGGCGAGATCTACAGCTGGACGGTGGTCCACCGGCCGGTAACGGCCGAATTCGAACCCCCTTATGCCCCAGCGATTGTCACGTTGGGCGAGGGTTATCAGATGCTGACCAACATCGTGGGCGTGGCGCCCGAGACCCTGGCGGTAGGCCTGCCCGTGCAGGTCCAATTCCATGCTGTGGGTGACGATCTCACCCTGCCGTACTTCACCGCACGGTCGTGAGCCCGATCCGCGCCAGCGGCGACCTGCCGGTAACCGCCTACCTCGTGATGGGCGTGCTGGCGGCGAATGACGAGCAACTCACCGCCGGTGAGATCAAGACGCGCGCCGAACTGTCGGTGGGGCACTTCTACTGGTCGCCATCGGTCAGTCATGTGCGGCGCGAACTGAACAGGCTGTTGGCGCGGGGCATGGTTCGCGAGATGGGTGCGCAATCCGGAAAGCGCGCCATCACCCTCTACGAGACGACGGATGCCGGGCGCGACGCCCTGCGCCGGTGGGTGCAACACTTCCCGGGTCATGACCAGGTCGTCATCAAGCACCCGGTCATCCTGCGGACGTGGCTGGCCCGGGGCGAGGATCCGGAACACATCGTCGACACCTTGGACCGGCATCTGGAAGCCACTCGGGCTCGGCTGGACGAAGCCCTGTGGTCACGGCAGCGGTCCCGCGAGCTCGGCATCGTCGACGATCCGGATCAGCGTTTCTCGTTCGCCGTCCTGGACTATTCGATCCGCGGCCTGTACGCGGAGCTGTCGAACATCGGCCAGCTGCGCGACGAGATCGCCCACGGCACCACCCGGGATCCGATCAAGCGAGTCCGACGCGCCAAGGGACAAATGCGTCGCCGCGTGCCCACAAATGGCTCCTAGCTGGAACAGTCCCGCGGCTCTCAGCAACATCTTGGGTGTTTTAAGCACATCGCTCAGCTTTGACCGGCAAGCTGTACTTCGAGGAAGTAGGTAGTTGCCCGGCAAGCGCAGCACACGACGAGGTGTAGCTGAGGGGGTTTGAGGCTTTTCTTTGAGAGGTATTCGCGAGCATGGCCAGTGCACCTGACGCAGCAGTGATTCGCCTCCAGTCACATCCGGCCTTTGCCGCGGCCGAGCGACGGGCGGAAGAACTCAGGGCCGCCATGCGCCGCCATCCGTCGTACCAATCCCGCCTGCACCGCGCTGTCCTGGGAGAAGACGGCAAGGGCGCCATGGTGCGCGAGCTGCGCGTGCTGCGTGGCACCACGGTGCTCGAATTCCCGGCGCGCGACCGCATTAGCTGACGGGTGCGCGCTCGCCCACGAAGGGCGCCACAGTCCGTACTAAAAAGTATGCTAGGGTGCGGAAATGTCTTCGCCCGAGGAGGTCTCGGCACAAGGAGACGTCAGCACCGAGTTCGTCGCCGCGTTGGCCGCCCGCGCCGATGAAGCCGAGCGGTTGAGAAGACTCCCGCCGGAAACGATCAAAGACTTCAAGGCCTGCGGGCTGGCGACGTTGCTGCTCCCGGAGAGATTCGGCGGCCGGCAAGCCCCGTTCCCCCGGCTGCTCGACCCGGTCCGCCGGATGGCGCACGGATGCGCATCCAGCGCGTGGACGCTCGGCTTCTACACCCTGCACAACTGGATGCTCTCGCTGTTCGACATCGAGGCCCAAGCGGAGGTGTTCGCTTCGGGACCGGTGCTGGCTCCGGCGCCGCTGGCGCCCACCGGGCGCGCCGTCGCGGTCGACGGGGGTGTCCGGTTGACCGGCCGGTGGTCGTGGGCGACCGGCATCATGGACGCCGACTGGGTGATCGTCGGCGCCATCACCGAAGATGGTGCGGGCGGCGTCTATCCCGCGCTGGTGGCGTTGCCGGCGGACCAGGCCGAGGTCGTCGACGTCTGGCACACAGCGGGCATGCGCGGCACCGGCTCCCATGACGTGATCGTCACCGACGTTTTCGTCCCGTGGCGCCGTGTCGTCAGCGTGGTCGACATCTACGGCGGGACCGCCCCGGGCGCCATCGCCCACGGCGCCGCCACGTACCGCTGGCCGATGGTTCCGGCGCTGGCACTGACGGCCGCGATGCCGGTGCTGGGTGCGGCGGAAAAGGTGGTCGAGCTGTACCGCGAACGCGTGCGAGACCGGGTGCTGGCCTACAGCGGCGTGGCGCAAAAAGACCAACCGGCTGCACAGATCCGGCTCGGCGACGCGCGGGTGCGGCTGCGCGCCCTGAGCGCCCTCGTCGACGACACCGCGGCCGGCATCGAGCGGATTGTCGCCGCCGGCGATCGGGTGCCCCGCGCGGTGCGCGCGGACGCGCGGGCCGCGGCCGCGCACATCGTGCACGAGTCGCGGGCCGTCATCGCCGATCTGCTGGAAGCGTCCGGGGCCAGCGCCCAGTTTCTGAGCAACCCGCTGCAGCGGGCCAAACGCGATGTCGATATCGCCGCGGGCCACGTCGTTTTTGATTACGACCTGAGCCGCGAGCTGTCTGGAGCGTTGTCGATCGGCGCCGGGATCTCCCCGCTTGCGATGATCTAAAAGCAGTGGCCGCCCTCAGCCCGGGTTGGCGAGCATCAGATCGACGAACCGTTCCCGTTGCGCCGTCGACCCGGTTTGCGCGGCGGACCCGGCCAGGTGCAGCAAGCCGATGCCGGCGGCGAACGTCGCCTCGGCGCGAAATCGTGCCTCGTCCTGACTGCACCCGTGGTCCTCGAATGCCTTTGCCACCGCGCGCAATACGCGACGGTCCGCGGCGCGGACGTTGGCGGCCGCCGTTGCGTCGGTTCGCGCCCATTCGCGCATCGCGCGCTCGAGCATCCAATGCTCGGGACTGACCAGCAGGTCCATCATCTTCGACAGCCGCTCGCGCGGAGGCAATCCGTCGAGCCCGGCCAGCGAATCACGGTCTTTTTCCAAAAACGAGTTCCACGATGCGACAAGGGCTTCGCGGTAGCTGGCGATGTCCTCGAAATGCCAGTAGAAGCTTCCGCGGGTCGCACCGACCTGTTGGCACAACCGCTCGATCTTCAGCGCCCGCGCACCCTCCTCGGCGATCAGTGCGTAGCCGGCCTCCAACCAATCACTGACCGACAGCGGGCCCGGTGATCTATGCGGCGGTCGCATACTGGGCAGACTACGGCCCGAAAGGGCTCGAAAGCGTCCCCAAAGGGCTCGAAAGAGCCGAGCCGCCGCTTATGCCTGCTGCGTCAGGCTAACGAGGAGATAGGCGATGCAGCACAGGAAGTTCAACATCACCAGGACCAGCCCCAGGAAGATGAGGAACCTGGTGCCGCGGCGTTGCAGGCGCTCGAACTTCGCGGTGCGCTCGTCGCGTTTGATCTGGCTCGCGATCAACGCGAAATGCACATCGGTCACTTCGTGATCCGGCACGGGCGCACCCGCAACCAGCTGTTGCAGGCGCTGCGGCTCGGTATCGACGCCGACTTGCGCGAAGCGCCGGCTCAGCCGTCGCGCCTGCCGACGGCCCAGACACTGGTCTCCGCGCTGACGCGAGAGCATTCCCCATTCGTCGGCCCAAGCGTTCGACGCGGTCGTCACAAGGCGGGAGTCTAATTGGCTTGTGCTGTGATTTGAAAGACAATCGATGCCTAATTGTGACCCAATTAACGCAGCTGTTCGGTCGGTACCGCATAGCGGTCCTGGTAGGCGCGCACCCGGTCGCGCACCTCGGCGGCGTCCAGCCCGGTGTCTGACCAGGTGTAGCGCGCGCCGCCGCCATCTGAAGGATGGGCGGCCAGGAAGTCGCGCATCTTCTGCTCGGTGTCGGGTCGCAGCTCGCGGCCCAGCTTCTGATAGATATCGCCGATCGTGGCGAACGGGTCCCTCATGAAATCGGTGAACTGCACGTCGACGATGCGGTCGGGGGGAATGGCGCCGCTGTCGCGCGACGCCATGCCGCGCTCGAGGCCGACGACGATCTCCTCGTAGGACTGCGCCGCGCACTCGGCAATGCTCGATTCATCGCTGGCCATGCGCCGCAGGTGGTGCGTGAGCGCGGCGATCGAGGAGATGACGTTGAGCGGGTCGCGGTGCGCCTGCACGATCAGGGCGTCGGGGTATTCGGCCAACAGCGCGTCCAACTGCCACAGGTGCGCGGGCGATTTCAGCAGCCACTGGCCGGGGACACCGGATTGCAAGTGCTGCAGGAACATTCGGTGGTAGCGGTAGGCGCCGGCATAGTCGGCGTCGTACAGCAGCCAGTGCGAGTAGCTCGGCAGGCGGTACTGCACCGGGAAGATCATGGACGTGAATTCGCTGGCTGTGATCCGGACGCACTCCTGTCCGACCAGAGCGCCCATTGGGTGGAACTTCAGAAACCCGGGAATGATCTGTTCGGACATTTCGATGGTGGCCTGCACCTGCGCGATGCGTGGGTCGTCGTGGTAGGTCTCGGGCTGCGGGACCGGCAGCGGTTCGTCGACTTCCCAGGTCAGCGGTGCACGCAGCTCGGGATCCTGGGCGAGCAGGTCGTAGAGGATGGTGGTTCCGGTGCGCGGTTGGCCGATGATGACGATCGGCTGGGTGATCGGCTCGGTGGCGATCTCGGGGTGCTGCTTGCGCCACGCGATCACGCCGAGCCGGTTTTTGAGCGCGCGCATGACGTCGAGGTAGGCGACTTCGACCCCGATGGCGTTCAGCCGCGCCTCGTTGACCAGCCCATCGGCGAGCCGGTTTAGCCCGTCCCGCCAGCCATCTGCGCCGAAGTCGTCGCTGCCCGCCTCCTCGCAGGCGGCGGCGATGAGCCGTTCCGGATTGAACCGATCCGGCGGCGTCATGCCGTTTCCTCCTGCCGGCGCACCGACACCTTCACGTCGGGCGGAGCCGGGTTGTCCAGCCAGCGCAGCACCACGAATCCGCGATGCCGGCCGCCGGTGTCGAGCCAATGGCCGAACCCGACGTCCTGATCGGAGATCGCGATGCGCACCCGCCCGTCGGCGTCCGGGCGCACCCCCCGGTTGGTGACCGAGCTGTGGCGCCGGCGCGGCTCCAGGCACTCATGCCAGATGTTCTCCAGCGTGACGTTCCAGTACCGGGTGTCGGGCGGCTCGATGTCGAGCACCAGCGCCTCGCCGGGTTCGAGGCGGAAGGTGCCCATCATGTACAGGTTGTCCGGGGTGGTGTCGGCCGCGCCCAGATCGGCGGCCTCGGCGGTCAGCAACACATTGGGACGGTCGAGCAGCTCGGGCTTGATGGTGCGGTGCAGCGTGACCAGCTTCATCAGTGACCACGCCATCGCGGTGAACTGTTCGGCGAGGTCGTCGTCGGTCAGCGGCGCCACCGGGTCCGGGTCGAGCGCCTCGATGTGCAACGTGGCCAGCTTTTCGGTGGCGCGGTCAGCGATGTATTCCCGGACGACGACGGCCGACGCGTCCTCGGGGATCTGCACCCACTGCGCGCCGCTCAGGTCGCCGGGGTCCTGCGCCGACAGCACCAGGGCGAAGTCGTCACCGCTGAGCCGTAGGTCGGCGTCGCTGACGTAATTGGACATCCGGCGCGGGGTGAGCCCGGTGCCGGCGAGGACCTGAAAGCCGAGGTAGGCGGTGCCGCCGCGGGTGCCGGCGATGCGGTAGCGGCGATCGCCGCGGATCATGGCCAGGAAGTAGTTGCCGTCCGGGTTGGGGCCGCCGATCATCCGGTTCTCGGAGCACATGTCGAAGAACACCGGCCGGGCGAGGTCGGATTCGACCGACATCTGCGAGCACAGCGACGACACCCGGGCGATGACGCGCAGCCCTTCGAGGAGTTCGCGCTCCGACTCGGCGTCTTCGGTCACGATCTTGGTGACGTCGGCGAGCATCTGCTGAAAGAACTGCCACGCGGCTGTAGATGCTTGAGTCATAGTCTCATAATTAGACGATGTCTCACGTCTTAGATAGTGATTCGCGAGATTCGCTCGCCGACCGGAAGCGGATGGGGATGCGACGGCGCATCGCGGCCGTCGCCGCCGAGGTGGTGGCCGCACGCGGTCTGGCGGCGACCAAGGTGGAGCACATCGCGGATGCGGCCGACATCAGCCGGGCGACCTTTTTCCGCTACTTCAACTCCAAGGAAGACGCCGTCGCCGAGGGCATGAACGTGCACTGGCTCAACCGGATCACTGCGGCGCTGGCGGCCCAAGCCGACGACCTGACCGCGGTCGAGGCCGTCATCGGAGCCTTTCACGACCTGGCGGACGGATTCGGCGAGATCGAGGAGCAAGTCCGCGAATTGGCCACGCTCACCCGGTCATCCGAGACGCTGGACGCGTGGACGCTGCACATCTACGTGCGCTACGAAGAGGCGATCGCCGGACTCATCGCGCCGCGCATACCCCGGCTGATTCCGCAAGATCCCCGACCCCGCCTGATCGGGGCGCTGGCGATGGCCACGGTGCGCATCGCGCTGGACGACTGGCTGGTCCACGGCGGGTCGCTGCCCGGCCGCATTCGCCACGGCCTGGCGGCGATCACGATCGCGTGAGCCCCGCGACGATCAGCCGCGTGGTCAGTTCCGCCCGTCGCCGCGAATACCGTTGGGCGTCCGACTGGATCGGATACACCACGCCGCCGACGATGGCATCCGCGGCCGACTCGGCGGTGGCGTCGTCGATTCCCTCGGCGAGCAGGCGCGTGCGGACGCTGTCGTGCAACGGCTTGCTGAACCCGGCCCGAAGCTTCGCCTTGGTGTCTTCGTGCTCCATGCCGGCGACGGTCAGGATTCGCAACATCGCCGAACCGCGCGCCGACGTCAGGGTCGCGGCCAGTTTGCGCACCCACCCCACCAGGTCGGCGGACAGGTCGTCGGTGTGGTCCACCGACGCCAGGATCCTGTCGGCGTCCTCGAGCATGACGTCGGCGACCAGCGCGGGACGACTGGGCCACCAGCGGTAGATGGTCTGCTTGCCTACCCCGGCCCGAGCGGCCACCGCCTCGATCGTCAGACCGTCGAACCCGCGCTCGAGCAGCAATTCGCGGGTGGCGGTGACGATCGCCATGCGCGACTTCTCACTGCGGCGCCGGGGCGGGCTGACCGGGGTGAGATCGGTTGGCATCTGGCTGGACCCTCGCTTTACATCTGGTGACCCGCTCCCGTAGTCTGCCACACGACGAGACGGTCCGTCTCGTGACGCGGAAAGGATATCGCGCTGCCGTGACGCTGGGACTGATGCCGGAGCAGCGAGAACTCAGCGACGCCGTCACACAGTTCGCCGCGCGGCACGCCCCCATCGCCGCCACCCGCGACAGCTTCGACATGCTGGCCGCCGGACGACTGCCGACCTGGTGGGACGCACTGGTGGACAACGGCTTTCACGCCGTGCACCTGCCCGAGCACCTCGGCGGCCAGGGCGGGCGACTGATCGACGCGGCATGCGTCCTGGAATCGGCGGCCAAGGCGCTGCTCCCCGGCCCGTTGCTGCCGACCGTGACGGCGGGAGCCGTCGCGCTGCTGGCCGACACCGCGCCGGCCGCCGAGGCTCTGGTGCGCGACCTGGCCTCGGGGGCTCCGGCAGCGGTCGTGCTGCCCGACGACGGCGACTTCAAGGCGCGCGCCGACGGACGACGATGGCTCGTCAGCGGGGCCTCGCGGGTCGTTCTTGGCGCGTGCTCCGCGCGGGTGATCCTGCTCGCCGCCCGCGCCGACGACGGCGAGCTGGTGTGGGTGCCCGTGGACACCGGCCGGCCCACCGCGGCGGTCGAATCGGCGAGCGGCACCGACCTCGTCGGCGATGTGGGGATCCTGCGGCTCGACGATTACCGCACCGACGCCGTGCTCACCGGTATCGACCCCGAACGCGCGAAATGCGTCGCGGTGGGACTCGTCGCGGCCACCACGGCCGGCATCGCGCAGTGGTGCGTCGAGGCGGTGACCGCCCACCTGCGCACCCGGGAGCAGTTCGGCAAAATCATCGGCACCTTCCAGGCGTTGCAGCACGGCGCGGCAATGCTTTTGGTCAACAGCGAGTTGGCCACCGCGGCGGCCTGGGACGCGGTGCGGGCCGCCGACGAATCGCTCGACCAGCACCGCCTCGCCGCGGCCGGCGCCGCGACGATCGCGGTCTCGCCGACCCCGGACCTGGTGCTCGACGCCTTGACGATGCTCGGCGCGATCGGGTTCACCTGGGAACACGATGTACACCTGTACTGGCGGCGGGCCATCAGCCTGGCGGGATCGATCGGCCCGGCCAATCGGTGGGCGCGCCTGCTGGGACAGTTGGCCTGCGGCATGCAGCGCGACATGTCCGTCAACCTGGGTGACGCCGAATCCGAATTCCGTTGCTGGGTCGCCGAAAAGCTAAACGCGGCGATGCGGCTGGACAACGACAAACCGCCACCGCACGGCGACTACGAGGACCAGGCCACCGGGCCGCGGCGCACGTTGCTCGCCGACGCCGGCCTCATCGTGCCGCACTGGCCGAAGCCGTGGGGCGTCGACGCCGGCCCGCTAAAACAGCTCATCATCGACGAGGAGTTCGCCAAGCGACCCGGGTTGGTCCGGCCGTCGCTGAACATCGCCGAGTGGATCCTGCCGTCGGTCCTGGCCGCCGCGCCAAAAGCCTTGCAGGAGAGGCTGATCCCGGCGACGCAACGCGGCGACATCTGGTGGTGCCAGCTGTTCAGTGAGCCCGGGGCCGGCTCCGACCTCGCGTCGCTGGCCACCCGGGCGACCAAGGTCGACGGCGGCTGGCGGATCAACGGCCACAAGATCTGGACGTCGCTGGCGCAGTACGCCGATCTGGGCGCGCTGCTGGCCCGCACCGACCCCGAGGCCAGCAAGCACCGCGGCATCGGCTACTTCATCCTCGACATGCGGTCCCCCGGGGTAGAGGTCCAGCCGATCAAAACCGCGACCGGCGAGGCGCACTTCAACGAAGTCTTCCTCAACGACGTCTTCATCCCCGACGACATGCTGCTCGGCGGCCCGACCGACGGATGGAGCCTGGCGATCTCGACCATGGCCGAAGAGCGTTCGGCCATCAGCGGATACGTCAAATTCGACCGCGCCGTGGCGCTGCGCAGGCTCGCGGCCGAACCGGGTCCCGACCGTGACGACGCCGAGCGGGCGCTGGGCGAGCTCGACGCCTACACCAACGCCATCCGAGCGCTCGGGGTCCGGGAAACCATCCGGCTGCTCGACGGGCAGCCATCCGGCCCGGCGTCGAGCATCGCCAAGGTGGCGATGAACGTCCTGCTGCGGCGGACGTTCGAAGCCACCCTGCGACTGTGTGGGCAGACGGCCATGGTCACCGACTCCGAACCCGCGGTCGTCGGCCCCTACCTGCATCTGCCGGCTGAGCTGATCGGCGGCGGAACCAGGGAAATCCAGCTGAACATCATCGCGCAGATGATTCTCGGCTTACCGCGAAAGTAAGGCAACCACATGGGATTACGCGGAGAGGCCGCGATCGTCGGCTACGTCGAGCTGCCACCCGAGCGGATGAACAAGGCGTCTCCCGCGCCCTTCGCACTGGAACAATGGGCCGAACTCGGTGCCGCCGCTCTCGATGACGCGGGACTGCCCTTCGAGGTCGTCAACGGCATCGTGGCGTCACACCTGTCGGAGTCGGAGATCTTTGTCCCGTCGACCATCGCCGAATATCTCGGTGTGGGTGCGAAATTCGCCGAGCACGTGGACCTCGGCGGGGCCAGCGCCGCGGCGATGGTGTGGCGGGCGGCCGCGGCCGTCGAACTCGGCATCTGCGACGCCGTCGTGTGCGCGCTGCCCGCCCGATACATCACGCCCATGTCCAGTAAGAAGCCCAAAACCTATGGCGACGCCCTGTACTTCGGATCGTCGAGCAACCAATACGGTTCTCCGCAGGCCGAATTCGAGATCCCGTACGGCAACCTCGGCCAAAACGGGCCCTACGGTCAGGTGGCGACGCGCTACGCCGCGGTCTACGGCTACGACGAACGTGCGATGGCCAAGATCGTCGTCGACACGCGGGTCAACGCCAACCACACCGAGGGCGCCGTCTGGAAGGACAAGCCGCTCACCGTGGATGACGTGCTGGCGAGCCCGGTCATCGCCGACCCGCTGCACATGCTGGAGATCGTCATGCCGTGCGTCGGGGGCGCGGCGGTGGTGGTGGCCAACGCCGACCTGGCGCGCCGGGGGCGCAACCGCCCGGTGTGGGTCAAAGGCTTCGGCGAACACGTTCCGTTCAAGACTCCGACCTACGCCGCCGATCTGCTTCGCACACCGATCGTGGAGGCCGCCGACACCGCGTTCGCCATGACGGATCTGACCCGCGACCAGATGGACATGGTGTCGATCTACGACTGCTACACCATCACCGTGCTGCTGTCGCTAGAGGACGCCGGATTCTGCGAAAAGGGCAAGGGCATGGAATTCGTGGCCGGCCACGACCTCACCTTCCGCGGTGATTTCCCGCTGAACACCGCCGGCGGCCAACTCGGCTTCGGCCAAGCGGGATTGGCGGGCGGCATGCACCACGTGTGCGACGCCACCCGCCAGATCATGGGCCGCGCCGGCGACGCCCAGGTCGCCGACTGCAACCGCGCGTTCGTCTCCGGGAACGGCGGGATCCTGTCCGAGCAGACGGCGCTCGTCCTGGAGGGAGACTGACCGTGGCCACCATGGAACGCCCGATGCCGGTCAAAACGCCTACCACCGCGCCGTTTTGGGATGCGTTGGCGCAGCATCGCATAGTCATCCAGTACTCACCGTCGTCGCAGTCCTACGTGTTCTATCCGCGGGTGCGCGCGCCGCGCACGCTGGCCAACGACCTGGAATGGCGCGAGATCTCGGGGATGGGCACGCTGTACTCCTACACCGTCGCGCGCCGACCGGTCAGCCCGCATTTCGCCGACGCGGTGCCCCAACTGCTGGCCATCGTCGAGTGGGACGAGGGCCCGCGGTTTTCCACCGAGATGGTCAACGTCGACCCGGATCAGCTGCGCGTCGGCATGCGGGTGCGGCCGGTGTTCTTCGACCATCCCGAACACGAGGTCACCCTGCTGCGCTACGAGCCCGCCGAGCAGTGACGTAACTTAACTCCCATGAGCCGGATCTTTGGTCGGGTGGCGCAGATCGGCTATGTCGTGGTTGACATCGAGGCGTCGATGCGGCAGTGGCTCCGGCACGGGGTGGGCCCGTGGTTTTACATCGAGCGGGTCCAGACGGATTACTTCCGGCACCGCGGCGTCGACTCCCCGGTGGAAATGAGCATCGCGTTGGCCAATTCCGGCGACGTCCAGCTCGAGCTCATCCAACAGCGCAACGACGCGCCCTCGATGTACCGGGAGTTCCTCGATTCCGGCCGCTCGGGCGCCCAACACATCGCCTACTGGACCACCGAGTTCGAAGCCCTCTACCAGCGCGCGCTGGCGGCCGGCTACACCGTGGGCCACGAGGGCCAAATCGGCGGCGAGCGAGGCAAATTCGCCTACCTCGACACCGAGCACGACCAAGGGACCGTCATCGAGATCTCCGACATCAGCGGTGCCAAGGGTCAGCTGTTCGCCTATATCCGCGAACAGGCGGACAGCTGGGACGGCACCGACCCGATCCGCCGCATCGGCTGAGCAAGAAAGGCCTGGGAAATGGGTGACATCGACGACGATCGGCGTGCCCGCCGCGAAGCCCGCGTGATCGAGCACATGCAGAGCGAGAACGTGCAGGAGTGGGACCGCACCATGGCGACGTTCAGCCACCCCCGCTACGAACTGCCCGACGGCACCGTCATCGACGGCACCGACGACGTGATGAAGTACTGGATCGAGGGCCGCACGCTGGTGCCCGATCAGACCAACGAGTTGATCGAACTCACCCACCGCGACGACGGCGACGTGCTGATCGAATTCTGGCTGCGGGGGACGCCCGTCGGTGAAGCACCCTTCGAGGTCCGGCTGTGGGCGGTGTTCGGCTTCGACGACGACGACCTGATTACCGGCGAGCGGGTGTACGCCAACAAGCCTTAGCGGCAACCCAACTGCCGCGCGGCCGCCACGCATGGCCGCAGCCGATCCATCGGGCCCACACCCGCCTCGGCAAGGCTCCGCATCGGAATCTCCAGACCGACCACCACATCGACCGGCACCGCGGCGAGAATCTCGGTGAGCGGCAGCTCCCCGTCGCCCGGAGCCATCCGCTCGTACATCGCCTCCTGAAGGTAGGACTCGCGGCGTGGCTGCAGCGTGGTGTCGCTGAGCTGGACGTAGCCGATGTTCTCCGGGCCGAGTTCGCGAAGTTCGGCGGCACCCAAGCCCGACCGCACCCAGTGCATGGTGTCCAGCGTCAGCCGCAGACCGGGGCTGCCGACGTGTTCGATGGCCGCGAGCAGCGTGGCCGGGTCGCCGATCGTCGCCCCGGGCGCCAATTCGACGGTGGTTCGGATGCCGCGCGCGGCGGCCATCTCGGCAAGCGTGGCCAGTTGGTCGAATGTGCGGTTGCGATCCCGGTCGAAGCTCAGGGTGTTGATCTGCGCGGCCCCGAGTTCGGCCATGACGTCCAGATCGGCGGCCAGGCCGGCGACGTCGGTGTCCGCGGTGATGACCATGCCCTCGCCCAGGGAGATGCCGACGCCGCGCTCATCCATCGCGGCCAGCAGCTCGCGCCTGAGCGCACGGTCGTCTTTGAGTGAGAAGGCCGGATAGCCAAGGGATTTCAGTGGGCGCCCGACCAGCGCGGTGGAGATGTAGCGGCAGCCCAGATCGGCGGCCAGATGCACGAAGTCGGCGGGCGGCAGTCCGAAGACGCTGATGAACTCGATGCCGAGATCGCGCGACAACGGCGGTTAACCGCCCACCATCATCAAGCCGCCGTCCACGGCGAGCAGTTGCCCGGTGATGAAGTCAGCACCCGGCCCGGCCAAAAAAACCAGCATCGGCCCGACATCCCGCGCGGGATCTCCGAGCGTGCCGCCGATGGGGATCATCATTTGCATCTGCTGGTCGACGAGGCCGGCGGCTTCCGGGCCGAGGAACTCGCGGAATCGGTCCGCTCCGGGAGTCTTGACCGCCGGCGCCAGCGCGTTGACGGTGACCTTGTCGGCGCCCCAGGCCTTGGCGGCCGACCTCGTCCACGCCTGGACCGCGCCCTTCGTCGCGGCGTAGACGGCCGAAATCGGGCTTCCCATAACGGCTTCGGAGGATCCGAAGTTGATGATCTTGCCCCCTCTGGGGTCTTGGTCCTTCATGACGGTGTAGGCGGCCTGGTTGGTGAGGATGGTCGCCTTCACGTTGGTGTCCAACAGGAACGAAATGTCGTCGGGTCCGATGTATCCCGGTATCCCGGATTGCCACAGGCCCGCCGCGTTCACCAAGACGTCGAGGCCGCCGAGGTGTTGGGCGGCCCGCTGCACGGTCGCCGAGACCGCGTCGGCGTCCCGCGCATCGCATTGCAGCCAGGTGGCCGTCAGGTCATCCGGCGGCGGTGTCTGGTGATAGGTGGCGACGATCTCGGCGCCCGCCTCGGAGAGCACCCGGACCGCGGCCGCGCCGATGCCGGTAGCGGCGCCGGTGACCAGGATTCGTCGGCCTTGCAGTGGTGGCGACACATTTGACATGGCCGAAACATACCAAGGCGGCCAACGCGGTCAGGGCTCCGAATCCGGTCCCGGGTCGGCGAGCTCGTCAGGCGCGCACCGCGATCGACGAGAGCAGGTCGGCGAGCCGCTCCGGTCGGTCCACCATCGAAAACGTCCGCGCGCCCTCGATGACCTCGAAGCGGGCGTTGGGGATGGTCGCGGCCAGTCGCTCGCCGTCGGACAGCTCGAAGAACACGTCGTCGGCCGACCAGGCGATGAGGGCGGGCTTGTCGAACTCGTGCAGCCGGGCCGCGACTCCGGTGGTGACCTCGGTGCGCAGCGACAGGGTGAACTGGCGCAGGTCCTCGGCGATGGCCGGGTCGGACAGCCCCGGGCGCACCCACGCCGCCGTGAGGTCGTCGATGTTGCGGTGCGCCAGGCCGTCGAACGCGCGCTTGCGCGCCGCGGGCGCGCGCATGGCCTGGGCCACGGTCTTGAACATGGCCTTGGACTTGGCCGCCAGGATCACCGGCTTAAGGATCGGCGGCGGAAAGTGTTCGAACGCATCGCAACTCGTGAGCACCAGCGCGCCCAACCGCTCGGGGTGGTATACCGCGACAAGCTGGGTCACCACCCCACCGGTGTCGTTGCCGACCAGCACCACGTCGTCGAGATCGAGGGCGGCAAGCACGTCGGCGACGATTCGGGCGACGCCGTTGATGCTGCGGTCGGTGCCGGGGCGCAGCGGCTGCGGGTGTGCGCCGAGCGGCCAGGTGGGGGCGATGCAGCGCAGGCCCCGAGCACCGAGTCGCGCGCTGACCTGCCGCCACAGCTCGCGGCCCATCATGTAGCCGTGCACGAAGACGACCGGCCTGCCGGTTTCGGGTCCGGTTGCTTCGTAATGGATGGTTCCGGCATTAATGTCGATCGTCGGCATAGTTAAACCCCTACTCACTTCTCAGATGTACATTTACAAACAGACTGTCTGTTCGTAAGTTACCAACAGGTTGTATGGAAATCAAGAGACGCACCCAGGAAGAGCGCTCGGCGGCGACCCGCGATGCGCTGATCTCGGCCGCCCGCAGGCTGTGGGGCCTGCGGGGTTACGCCGAGGTCGGGACGCCGGAGATCGCCAAGGAAGCGGGCGTGACCCGGGGCGCGATGTATCACCAATTCGCCGACAAGGCAACGCTTTTCAGCGAGGTCGTCGAGACGGTGGAACAGGATGTGATGGCCCGGATGGCTGGCATGGTCGCCTCGTCGGGAGCCAAGACACCCGCGGACGCGATCCGGGCCGCCGTCGACGCTTGGCTCGAGGTCTCCGCCGATCCGGAGGTGCGGCAGCTGATCCTGCTGGACGGGCCCAGTGTGCTCGGCTGGCCGGCTTTCCGCGACGTCGCCCAGCGGTACAGCCTGGGCATGACCGAGCAATTGCTCACCGAGGCAATTCGGGCCGGCCAGCTGGCGCGCCAGCCCACCCGGCCGCTGGCGCACGTGCTGATCGGCGCGCTCGATGAAGCGGCGATGGTGATCGCCACCGCCGACGACCCCAAACGCACGCGCCGCGAGACCAGGCAGGTGCTGCACCGGCTCATCGACGGGATGCTCGGGGCGAAGGCGAAGGCGTAGCGCCGGTGAGGCTCGGCAGGCCAGCTACCGACTTGGAAACCCAGGGCTAACGCCTACGCCATGCGTCAGTCCGACTCTTGTGATGTGATCGGCGCTTATGAGTATCAAGGTCGCGCTGGAGCATCGCACCAGCTACACCTTTGACCGGCTGGTGCAGGTGTATCCGCACGTCGTGCGGCTGCGCCCGGCGCCCCACTCGCGCACGCCCATCGAGGCCTATTCGCTGCGGATCGACCCCGCGGAGCATTTCGTCAACTGGCAGCAGGACGCGCTGGGAAACTTCCTGGCCCGGTTGGTCTTTCCGAATCCGATGCGCGAGCTGCGCATCACGGTCGGGTTGATCGCCGACCTCAAGGTGATCAACCCGTTCGACTTCTTCATCGAGGATTGGGCCGAGATCTGGCCGGGATCATCGCGGTTCAGCTACCCCAAGGAACTGGCCGACGACCTCAAACCCTATCTGCGGCCCGTCGACGATAAGGGTGAGGGTTCCGGCCCCGGCGAGCTGGTACGCGGGTGGGTGAGCGACTTCTCGGTGCCGGCTGGCACCCGCACCATTGACTTTTTGGTCGCGCTGAATCACGCGATCAACACCGACGTCCGGTACACCCTGCGCATGGAACACGGGGTGCAGACACCGGATTTCACGCTGCGCACCGGCGTCGGGTCGTGCCGGGACTCGGCGTGGCTGCTGGTGTCGATCCTGCGCCAGCTGGGGCTGGCCGCCCGGTTCGTCTCCGGCTACCTGGTGCAGCTCGCCTCCGATGTCGAGGCGCTGGACGGACCGTCGGGGCCCACCGCCGACTTCACCGACCTGCACGCGTGGACCGAGGTGTACATCCCGGGGGCGGGCTGGATCGGTTTGGACCCGACGTCGGGGCTGTTCGCCGGCGAAGGACACATCCCGCTGGCGGCCACGCCGCACCCCGCCTCGGCCGCGCCGATCACCGGCACGACCGAGCCGTGTGGGACCACGCTGGACTTCTCCAACACCGTCACCCGCGTGCACGAGGACCCGCGCGTCACGCTGCCCTACACCGAGGCGGCGTGGCAGGCGATCTGCGCGGTCGGCGAGGACGTCGACCGGCGGTTGGCCGCGGGGGATGTCCGGCTGACCGTCGGCGGCGAGCCGACGTTCGTTTCGGTCGACAATCAGGTCGACCAAGAGTGGACGACGGCCGCCGACGGCCCGCACAAGCGCCGCCTGGCAAATGACCTGGCCGCCCGGCTCAAGGCGTGCTGGGCGCCGCACGGCCTGATCCATCGCGGGCAGGGCAGATGGTATCCCGGAGAGCCGCTGCCGCGGTGGCAGATCGCGCTGCATTGGCGCGCCGACGGCCTGCCGCTGTGGACCAACGACACGCTGTTGGCCGACCCCTGGAGTAGCGAGTCGCAGTCCGGGTCACTCGACCCGGAAGCGGCCCACAAGGTGCTCGCCGAGATCGCCGACGGCCTCGGACTGCCGATGTCGCAGGTGCGGCCGGCCTACGAGGACCCGCTGAGCCGGCTGGCGGCCCAGATGCGAATGCCCGAAGGGGACCCGGTGGACGCCGGCGACGACCTCGCCGACGACAGCGCCGCCGCCCGTGCCGCGCTGCTGAGCCGGCTCGACGAATCCGCCACCTCCCCGGTGGCGTTCGTGCTGCCGCTGCATCGCCGGGAGGACGACCGGGGCTGGGCGAGCGCCAACTGGCGGTTGCGCCGCGGCCGCATTGTGCTGGTCGAGGGCGATTCCCCGGCGGGCCTGCGGCTGCCGCTCGACTCGATCAGCTGGCGGCCGGCGCGCATGTCGTTCGACCTCGACCCGATGACCGTCGGGCGCGCGCTGTCGGCCGCGCCGGGCGCGCTGCAAGCGGAAATCGAGGACCCCGAAACGGCGCCGACGACCGCCGTGGTCGCGGAAGTTCGCGGCGGGCTGCTCCACATTTTCTTGCCGCCCACCCAGGCGCTGGAACATTTCGTCGACCTGATCGCCCGCATCGAGGCCGCGGCGGCCAAGTCCGACTGCCCGGTGGTGATCGAGGGCTACGGCCCGCCGCCGGACCCGCGGCTGACGTCGATGACGATCACCCCCGACCCCGGCGTCATCGAGGTCAACATCGCTCCGACCGCCAGCTTCGCCGAGCAGCGACAGCAGCTCGCCACCCTCTACGAGCAGGCCCGGCTGGCCCGGCTGTCCACCGAATCGTTCGACATCGACGGCACCCACGGCGGCACCGGCGGCGGTAACCACATCACGCTGGGCGGCGCGACCCCGGCCGATTCCCCGCTGCTGCGCCGCCCGGACCTGCTGGTCTCGCTGCTGACCTACTGGCAACGGCACCCGGCGCTGTCCTATCTGTTCGCGGGCCGGTTCGTCGGCACCACGTCGCAGGCGCCGCGCGTCGACGAGGGCCGCGACGAGGCGCTCTACGAACTCGAGATCGCGTTCGCCGAGATCGCGCGGCTCTCGGTCGGCGGATCCCCCAAGCCCTGGCTGACCGACCGGGCCCTGCGGCACCTGCTCGTCGACATCACCGGCAACACCCACCGCGCCGAGTTCTGCATCGACAAGCTCTACAGCCCGGACAGCGCGCGGGGCCGGCTCGGCCTGCTGGAGCTGCGCGGCTTCGAGATGCCGCCGCACCCGCACATGGCGATGGTGCAGTCGCTACTGGTGCGATCGCTGGTGGCGTGGTTTTGGGACGAACCGCTGCGCGCGCCGCTGATCCGCCACGGCGCCAACCTTCATGGCCGATACCTGTTGCCGCACTTCCTGATTCAGGACATCGCCACCGTGACGGCCGATCTTCGCGAGCACGGTATCGCCTTCGAGACCAGCTGGCTGGACCCGTTCACGGAATTCCGCTTCCCGCGCATCGGCACCGCCGTCTTCGGCGGCGTGGAGATCGAGCTGCGCGGGGCGATCGAGCCGTGGAACACCCTCGGCGAGGAAGCCACCGCCACCGGCACGGCCCGCTACGTCGACTCGTCGGTGGAGCGCGTCCAGGTCCGCATCATCGGTGCGGACCGTCAGCGCTACGTGGTGACGTGCAACGGTTACCCGGTGCCGTTGCTCGCCACCGACAACCCCGACATCCAGGTGGGGGGCGTGCGGTTTCGGGCCTGGCAACCCCCCAGCGCGCTGCACCCGAGCATCACGATCGACGCTCCGCTGCGGTTCGAGCTCATCGACCTCGCCACCGAAACCTCCCGCGGCGGCTGCACGTACCACGTCGCGCACCCCGGTGGCCGCGCCTATGACGACCCGCCCGTCAACGCCGTCGAGGCCGAGGCGCGGCGCAGCCGGCGCTTCGAGGCGACCGGCTTCACCCCGGGCAAGGCCGACACGTCCGGCCTGCGGGAAAAGCAGGCCAGGATTTCCACCGACGTCGGCGCGCCGGGCATCCTCGACCTCCGGCGCGTGCGTACCGTGCTGCGGTAATGGCATCCTCAGAAATTGGGGTAGCAATGGGCGCGGCGGTGCTGGGCACCAGCGACGCGTCGGGCGGATCCAGCGGATCTGAGCAGGGCTCCGACGCCGACCGCCTGCTGGCCGGCTACCGTTCCACCCGCGCCCAGCAAGCCCTGTTCGATCTGCGGGACGGCCCGCGCATCGGGTACGACGAATTCGTCGACGACGCCGGCAACGTGCGGCCCGCGTGGACCGAGCTGGCCGCCGCGCTCGGGGAGCGGGGACGAGCCGGGCTGGACCGGCTGCACTCGGTGGTCAACAACCTGATCGACAACGACGGCATTACCTACACCGGCGCCGGCGGTCATGGCGCCGAACCGGGTCCCTGGCGCCTGGACCCGTTGCCGCTGCTGCTGTCGGTTGTCGATTGGGAGGTGCTGGAGGCCGGACTCGTGCAGCGGTCACGTCTGCTCGATGCCGTGCTCGCCGACCTCTACGGGCCCCGCCGGGCGCTGACCTCCGGTGTGTTGCCGCCGGAATTGCTGTTCGCCCACCCGGGATACCTACGGGTTGCCAATGGCATCGAAATCCCCGGGCGCCACCAGCTTTTCATGCACGCCTGTGACGTCAGCCGGCTGGCGGACGGCGGCTTCCAGGTCAACGCCGACTGGACGCAGGCGCCGTCGGGCGCCGGCTATGCGCTGGCCGACCGGCGCGTCATCGCGCACGCAAACCCCGACCTCTACGAGAAAATCGGGCCGCGACCGACGACCCCATTCGCGCAGGCGCTGCGGCTGGCGTTGATCGACGCGGCGCCCGATGGCGCACAGGATCCCGCGGTGGTTGTGCTCAGCCCCGGCATCTACTCCGAAACCGCTTTCGACCAAGCGTATCTCGCCACTCTGCTGGGCTTCCCGCTGGTGGAAAGCGCGGATCTGGTGGTGCGCGACGGTACGTTGTGGATGCGCTCGCTGGGCACGCTGAAGCGCGTCGACGTCGTGTTTCGCCGCGTGGACGCCGACTACGCCGACCCGCTGGACCTGCGGGCCGATTCCCGGCTCGGTGTGGTCGGTTTGGTCGAGGCCCAACGCCGTGGAACGGTGACCGTGGTCAACACCCTTGGCAGCGGCATCCTGGAAAGCGCTGGGCTGCTGCGGTTTTTGCCCGAGCTTGCGCGATTCCTGCTCGACGAGGACCCGCTGCTGCAGACCGCGCCCGTGTACTGGGCGGGCATCGACGACGAACGCTCGCACCTGCTGGCGAACCTCTCGTCGTTGTTGATCAAGTCCACCGTCGGCGGGGAAACGATTGTCGGGCCGACACTTTCGTCAGCCGAACGAGACGAGCTGGCCGCGCGCATCACGGCCATCCCGCAGCAGTGGGTTGGCCAGGAGCTGCCGGAGTTCTCTTCGGCGCCCACCGATTATGCCGGTGTGTTGTCCTCGGCCGGCACCGGCATGCGGTTGTTCACCGTCGCCCAGCGCAGCGGGTATGCCCCGATGATCGGCGGATTGGGCTACATCATGGCATCCGGTGCGGCCGCGTACGCACTGAATACCGTTGCCGCGAAAGACATCTGGGTTCTTCCCGCCGAGCGGGCACGGGCCGAGGCGGTGAGTTTGCCGACGGTGACGCCGGTGAAGACCGGTGCTGGAACGCTCGGGGTCAGTTCGCCGCGTGTGTTGTCCGATCTGTTCTGGATGGGCCGCTACGGCGAGCGCGCCGAGAACATGGCGCGGTTGCTGATCGTCGCCCGCGAGCGCTACCACGAATTCCGGCACCGGCAGAACACGGAGGAAAGCGAGTGCGTGCCGGTGCTGATGGCGGCGCTGGTGCGGATCACCGGAACCGATATCGCGGTGGCCGGCGATCGCGCCGAGATGATCGCCGTCGCACCCTCGACGTTGTGGTCGCTGACGGTGGACCGGGAACGGCCGGGATCGCTGGTGCAGTCGGTGGATGGACTGGCGTTGGCCGCCCGGGCGGTGCGCGACCAGTTGTCGCGCGACACCTGGATGGTGTTGGCCGGTGTCGAGCGCGCGATGGTGCACCGGGCCGACCCGCCGGATTCGCTCGCCGAGGGTGACGCCCTGCTGGCCTCGGTTCAGTCGCAGACGTTGGCAGGGATGTTGACGTTGTCCGGGGTGGCCGCCGAATCGATGGTGCGTGATGTCGGCTGGACGATGATGGACATCGGCAAGCGCATCGAGCGCGGCCTGTGGTTGACCGCGCTGCTGCGCGACACCCTCACCGCGGTCCGATCCGCCGTCGCCGAGCAAACCATCATCGAGTCAACGCTTTTGGCGTCCGAATCGTCGGTCATCTATCGGCGCCGCACGGTCGGCAACGTCAGCGTTGCCGCCCTCGCCGAGTTGATGCTGTTCGACGCGACGAACCCGCGGTCGCTGGTCTATCAGTTGGAACGGCTTCGCGCAGACCTGTCCGACCTGCCGGGCTCGTCGGGGTCGTCGCGCCCGGAGCGGGCCATCGCCGAGATCAGCACCCGGTTGCGCCGGTCGCATCCCGACGAGCTGGAGGAGGTCGTGGACGGACGCCGCGAGGAGCTCGCCGAGCTGCTGACGGCGGTGCACGCCGGATTGCGCGATTTGGCCGACGTGATCAGCGCGACGCAGCTGTCGCTGCCCGGCGACATGCAGCCGCTGTGGGGGCCCGACGAGCGACGCGTGATGGCCTGAGCGCTCAGCGGTGGTTCCGCGTGAAGAAGTGCCAAATGGTATCGGTGGCGTTGAGCGCCGTCGACGGCGCGGGAAGGCCGACGAGCTGCTGCAGCACGGGTTTGGGCACGCCGCCCGGCCATTGATGGCCTGCGCCGGCCACCGAAATCAGTTCCACCGTGCGGCCATTCGGGCAACCAGCGACCTGTGTCGTCACGTCACCGGCGGTGGTCGAGTTGGGCGGCCCGCACCCGTCGATGGATCGCCAGGTGGCGTTGACGGATTCCACCGATGGGCCGTCGACGCGCGGATTACCGTTGACCGCGAACGCTTTTCCGGGCCCGCCATTGTATGGGACCCTGTCGTCGGCGGTGCCGTGGATTTGCAGCACGGACGTCGGCCGCGCGCGAGAACAGTCCGTCAGCAGCGTGCCGGCCACCGGGGCGATCGCGGCGAAGGTGTCGCTCTGGCAACCCAGCCGAAGCGCCATCATCGCCCCGTTGGACATGCCGGTGGCGTAGACGCGGGCCGGATCGATCGGCAGCTGGCGCTCGATGTCGGAGACCATGGCGGTGATGAACCCGACGTCGTCGAGGTTGGTGCGTTGCGGCTCGCCGCAGCATGAGCCGGCGTTCCAGGCGCGACCCTGTCCGTCGGGGTAGGCGACCAGGAAATGGCCGCCGTCGGCCTCGGTGTCCCAGTTGTAATCGCGCTCGGCCTGGTCGCCGGTGCCAAAGCCGCCGTGCATCATCACCACCAGTGCGGCCGGGCCGGCCAGACCCTGCGGACGGTACAGGTGAAAGGTCCTGCTGACACCGCCGACATCAATGGTCTGAGTCGACTCGCCGACCGGGATGCCCCGGCCCCCGGGCGTTCCCAACGCATGACCGCCGCCAACGCAGCCGCCCACAAGCATCGCAAGCACTCCGGCCAGAAACACCGCACCCACCCGAACCCACCGAAACCCCATGTGCCCATCGTGGCAGCCCCAGCGATACTTGACAAGTAACTTGTCAATTGCCGACGGGTGGCACACTCGTGGCCATGCGACGCGCAGTGGATGCCGAGTGGGAGCCCACCGTTCCGGCCCTGGTGCAATTGCTGGCCGCGTCCGGCGCTCCGCACCTGCGAGCGGCGTTCGCCTCGGCCGGACTCGACGGCATCCGGCCGGCGCAATCGGCGGTGCTGGTGCCGCTGGCCGCCGGAGCGCTGCACGCGTCGGATCTGGCCGACCACTTCCGGGTGAGCCGGCAGGCCGTGGCTCAGGCCGTTGCCGCCCTGGAACGCCACGGCTACGTCGTTCGGGTTCCCGACCCGGCGGACGCACGAGCCCGACTCATCGAGCTGACCCCCCGCGGCCGCCAGGCGCTGCGCGTAATGCGCTCCCATGCAGTCGGTTTGGAGAAACGCTGGCAACAGCTCCTGGGTCAACGCCGCATGGCTGAACTGCGCAGGACCCTGCAAGTGTTGCTCGATGCCCAATCCGGCGGCTGACCGGATATCGTGTCGGCATGGAAGAACGGTTTGCGCTCCTCAACCGCCGCTTGGCGCTGCTCGAAGAACAGGTCCGACGGTTGTCGGAAGCCGCCGGCGTCCCCTGTCCAACGTTCCTCAGCGACGGCGCCGCCGCGGCGGGGCGTCCGGGAGGCGGTGTGCCCGCTGAAGTCATCTCCCTGGCCCGCTCCGGCAATAAGATCGCCGCCATCAAGCTGTTTCGCGAGATTACCGGGGCCGATTTGCGCGAGGCGAAGGAGATCGTCGACGCGCTATGACTGCCGCAGGAATTCGTTGATTCGCCGTTTGAACGCACCGTCGAAACGGCGGTAGACGCTGCGCAAGGTGTGCCCCGGCCAGTGCTTGGGAGTCAGCTCGTCGGGCAACATCGGATCGAGCTGAAGATGCCGGACCACCGCGATCGACAGTGCGAATTCATACCGCATGCTTTCGGTCGAATCGTCACGGCTGCCCCGCTTGAGTTCGGCGTCCATCGCCTCGGTGAGCAGCTTGGCATCGGTCATCCACGCGTCGAGCGAAAACAGCGCGGGCATCTTGTCGGCGGTGATATCCGTTGCGGCGTTGTGGAAGTGGGTGCACTGCCGGTCGAGGATGGCTCGGGACGCCGGGAGCCGTTGCGGGTCAAGGTTATCCGGGCGGATCCACACGCCCTCCCGAAGTTCGGCCAGATGTAGCGCCGTCGCTGCCTTCCTGAGTTCGAGGCGATCGGCCGCCGGCCGGCGCTCCAGCGAGACGATCGCCAGCTCCCACGTGCCGTCCCACCGCCGCGCATCCTCGATCCGGGACGCCTCGTCGACGCGCTCACGGCGTTCCAGCAAGTGCCCGGCCAACGTGTAGTAGCCGTCGGCCGCGGTCAGTTCGCCGCTGGAGACCATTCGCCACAGGCAGGTGCGGGCCGCGCCGTCGCTGATACCGAACAGCGAGGCCATCGCGACCAGCGCGCTGACCGAAAGGCGCGCCTGGTCCGCACCCAGCAGCGCCGACGCGAGCACCGAGCGCGCGCTGAGCGGCCGGTTGCCGATCAGGTCGCTCACGCGGGACTTGGGTGCTGCGGCCATCCGGCTATTTTCACTGATCAGCGGACATTCTGCATATCACTCGTTCATTGACGCATGACGATCATAATGTGATACTGACACGCATGGGTGCCCTGACGAAGCCGTTGGTCGCCGATGACGTCGAGATTGTCCGGCGCATCCTCGCCCATATCGACGCCGGTACCACCGACGAGGGCGAGGCGTGGCGTGAGCCCGTCGAGAACTATCTGAACCCGGCCAGGTTCACCGCCGAACTCAATTTGCTGCGCGCAATGCCGAGCGTGTTCGTTCCATCGGCGACGATCCCGAACCCGGGTGACCACGTCGAGCGGACCGCGTTCGGGGTGCCGTTGTTCGCCGTGCGCGGCTCAGATGGGCGGGCACGCGTGTTTCGCAACGCGTGTCGGCATCGCGGCTTCGCCCTCGTCGAGGGGGCCGGCTGCTCGCACGCGTTCGTGTGCCGCTACCACGGCTGGACGTACCGGCTGGACGGTTCGCTGGCCCACGTGCCACACGATGCCGCGTTCCCGGATCTGGAGCCTTCGGCGCGCGGCCTGGTCGAGGTGGCGAGCCGCGAAGTCGACGCGCTCATCGTCATCGGGCCGGTCGATCCCGCGAATGCCGATGCGGCGCAGCCGGATTGGGCGGGGCTGGCCGACGGAAGCCCGTGGCGTGACAAGCTGCTCCCGTTCGAGCGGCTGGTTCACGTGGAATCCACCATGCGCGCCATGAACTGGAAGGTGCTCGCCGAGCAATTCCTGGAGGGTTATCACATCCGCTCGACGCACAAGACCACCTTCTTCCCGCTGCAATACGACAACCTCAATGTGATCGAGACATTCGGCCCGAACAGCCGTATCACCTTCCCGTACCGCAACATTGAACGGCTTCGGGATCGCCCCGAGAGCACCTGGACGACCTTCGCGCGGGTGACGTATCTGTATCAGCTGTTCCCCAACGTAATGTTGGCAACCTTCCCGGACGTGGTGTCGATGGTGGTGATCGACCCGGTCGACGTCGGGCACACCACGGTCACCACCTATTCGATGGTCAGGCCCGACCTCGCTGACTCAGCTGATGCCGCCGAGTCCAACCCGACGGGCGGGGCCAGCCTGATCGCCCGCGGTCTCATCGAGGACAACGAGATGTCGGAGGGCGTCCAACGCGGATTGCATTCCGGGGCAAACGCGTTCGTGGAATTCGGGCGGCATGAGAGCGCCGCGGGGCATTTCCACGCCACCCTCGACGACCGTCTGGCCCGCATGGCCGATCGCTGACCGAAGGGAGTCAGCGGCAAAACGGCGTAAGCGAGTTCATCCGCTCGATTCGTTTCTGGCCTACGACCCCCTTGGCGTCGTCTACGCATGTTGGCCGATGATATGCGCCGGCCGTCCGCCGATGCTGGACCGATGAATCCTTTCGCCCAAAAGGCACCGCTCGGTGAACACGCGATTGTGCTGGGGGCCAGCATGGCCGGACTGCTCGCTGCGCGGGTGCTCGCCGACTTCTACGCGCGGGTGACGGTGGTCGAACGCGACATGCTGGGAGACACCGCCGACGTCCGGAAGGGGGTGCCGCAAGGTCGACATGCGCACGGGCTGCTCATGCGGGGCGCGCAAGCGCTCGACGAGTTGTTCCCCGGACTGCTCGAGCAACTCGTCGCCGACGGTGCCGTCGTGTTCGACGGCACGGACCTGTCGAAGCTGTACTTCTGCATGAACGGGCACCTGGCCGTGCGGGCGGGCGCGTCGACCGGGCTCAGGACCTACAGCATGACCCGACCCTTCCTGGAGTGCCACGTCCGGCGCCGGGTGCGCGCCATTCCCCACCTCACCGTGCTCGACGGTCATGACATCGCCGACATCTGCGTCACGGGTCGGCGCCGGGTCAGCGGGGCCCGGGTGGTGCGACGCAGCGACAAGGCAACCCTCGAGCTGACGGCGGATCTGGTGGTGGACGCGACCGGGCGTGGGTCCCGGACGCCGGCCCTGCTCAAGGGGCTTGGCTATCAACCGGCCCCCGAAGACGAGGTCGTCGTGGACGTGATGTACGCCAGCCAGCTCTTGCGGATGCCGGGCCACGGGCTAGAGGAGGTTGCGTCCATCGTCTCGCCGGTGCCGGGGCGGCCGACGGGTGCGGTGCTTGTCAAATGCGAAAACGACACCGCGTTTTTCACCGCCTTCGGCATGGTTGGCAACGACCCACCCGTTGATCTGCCGGGCATGTGCGAGTTTGCCGCGGGGTTCATGCCGGGCCGATTGTTGGCTGCGGTGCGCGCCGGCGAACCGATGAGCCCGGTGGCGCAGCACCGCCTACCGTCAAGTCGCTGGCGCCGCTATGACCGAGCGAATGGGCTGCCCGAGGGATTGCTGGCCGTCGGGGATGCCGTGTGCAGTTTCAACCCGATCTACGGTCAGGGCATGACGGTCGCGGCGATGGAGGCGCTGGTGTTGCGTGACTGCCTGGTCGGTGGCTTAAATCGCCTGCCGCAGCGGTTCTTCCGGGCGGCCGCAATACCCATCGGCCAGGCTTGGCAGCTGACGGTCGGTGGGGACCTGAGCCTGCCCGAGGTAGACGGGACGCCGCCGCTGGCCACCCGCCTGCTGAACGGCTACATGGACCGTGTGCTGCGCGCCGCCGAGCATGACGTCGCCGTGTTCGAACAGTTCGCCAGGGTCGCATGGCTAGTCGACTCGCCCTTTAAGCTGTTGCGGCCCAGCATGATTCGGCGAGCGCTGAGTACACGGCGAAGCCAGGGGCAACGCGGCCACGACGCGGATCGCGCACCGCTGGCAAGCGTCTGATCAGTCGTGGCTGGATGCCTCCTGGACGAGCTGCACGCGAGAGGTCAGGTTCAGTTCGGTGTAAACGTGGGTGAGATGGGTTTGCACGGTGCGCGGTGAGATCAGTAGCCGCTGGGCGATCTCCTTGTTACCCAGCCCATCACACACCAGGCGCACGACGTCGCGCTCGGCCGGCGTCAGCGAGGCCCATCCCATCGTGGGCCGCCGGCGTTCCCCTTTTCCGCGCCGCGCGTAGGCGATCGCTTCGGCGGTGGATAGTGCGGATCCCTCGGCGAACGCGGCCTCAAAGGCGTTGTCGCCCATCGCGTCGCGCGTCGCACGGGTCGCCCCTTCGTGATCGGCGTCGTAGACCTTGAACCGGACCGTCCCCATCCGCGCGCGAATACCCTCGGCGGCACCGAACAGCCGCGCCGAACGGGTGTGGCCGCCACCGGCTCGCGCAGTAGTGGCGAGGCTTTCGAGTATGTCGGGGACAGCCAGAAGCGCGCCCAGGGCGGCGGCGAGGGCCAGTCCCTCGTAGGCGTCTTGTTCGGCGAGTTCGGGCTCCCGTCGGGCGAACTGTACGCGTGCTCTGGCGGTCAAGGCCAGCACTCGATGCCAGCCCGTGGCCGTGGCAACAGCTTGATCCGCCCAGGTGTGTGCCGCGCCCAGATCACCCCGCGCCAAGGCAACGTCGGCGAGAAGATGGCCGTGCATGTGTTGATGGAGCGGAGCGGGCATCAGCTGATCCCACGCGATCCGGCTCATCTGATCGGCCTTCGCGACGTCGCCCTCCGCCAGCGCCACGACAGCGCGCACGGCGTGCGAATTCCCACTCCACAACGGGCCGAATTCTTCGGCCGGCGACGCAACCGCGGCGAGCCCGATCGCCGCCGGGTGCAAATCGCCCTGGCAGGCGGCGGCTTGCGCCGCATAGTGGGCGCTCACCACCCACCAGATCAACGCCTGATCCGCGCGGGCCTCCTCGGCGATCGCACCCAATCGACTCGCGGCTTCCCCGGGCTCGCCGCTCACCAGTTGCGCCCAGGCCGCCCAGGTGCGGCACTGCTGCGAGGTAAACCGGTCGCCGATCTCCTCCGCGATCTTGCGGCCCTCGGTGGTGGCGTCCCGCACGGCAATCGGGTCCCCGGCCAGGTATGCGAGGTTTGCCTGCCAGCCCAGAATCTGGCAGAGCCGCCACCTGTCGCCGACGGTGCGGGCCAGGTCGGCCGCCTCGGCCAGTTGTTCTTGGGCCGGTTCGCCGTGCATTGTGGCGACAATGCCGCGCGCGGTGAGTGCTCGAGCAATCAGCGCCTGATCGCCGGTCGCGCGGGCCTGCGCCAATGCCGAATCGGCCTGCTGCGCGCCCCGGGCTCCGAAAGCCCAGGTGTCGAGCAGGGCCCGATCGGCGAGCGCAGCCGCCCGCACGCCGGGCGACACCGTCGTCGAGTCAGCATCGTCGAGGACGGCATCGAACCACGCCAAGCCTTCGTTCAGTCGGCCCAATGCCAGCCACAACGGTTGCAACGAAGACGTCAGCATCAGGGCTGCCTCGGTGTTGGACCTTGCGCGGGTCCAGGCGAAGGCCGCGCGGAAGTTGTCGATCTCCACCACGGCCCGCGCGAGGCTGCGATCCAACGCGGTGCGGGCTGCCGTGTCCACCGCGGCCGCCACGTGTACGTAGTAGTCGCAATGCCGCGCGCGCACGGCATCGCCTTCGCCGGAGTCGTCCAATTGCTCAAACGCGTACTGGCGCATGGTCTCCAGTAGTCGGTAGCGGGTACGGCTGTCCTCGGTGTCGGCCACCACGAGAGACTTGTCGACGAGGAGGGTGACCAGGTCCAGAACCTCCTCGCGCTCGAGGTCTGCCCCCGTTGACCGGATAGCGGCGACCGCCTGGGCCGCATCGAGATCGAAGCCACCGCTGAATACCGCCAGCCGGCGGAACAGGATGCGCTCCGGTTGCGTCAGCAGCTCGTGCGACCAGTCGACCGACGCCCGCAACGCCTGCTGCCGGGGCACCGCGGTGCGCGCGCCGCCGGTCAGCAGACGGAAGCGATCCCGCAGCCCGTCAAAGATCTCGTTGGGGGACAATGCCCTAACGCGGGCGGCAGCCAGTTCGATGGCCAGCGGCATGCCGTCGAGGCGAGAACAGATCTCGGTGACGGTGGCACGGTTCGCTTCGGTGAGGCGGAACGTGGGGCGCACCAGCCGCGCCCGGCTGGCGAACAGTTCGACGGCCTCGTCGTGCAGGGAGAGCGGCGGCACCCGCCACGTCACCTCGCCGGCAACGCCCATCGGCTCCCGGCTGGTCGCCAGCACCTTCACCTGCGGACAGGCGGGCAGCAGCGAGTCGACCAGCGACGCGATCGAGTCGAGCAGGTGCTCGCAGTTGTCCAAGAGCAGGAGCACACGTCGGCCAGCGACGAAAGACAGCAGGGTGTCCACCGCGGAACGCCCGGGTTGATCGGACCGGCCAAAGGCGCGGACGATCGTCACGGCCACCAGCTCGGGCTCCGCGACGGGCGAAAAATCCACCGCGCACACGCCGTCGTCGTAACCGGCGGCCACCCGGTCCGCGACGTGCAACGCGAGCCGCGTCTTCCCGGCGCCGCCCGCACCGCTCACTGTCACCAGCCGGTTCTCGGCGAGCAGCCGTTGAACGTCGGCGGCTTCGGTTTCGCGACCGATGAAACTGGTGAGTGGCACCCGCAGATGCGGCGCGGTAGCCGTCACTGCTTAGGGGGTTTTGAGGAACACGTCGTTGAGGGTGACGGTGCGCAGGTTGCGGGCTCGGATGATGTCCACGAGCTGCGGATAGACATGGGTGACCGGCGCGTGATTGAGGTGGCCGATGACGATCTGCTGCGGAGTGAAGTATTTGTCGGCCATCTGCACGATGTAGTCCTCGGTGATCAGCGTGGAATCCGACAGCGAGCCCGACCACAAGGTCGGGACCTTGTAACCAAGGTCGGCCGCCACCGCATCGACGGCGGCGTTGTGTTTGGCATAGGGCGGCCGGAAGTACGGCTTGGCGCCGACTCCGTACGTCTTCTTCAGGAAGTCGTCGTTGCGCGTGAGCTGCCGGGCGACCTCGCTCTTGGTCAGCGTGGTCAGATCGGGGTGCGACCAGGTGTGGTTGCCGAGCTGAATTTGTCCGGATTCGACCAACGGCCGCAGCAGCGCCGCATTCTCTGTCCATGAGTCGTAGGTGCCGTTGACGAAATACGTCAGCCGTATGCCGGTGTCCTTGGCGAGCTGGGTGTAGGCGCGCACCACCTCGCTGTTGACGCCGTCGTCGAGGGTCAGCGCGAGTAGATCACCGTCGCCGGGGATCCGGGTGAGTGCGCCGCCACCGGGCAGCGCGATGCGCGCACCGGGCGAGGGGGGCGGCAGCAACCCCGCCGGCGCGGCGGGACCCGAGGTCGCGGGCGCGCCACCGGTCGTCTGGGCGAAGGTCCGCGGCTGCGGATCGACCACCAGCCGCGCCGCGCCGACAACGGCCACCGTGGCAGCGGCAAGCGACCCGAGGAAGCGACGGCGGTTCAGCTCCGGCATTGCGATGCCGTCAAAGAATCCGGCGGAGGCCACCCGATTCTGCGTGGATTGTTTGCGGTGAGCGCCTCGGTCGCGCGGGCGCCCGCGAGGGGCGCCCACGCTGCCAAAGTCCGCGTCCACAGCAGCGAACCGTACCAGTAGCAGCGACGATATGTCGTATTGAGCTCGGGGGGTTAGCTAACGATTCGCTGCGAAAAGCGTCTCATCGGGTGCACGGAAGGCCTCGCGGGGGCCCCGAGGATAGATAGCTCGGCGCCGCAACCCCCACCTAGTGCGGCTGCCCGCCGTGGCGTTGAGGCAACTCGATGGGCTCGGTGTTCGGCGTTGCCAGCGTAAAGGCCAGCCACGGCAGCGCCGCGGCGAAGGCCTGCGCCGCGAACGGCCAGTCATGCCGGCCCGGCTGGGTGACCACCGCGCAGTTGATCCCGTGGGCGGCGGCGGCGTTGCACAACGAGTTTGCGGCGGCGTCCTGGCCTTCCGGGTTGGCGACCGGGTCGGCACTGTTCGCACCGGGGCCGGCCGCCTGGGCAACGTTGTGCGGACCGCTGGGCGCCGGCACGTCGAACCAGCCCGACACCCCGGCGTAGCGGCCGTGGCGGTTCATCACGGTGATCGGGTCGTAGGCCGCCCAGGCCGCCTGGTTGCCTCCGAACAGCCGGGCGAGGGTTTGCTCCTTGGTGCCGATGTTGGGGCGGATGTCGCCGGCGATGTCGACGAATGCGCTGAAGATCTCGGGATGCATGACCGTCAGGTCGACGGCGCAGGTGCCGCCCATCGACCAGCCGGCGACGCCCCAATTGGCGCGGTCGGCGCTCACCCCGAAGTTGCTCACCAGGAACGGCACCACATCTTTGGTTAGGTGGTCGGCGGCATTGCCGCGGCTGCCGTTGACGCACTCGGTGTCGTTGTCGAACGAGCCGGTGGCGTCGACGAACACCAGCGCCGGGGCGTAGCCCTGGTGCCGGGCCGCGAAGTTGTCCACGGTGTCGAAAGCGCCGCCCGCGCGCAGCCAGTCGGCGGGGGTGTTGTACGCCGAACTGATCATCATCACGGTCGGGAGCCGCGGCGGCGGGTTGGTCGCAAACCAGGCCGGGGGCAGATAGACCAGTTCCTGGCGGTGCGGGAAATGCGTCGCGTCGGCGTTGATGGTCACCGGCACCACCACGCCCTTGGCCGGCCTGGTGCCCTTGATCTGCATCGCGGTCACCTTCAGGCGATCGATCTGGTCGGGCAGCGGGGCCGAGGTGAGCTGATTCCAGGCGGCACCCACCGTCGGGAAGTAACCGACCCACAGGTTCAGGGACAACGCCGCGCACAGCGCGCACAGCGGCACCGCCAGCAGCGACAACCCGCGCCGCCACCAACGAGCACCCGTCCAGCCCAAGACGAGCACGGCGGCGGCGAGCCCGCCCATCGCTATCCACAGCCACAACGACGTCGGCGCCGGGTCGCCGGCCAGCCCCAGGGAGGCGATGTACCGATACGCCAGCACCGTGACCGCGGCCGCGACGACCAGCGCCGCCGGGGACGCCCACCGGCGCCAACGCCGCCTGCGCAGTCCGATCCCGCCGAGCCCGACGAGCACGGTGAACGCCTGTACCGCCGTTGGCAGCCAGCCACGCAGCAGCGACAGTTGTTCAAAGTGACCCAACAGTGATGACTTTCGTAGAGCGCCGGACGCGGTGTGAGTTGCACCAACTATCCCATATCGGCCGCTCCGCGAGCCAAACCACACTGCGAAGACCGGCGCCGGAAATCGCAGCCAGGTTCGGTTCGCGGGAGGCGTCAGCAGTAGGAAATGCCCATGTCGACCGAGAGCTGGGTGCCGGTGACGAATTTGGACTGGTCGGAGGCCAGCCAGGCGACGGCGTCGGCGATGTCCTCGGGCTGGGCGTGGCCTTCCGGTAGCAGCGGCCTGTTCAGGCCCCGCAGGTAGGGGTAGGTCTCGCCGGCCGAGTGGATCGCCTCGCGCATCTGGCCCCCGCCCATCGGGCTCTCGACCGCCCCCGGGTGCAGGCTGTTCACCCGGATGCTGTGCCGGCCCAGCTCGGCGGCGAACCCGCGGGCCAGGCCGACCACCGCGTGTTTGCTCGCCACGTAATGGATCATGAACGGCTCCATCACGACGCCGGCCGCGGACCCGATGAGGATGATCGACCCGCCGCGGCCCCCGTCGATGATGTGCTGAGCGCTCGCCATCACGGTGTTCCAGGTGCCGGTCACGTTGGTGTCGATGGTGTCGCGGAAGGATTCGGCCGTGATCCGATTCCACGGCGCCGGGCTGCAGATGCCGGCATTGGCGACGACGATGTCGAGACGACCAAGCTCGCCGACCGCCTCGTCGACGGCCGCTTTCAACGCGTCGAGGTCACGGATGTCGACCACCGCGGTGATGACCCGTCTGCCCTTGGCGCCGATCAGCTCGGCCGTTTCGGCGAGATCGGCGGGCGTCGCCGAGTCGTACGGAACGCTGGACGGCAGCTGCCCGGCGAGATCAACCGCGATGATGTCGGCGCCTTCGGCGGCCAGGCGCACCGCGTGCGCCCGGCCCTGTCCCCGCGCGGCGCCGGTAATCAGCGCCACCCTTCCCGAGAGCGCCTGGCCCATCTGGTGAACCTCCTCGCCGCAACGCCGTTGTCCGAACCGTGCTCACGGAGCACTCGGCGAAGCGTAGCGTCGAGTCCGCGTCGTCGCCGACGGAAGGAGAGTCATGACTGTCACCGTTGTGGACGCAGGCCCCCGGCGGGTCTGCCGGTCGGTCGAAGTGGCAGCGCCGGCCGCCGAGCTGTTCGCGATGGCCGCGGATCCCCGACGCCACCACGAATTGGACGGGTCGGGCACCGTGCGCGACAACATCAGGGTGCCCGCGGAAATGGCTGTGGGATCGAAGTTTTCGACGAGCATGAAGATGTACGGGTTGCCGTACCGAATCACCAGCACGGTGACCGCGTTCAAGCCCAACGAATTGGTCGAATGGCGCCATCCGGTGGGCCATCGCTGGCGTTGGGAGTTCGCGGAACTCTCCCCGACGCGGACCCGCGTCACCGAGACCTTCGACTTTCACGACGCCGGGGCGCTCAAGAACCTGATCAGGTATTACGACCTGATCGGGGCCCGAAAGAACAACGCCGCGGGCATCGAGGCGACGCTGGTCAAGCTGCGCGACCGCTACACCGCGGAGTAGTCGCGCAGTAGGGGATCAGCCCGGATCGGCGGCGTCCCACCCGACCACACCGGACACCCAGTGGCTGAGCTGTTCGACCTGATCGTTGCGGTGCAGGTGACGCGGCGGCGTTGCGTAGCTGGAGTAGGGCCGGCAGCGGATGACGACGCGGTTCTCGCGCTCGCACATGTCCTGGACCGCGGGGCGTGCCTCGTCGGGGAGCGCCTGGCCCGACATCCGGCCGGCCACCGCCATCATGACCTCGACGGCCAGCTCACGGTCGCGGTCGATGGTGGCGTCGGCGTAGACCTGCAGATAGCTGAACGGCCACCGCTCGTCGAGCACGCAGAGGCTGACCTTGCCGTCGCGTTCGACGATGCGCTGCTTGCCGCGGCCGGCCATCGTCGACACCAGCAGTTCGTCGGTGTCGGTCGGGATGTAGTAGACGACCGACATGGCCGGGCCGTCGTTGCGGCGGCGGTAACCGAACACACAGGTGCGATGCGTGCGTACGAATTCGCGGCGCTCGGAGGGCAGCATGTCGCGGTCGGTGGGAGCCGTGAAGGGCTCACGGGCCAGTGGGAGCAACGCGGGAAGCATGGCGAATTGTCCTTGTTGTCAGAGGATTTGACCCGGAAATTATTAATGGATACAGTGTGACCAATATTCCGAAGGGTGTCAAGTGAGCATTGCCGACCAGCCCCGCTCCCGTGGCCGCCCGGCCGTGCCTTTGGACCGGATCCTCGCCGCGGCCGTGGAACTCGTCGACGAACAGGGGGCGCAGGCGCTGTCCATGCGGTCGCTGGCTCAGCGCCTGGGATCGGGCACCGCGACGCTGTACCGGCGCTTCGCCGATCGCTCGGAATTGGTCGCCGCGCTCGTCGACCGCATGATCGGCGAAGCCGATCTGCATGCAATTGCCACGCTGCCTTGGCAGCAAGCCTGTATGTCGTTCGCACAGAACATGTTTGACGCGCTGAGCCGGCACGGCAATGTGGCATCCCTGTTGATCGGGCACGTTCCGTTGGGCCCCAACGCGCTGGCCCAACGGGAGCTCGTGTTGTCGGTGCTGCTCGACAACGGATTCGCGCCGGCCGCCGCCGCCTGCGCCTACGCCACCGTGTCCCGCTATGTGCTGGGGTTCGCGATCCAGGTCGCCGGGTCAACGGACGGCACTTCCCAGGAGGCCGAAATATCTGCGGCCTTCCATCAACTCGATCCGGCCCGCTATCCGGCCACGGTCGCCCTCGCCGACGAACTGCCGGTTCGGTTGGCCGACGAGTTCGAGTTCGGCTTGCGGCTCATCGTTTCCGGACTAGAACGGCTGCCCGGTTCAGCGCGCCCCTAGCCGGCTGAGGTGGTCGATCATGGTGTCGACCGCGGCCGCCAGCGGGGCGGCGTCGCGGCGGACCTGGCTCAGCAGCAGGCCGCCCTGAAGGGCGGCGAGCATCGCCAGTGCGATCCGATCGATCGTTCCCGCGGGCAATTCCGCACGTTTCGCGATGGTGACCACTCCGTCGTGAATCATGTTCTCCCACTGGGCGAATGCTCGTGCGAGCCGCGCCCGCGCGAGGGGATCGCAATCGGAGAGCTCGCTGGCCATCGACCCGAGCGGACAGCCGCCGACGCCGCTTCGGCCGCCCACGACGTCGACCATGGCGTCACGCCAGCGCCGCAAGTCCGCGATGCTTTCGATGCGGTCCAGGCCGAGGTGCTGAAAGCCGAGCACCTGGTCGGCCTGATAGTCGATCACGGCGGAGACCAGATCGTTCTTGTCCGCGAAGTAGTGGTACAGCTGCGAGGTGCTGATGGCCGCGGCTTCCTGAATGTCTTCGATGGTGGTTCGTGCCACGCCGCGCCGCAGCATCAAGTCGGAGGCCGCTGCCACGATGCGTTCCCGGGTGGCTCGGCCCTTGGCGGTGAGCTTTTCGTAGGCGACTGGCATGGACCACAAGAGTACTCGATTTTGGAGTTGACACTCCATTTTTGAACTCGCAGGCTGAGCTCGTCCGTCTACCAATCGGTTTCACTTCTTGCGAGGGGCACAGAGTCATGGACATCTCAGACACCATCGCCGACCGAGTCACGCAACTGCAGGGCGCGATGACCGGCCAGCTCCCCGACGACGTTCTGAGCACCTTCGGCGCCGAGCAGGCCGCCCTGCGGGCCGCCGGGGTGCCGGCGGGCGTAGCAGCACCGGGCGACACCATGCCCGACGGACAACTCCTCGACGTGCACGGCGCGCCGACCACACTCGCCGAGGCCATCGGCGGGCGCGGCGCGGTCGTCGTGTTCTACCGCGGGGCCTGGTGCCCCTACTGCAACCTCGCGCTGCGCGCCTACCAGGAACACCTCGTCCCGCAACTGGCCGCGCGCGATATCCCGCTGGTGGCCATCAGCCCGCAAAAGCCCGACGGCTCGCTGACAACGCAGCAGCAGAACGAGCTCAGCTTCACCGTGCTGTCCGATCCCGGCAACCAGATAGCCACCGCCTTGGGTGTGCTGACGGCTCCGGGCGAGGCGGCGCGCACCGCTGCGCTCAGGCTTGGTGTCGACGCGTCCGCGGCCAACGCCGACGGGACCCACGGCCTGCCGATGCCGACCGTGGTCGTCGTCGACGGCACCAGGATCATCCGCTGGATCGACGTACATCCCGACTACACGTCCCGCACCGAGGTGTCCGACATCGTCGACGCCCTGACGGTCCTCGATTGACGGAAGGACATCTTGCATGATCGACGGGGGGCCAAACCCACTGGCGTACAACGTTACTCGCGCCGGGCAGCTGGTCAGTCGCTACGGCCTGGTGGTGGTGCTGGCCTGGATCGGATTCGGCAAGTACGTGAAGATGGAATCCCGCGTGCTGATCGAACACAGCCCGCTGATGAGCTGGATCTACCACGTATTCAGCGTGACGACGGTGGCGCGGGGCCTCGGGACGATGGAAATCGTTGCGGCGCTTCTCATTGCGCTGCACCCACTGGCGCCGCGCGCGTCGGCCGTCGGCAGTGCGCTGGCGGTGGTGCTCTTTTCCGGGACGATCAGTTTCCTGTTCACCACGCCCCGCGTCGTCTTGACCCACGCCGGCGGCCTGCCCGTGTTGTCGGCGCTGCCGGGCCAATTCCTGCTCAAGGATCTGGTGCTGATTGGCGTGGCGCTCTGGACATTGGGCGACTCGTTGACCGCCGCGGCCAACTCAACGTTGGCTCGGTCGCGCGAATAACGATCCCCTGATCAGTTTCTTCGCCGCGTTCAGCGTGGCGTCGTAGGCCCGCGGCGAAAGGCTGGCGGCCTGTTCGGACAGCCCGCGCGTCAGGGCGCAGATGGCCTCCACCGCGGCGCCGGCATCGGTCTCGACGGACAGCCGTCCTTTAACCCGGGCGTCCTCGACGACCTCGGTGACGACATCGCGCAGTGCTTTGGATCCGGCCTGCGCGGTGCTGTGGGCGCGCATCGCCCGCAGGAACGGGGTCAGGTAGGGATAGTCGACGATCAACCGCTTCGACTCGTCCAGCACCGCATCGAGTCGGTCGACGACATCGTCGGTGTGTGCGATGGCCGCGCGCAGTCGCGGCAGGACGATCTGCTCGATCTCCTCGCCGGTCGCGCTGAAGAGGTCGGATTTGTTCGCAAAGTAGTGGTAAAGGCTGCCGCTGGTCATGTCGGCGGCGCGGGCGATCTCGCGGATCGTGGCCTGCGAGTAGCCGGCCTGGGCCACACAACGCATCGCGGCGGTGATGATGCGCCGCCGCGTCTGCGCGCTGTCCGCGCCCACGGGTCGGCCCAGCGGAGAGGCCGCGACGGTCATGCCACCCCCACCTTGGGAACCGGGAACGCATCGATCGGTCGAATATATTCGAGCGCATGGGAACCCGGGCGCAGCTGGGCCGACCCGTCGGTGCCAGCGGCGAGGAGACCCGCCAGCGGATCATCTTCGCGACCATGCGCTGCGTGGCCGAGGTCGGGTATTCCAAGGCGACCATCCGCGAGATCGCCCGGATGGCGGATGTGAGCAGCGCCAGCCTGTACAACTACTTCCCGACCAAGGCCCAGCTGATCAACGCGACCGTCGCGGCCAGGGCGGATGCCGCGATGCCGCGCCTGCGCGAGGCCGCAGCGAGACCGGGCAGCATCGGCGACCGGATCGAAGCGGTGCTGGAAGAGTGCGGTCAGCTGATGCGCGAGTACCCGCACCTGGCCGCGTTCGAGTGGGCGATCCGGGCCGAAAACATCGAGGCCATCGGCGCCGGGTTCGAGGCCTTCCGGGAGATCATCGAGGGGATCGTCGCGGACGCGGACCGGCGGGGGGAGCTGGCCGAACTTGGCGCTGACACGGATTCGCGGGGCACGGTCGAGGCGATCTATGCGCTCGTCTATGGGCTGACCGAGCTGGCCGCCACGCTGCCGTCGGATGCCTACCAGTCCGCGCTGGGCTCGGCCAAAGTCCTGGTCAGAGGCACACTCTTCGGCTAGCGCGGGCCGATCCCTTGATACGATCAAGCGATTAATTATAGAGTCTGGCGCACGGGAAGTGAGGCCGAGACCTTGACCGAGACGGTGGGGTGCGCGTTCGACGTCGATGCGCTGCGGCAGAAATACGCCGACGAGCGCGCCCGGCGCCTGCGCCCCGACGGCATCGCGCAGTACGTCGAGATCGCCGGGGAGTTCGCCCGGTTCGCCGATGACCCCTGGGTGGATGGAACGTTCACCCGCGAGCCGCTGACCGACGAGGTCGACGTGGCCATCGTCGGCGCGGGCTTCGGCGGGTTGTTGACCGGAGCGCGGCTGCGCCAGCTCGGCGTCGACAGCGTGCGGCTGATCGACCGCGCGGCCGACGTGGGCGGCACCTGGTACTGGAATCGGTATCCGGGCATCGCCTGCGACGTCGAGTCCTACGTGTACATCCCGCTGCTGGAGGAGCTCGGCTACATCCCCGCGGACAAGTACGCCCAGGGCGCCGAGATCTTCGCGCACTGCCAGCGCATCGCCGCGCACTACGACCTGTATCGCGATGCCTGCCTGCAGACCGATGTGCATGAGATCCGTTGGGACGCGGCGAGTTCGCGCTGGATCATCCGAACCAACCACGGCGACGAGATGCGGGCGAGGTTCGTCTCGATGGCCAACGGGTATCAGGCGAAACCGAAGCTGCCCGGCATACCCGGGATCGGCTCCTTTCGGCGGAAGGCGTTTCACACCAGCCGCTGGGACTACCGCTACACCGGCCAACAGCTGGAGAACCTCGCAGGCAAGCGGGTCGGCATCATCGGCACCGGGGCGACCGCGGTCCAATGCGTGCCGCATCTGGCCGCGGCCGCGCAGCACCTCTACGTCTTTCAGCGCACACCGTCGTCGGTCGATGTCCGCGCCAACCGGCCCACCGACATGCAGTGGGCACAGGCCTTAGCACCGGGCTGGCAACAACAGCGGATACAGAACTTTCAGATCCTCACCGCCGGTGGCCAAGCGGAGCAAGATCTGGTCGCCGACGCCTGGACCAGCATCACCCGGAAACTCCCGGTGATGCGCCACGACACCCGTGAAATCCAAGCGTCGGTGAGTCCCGAACAACGCACCCGCGACATCGAGTTCGCGGACTTCGCCAAGATGGAGGAAATCCGGGCTCGGGTCGCCGACATCGTGATCGATCCGGCCACCGCCGAGGCGCTCAAGCCGTGGTACGGCTACTTCTGCAAGCGCCCCTGCTTCCACGACGAGTATCTGCAGACCTTCAACCGCGACAACGTCACGCTGGTCGACACCCGCGGCCGCGGGGTGGACGGCATCACCGAAACCGGTGTCGTGGTCGACGGGGTTGACTATGAGCTCGATTGCCTGATCTTCGCAACGGGTTTCGAGGTGGGCACGGACTACTGTCGCCGCACCGGGTTCGAGTTGATCGGGCGCGACGGCGTGACGCTGACCGCCAAGTGGCGCGACGGTGTGCGCACGTTTCACGGCTTGTATACCAACGGTTTTCCGAACTGCTTCATCGAAAGCATTGCCCAGGCCGGGCTTACGGTGAACTTTCCGTATCTGCTTGACGTGCAGGCCAGCCACGCCGCATGGATCATCGCCTGGGCTCTCGAACACGGCGCCACCGAAGTCGAGGCTTCAGCCGACGCCGAGGCCGCCTGGGTCGACACCGTGGTGGCCCGTTCGGCGATGACCGCCGAACGAGCTAAGACCTGCACTCCCGGCTACTACAACCGGGAAGGCAAGGCGGACGCCAAGACTCGGCAGGGCAGCTTCTTTTTCGGTGCACCGACCGAGTACGCCGATATCCTGGCGGCCTGGCGCGCCGCGGGCGACCTGCAGGGGCTCGAGATCCGCGGGGCAGGTCCGTGAAGTACCTCCTGGGACGAGCCCGGGCGATGCTGCGGCGTCGACCCGCACCGAGGGTGGCGATCATCGGAGCCGGGTTCGGCGGCCTCGGCACGGCGGTGGCGCTGCGCCGCGCCGGCATCGACGACCTCACGATCATCGAGGCCGCCGACGGCGTGGGGGGCACCTGGCGGCGCAACACCTATCCCGGTGCCGCCTGCGATATCCAGAGTCACCTGTACTCGTTTTCGTTCGCGCTCAACAGATCTTGGAGCCGTACCTACGCCCGCCAGCCCGAGATCCTCTCCTACCTGGAGTCGGTGGCCGACGACTTCGACCTGCGTCGCCACCTGATGCTTGACACCAGGGTCGACACCATCCGCTGGAACGCCGACACTTCCCGGTGGGACTGCGAGCTGGAGCACGCCGGGCGGACCGCCACCCTGACCGCGGACGTCGTGGTGTGCGCGGTGGGTCTGTTCGGCGCCCGCAAGCTCCCAGACATCGCCGGTCTGAACGACTTCGGCGGCACCCTGATGCACACCGCGCAGTGGGACCACGGCGTCGATTTGGCGGGCAAGCGGGTGGCGGTGATCGGCACCGGCGCCAGCGGCGTGCAGGTGGTCCCCGAGCTGGCCAAAATGACCGAACGCCTCACGGTGTTCCAGCGCACCCCGCCGTGGATGGTCCCCAAGGACGACCGACCCTACAGCGCAACAGAATTGGCTCGATTCAAGCGCGACCCGCTGGCTACCCGCCGCACCCGCTGGCAGATCTGGAAATTCCAGCACGACAACACCGCGACCCTCGCCGACGACCCGGTCGTCACCGCCCGCAGCCAGATCGCGACCTCGTTCCTCGAGCGCACCGTCGCCGACGAACGGCTTCGGCAAGCGCTGACACCGGACTACCCGTTCCGCTGCAAACGTGTGCTGCTGGGCGACGACTACTACCGGGCTCTGCAGCAAGAGCATGTGGAACTGGTCACCGACGCAATCGACCGCATCACCGAGACGTCGATCGTGACGCGGACCGGCCAGGCCTTTCCCGTCGACGCCATCGTGCTCGCCACGGGATTCGAGACGTCGCGCTACCTATCGGGTATCGACGTCATCGGAATTGGGGGACAGCACCTGCACGAGCGATGGGGACCCGACCCCAGCGCCTACCTGGGCGTCGCCGTCAGCGGCTTCCCGAACTTCTTTATGCTTTATGGCCCCAACACCAACCAGGGCGGCAACTCGATCGTCTATATCCTCGAAGCCGGCGCGCGGCTGGTGGCCAGCGCGGTCGCCCGCCTGGCGCGTCGAGGTGGCTCCCTCGACGTGCGCCCGGAGGCCGAAAAGCGGTACAACGACCGGCTTTCCGCGGACCTCGAGCGCAGCATCTGGACGCAATGCGACAGCTACTTCCGCTCACCGACCGGCCGCATCGTTACCCAGTGGCCCTACACCGAGCTGGACTACGCGCGGCGGACTTGGCGGCTGCGGCCGCGAGATTGGTTGCACCGCACCGGTGCAGCCGCGGCCGGAGAGGCGTTGGTCAGCTCCGCTTCGAAGCGTTCTTCCTCGCGGGTGTAGGCACCTCGATCTTGGCGGCTTCCTCGGTGGCGACCTTGCCGGCCACCTTGTCGATGGCTCTGCGGAACGCCTGCATGCCGAGACCGATTCCCAGGGAGCGCAATTGCAGGGTCTTCTCGGCGATCGCGGGCCACTCGTCGATGGGCAGCCCGGCCCGCAGGAATGGTTCCCAGATCTCGTGGCGATAGAGGTCGACGAACTCCTGCATGCTCGCGACCTGGTGATCGGTCATGTGCGTGAGCGACCTTGCCACCTTGTCCAACGGCAAGCCGGCCGCGACCAGCTGATCGACGTAGTCGAACGTTCGTGTGTCGGTGATGACGAGCAGTTCGTCGTCCACGACGTCGATCAGCCCGCAACTGGCCAAGTGGTGCTCCGCGTCGGCGCCGAACTGTTCGGCCAGGTCGACCCGTTTCATCTCCATCGATCCGGTGAGGTTCGCGGGGCCGAGCACTTCCGAGGCCATTCGGCGTATCTCAGGCGCCGACTCACCGGACTGGTCCAGTATTTGCCGAATGATGTCGAGCGGAAAGCCTTGCGCACGAAGCGATTTGATCCGCTCGATGTGCGAGATGTGGTCGTCACCGTAGATTCCGATCCGGCCACGGCGCTGGGGCGGCGGCACCAGGCCGTTGGTTTGCCACTCGCGAATGTTTCGCGCCGTCATGTCGACGCGGCGGGCGAGTTCGTCGATTGTCATGTCCACTGCGCTGACCTCTTGTCGATTACGTAAGTTTCCGTTACGGTCGCATTCGTAACTATACAGGTAGGTGGCCGATGACGCTCACGGACGGAGTTCGCTTCACGGGCTCGGCGGCACGCACGCTCGCCGGAGCCATGGTGGCCAACGCCGGGGGCGCCCGCCGGCGCGCCCGGATCGACGCGGAGATCACCAGCTACGACCCGATGGACGCGGCGACCGCGGCCCAGCCGCACGAGGCCTACCGTCGATTGCACGCGGGCGCTCGGGTGCAGTACAACCCGAAACGCAGAGTGTGGATCCTGAGCCGGTTGGACGATGTCCGGGCCGCCGCTCGCGACGACGCGAACCTGTCCAGTGCGGACGGCCCCACGCTGGCCCGAATACCCACGCCGATCCTGGTGTCGCTGGATGGCGAAAAACATGCCCGACAGCGGCGTCAGGTGATGCCCGCCTTCACCAGAGCGGCCCTGGACAGCTGGCGTCCGATCATCGACCGGCTGGCCGCCGAGACGGTCCGCGACGTGTTGGCCCACCCGGGTTGCGACATGGTGCAGCGACTCGCGATACCGGTGCCGGTGCGCCTGATCGCCCAGTTGCTGGGCATTCCCGACACCGACGTCGACGATTTTCGTCGCTGGTCGGAAGCGTCGGTACAGATCACCAACATCGATCTCACCGCAAGCGGAGCCCGCAGGCTGGCCGCCGCGCTGCGCGGTTCGTGGGCGATGCACCGTTATTTCACGCGGCAGTTCGCCGCCGGCGGCTTGAAGGGCTCGGACACGATCCTGGGACGGCTGCTGGCCGAGAACGAGGCCGGCTCCCTGCCGGACCGGGAGCTGTTCTACTTCGCGATGCTGCTGCTGCTGGCGGGCAATGAAACCACCACCAACCTGCTCGGTGGCATGTTCGACACGCTGGCCGCCCACCCTGAGCAGTACGACCTGCTGCGCGCCAATCCCGACCTGGTGCCGACGGCGGTCGAGGAGTTACTGCGCTATCTGTCGCCTGCGCAGAATGTCCATCGCACCGCCGTGAACGACTACCGGGTGGGCGACGTCACGATCCCGGCGGGTGCGCGGGTCATGCTGGCGATCGGCGCCGCGAACCGGGATCCGCGCGCGTTCGACGACCCCGATGCTTTCCGGGTGGATCGAAATCCCATCCAGCACATGACTTTTGGCTTCGGGGCACACCTGTGCATCGGGGCGCAGTTGACGCGCATGGAGGCCCAGGCGGTGTTGCGGGAACTGGTGACACACGTCAGCCGGATATCCGTCGTCGGCGCGACCGAGTGGTCCACCAATAGCCTGCTGCGGGGACCGACCCGTCTGGCGGTCCGTCTGACGCCGGCGTGATCAGGAAGTGCTCACGCCGAAATCGATGACGCCGCGGATCAGTTCGCCGGAAGCCTTGGCGGCATAGGCCTCGTTGATGTCGTCGAGCCGGTAACGCTTGGTGATCATCTCGTCGAGCAGCAGCTGACCGGACCGGTAGAGCGAGGCCAGCAGCGGAATATCGCTTTTGGGATTGCAGGAGCCGAACACGGTGCCGCACAACGTCTTATTCATCAAGACGAAATCCTGCAGCGTGACGGCGATCGAATTCAACCGCGGCGACGGCAGTCCGGTGAGCACACAGGTGCCGCCCTTGCGGGTGAGCTCCAGCGCTGTCCCGACGTCGGCCGCGCCTATCATCGCCGGGGAGACCACCACCGCGTCGGCCATCACGCCGCGGGTCAACTCGCGCACCAGCTCGATCGCATCGGATCCCGTTGCGGCGGTGTGGGTGGCGCCGAACTTCAGCGCGGACTCGCGCTTGAACTCGACCGGGTCGACCGCGACGATGCGCGCGGCGCCGCTGATGCGCGCGCCCTGAATCGCCGCGGTGCCAATGCCTCCGGCTCCGATGATCACCGCGGTGTCCCCGCCGCGCACCTCGGCCCGCCGCGCCGCCGAGCCGTAGCCGGTCGGAACGGCGCACGCCAGCAGGGCGGCGGGCACCAGCGGGAAGTCTTGGTCAATCTTTACCAGGGAGTCCGCCGAGACGACGGTGTGTTCGGCGAATGCGCCAATCTTGGAGATATGCCCCAGGTTTCGTCCGTCGACGGTGTGATGGCGGAAGGTGCCGTCGGTCGGCATGCCCGGGGTCATCGTCCCGGAACCCTTGTCGCACAGGTATTCCATTCCCGATGCGCACCACCGGCACAGCCCGCATACCGCAACGAACGACGTCACCACGTGGTCGCCGGGGGCGAACCCGGTGACGCCGTCGCCCACCTCGAGCACCACGCCGGATCCTTCGTGCCCGCCGATCGTCGGCGACATGGCCGGCAACCCAAGCGAGCGTAAGGTTTCCGGCGGCGGGGCCAGCTTGCCCTGCCGGATGTGCTCGTCGGAGTGGCACAGCCCGGTGGCGGCCAGTCGCAGCAGCACCTCGCCGGCTCGCGGCGGGTCCAATTCGAACTCTTCGACCGTCCAGGGACTGCCGTACTCGTAGAGGATCGCCGCGCGGCTTCTCATGTGCCTGACCCTAAATGCCGGGTGCGGCCGCGGTTGCCGCGCCCCCGGCAGTTTGCTTCAGGCTGATTCTCAACGCTGCCAGAAGGTGGCCTGACCGTTAACGTCAACCAAAAGCTCGGCGCTGGACTGTGAGAGGACGCCTGCCGATGGTGGAAACGCCTCCGCTGGACGAGCGTGCCCGTGCCCGACGGCGCGTTCCGTGGCTCAACGTCCTGGGCGTCGTCGCCGTCGTCCTTGCCGCGGCCGCGCTGGCGGTCAAGAACGTACCGGACGCGTTGCCCAACGCCAAAGCCAATCGGATCCTCAATGTGTCCTACGACCCGACGCGTGAGTTGTTCGCGGCGCTCGACAAGGCGTTCATTCCGCAATACCGCGCGCGTAGCGGGGTGACGCTGGACATCGAAGAGTCGCACGGTGGTTCGGGGCGCCAGCTGAAGAGCGTGCTGGACGGCAGCCAGAAAGCCAGCGTGGTGTCACTGGCGCTGATCAGCGACATCCAGACGTTGAGCAAGCGGGGGCTGATCGCATCCGGCTGGCAACGACGCCTGCCCAACAATTCGGTGCCCTACACCTCGACCGTTGTGTTCGTGGTTCGCAAGGGGAATCCCAAAGGCATCCACGACTGGCCCGACCTGATCAAGAGCGACGTCGCGGTGGTGACACCCAACCCGCGCAGCTCGGGCAACGGCCAACTGAGCGTTCTGGCCGCATGGGGTTCGGTCACCACCCGCGGCGGCAGCCAAGCCCAGGCGGCCGCGTACGTGCGGACGCTGCTGCACCATGTGGCGGTGTCCGACGCCGGCGCCCGGAGCGCGGGCGACAATTTCACCCTGGCCAAGGTTGGCGATGTGCAGCTGGCTTGGGAAAACGAGGCGCTGCGCGAGGTGGCCGCCAACAAGGACGAACTCGAGTTGGTCTACCCACCGGTCAGCATCCTCGCCGAGCCCGCAGTGGCCTGGGTCGACGCCAACCTCACCGATCCCAAGACCGCCACCTACGCCAAGGCCTACCTGAATTACTTGTTCACCGACGCCGCGCAGGAGCAGGTGGCCCAATTCGGCTATCGGCCTTGCAATCCGGCGATTCTGGCCAAGCACACCGACCGGCTGCCTCCGCTGACGCTCTTCCCGATCACAGCCATTGCCAAGGACTGGAGCGACGCGCGCGAGCAGTTCTTCGGCACCAACGGGATCCTCGACACGCTCTCCGCGGCGCTGGGCACCTAAAGTGCGCCGCGCTCTCAACTACGACATGGCGAAAGGCCGGCACGACCTCGTCGCCGGGCTCACCGTCGCCGCCATCTCCTTCCCCCAGGCGATGGCCTACGCGCTGATCGCCGGGGTGGATCCCCGCTTCGGCGTGTACTCGGCCATCGTCGTGACGATCGTGGCGTCGATCTTCGGCTCGTCCTCGCACCTGATCAACGGGCCGACGAGCGCGATATCGCTGCTGGTGTTCACTGCGCTCGCCTTCATCGATTCGGAGAACACCACCGAGCTGTTCGAGGGCCTGTTCCTGCTGGCCGTCCTCGTCGGCGCCTTCCAAATCGTGATCAGCCTGTTCAAGCTGGGCAACCTGACGCGCTACATCTCCGAGTCGGTCATCATCGGCTTCATGGCCGCGGCGGCATCTCTGCTTGCCATCGGACAGTTGGGCAACGCGCTGGGGGTGCGCGACAAGGGCAACGGGCACATGCAAGTGCTGCGTCGGGTGTGGCTCACCATGTTCCGCGGTGATCACATCAACTACCGCGCGTTGACGCTCAGCGCCGCCGCGGTGGCATTGGCGGTCGTGCTGCGGCAACTGGTGCGCCGCTTCGGGTGGCCCCAGATCGACATGCTCGCCGTGCTGATCATTACCGGCCTGATCGCCTATTTCGCCGGCTGGTCGGTTCCCGGCGGCGGTGGGCATACGGCGGTGGCGGTGGCGGCAAAGATCCCTCGCAGCCTGCCCGCCCCGCACATCCCCGAGGTTCACCCGGACTGGTTGCCCGAGTTGTCTTCGGGCGCTTTGGCTATCGCATTCGTCGGTATCATCGAGGCGCTGTCGATCGCCAAAGCCATTGCCTATGAGACCCAGCAGAAGATCGACTACAACCGACAGATCATGGCCGAAGGACTGGCCAACCTCGGCGGCGGCTTCTTTCAGTGCTTACCGGGCTCGGGTTCGCTGTCGCGCTCGGCGATCAACTACCAGTCGGGCGCCAAGACACGATTCTCTGGAATCGTCTCGGCCGCAACGGTTGCCGCCGCGTTACTGCTGTTTGCGCCGCTGCTGCGATACGTTCCGCAGCCCGCGCTGGCGGGGCTGCTGCTGGTGACCGCGGCGAGGCTGGTCGACTTCAGGCGATTGTTCTACACGCTCAGGGCGTCGCGCTATGACGCCGGACTGGTGATCGTGACGGCATTCACCGGCGTGGCAATAGATCTCGATAAGGCGGTCCTGCTCGGTGTGATCCTGTCGATCCTGCTATTCGTACCGCGGGCGGCGAGGCTGAAAGCCAAGGAGCTCGTTGTCGCCCCCGAGCGTGTGGTCCGCGAGCGGATCCCCGGTGACCTCGTCGACCCGTCGATCATCATCTATGACCTGGAAGGCGAGCTATTCTTCGGCGCTGCACCGGAATTGGACCGCCACCTGATGGTGCTGCATCAACGGATCGCGGACGATGACGTGAAGTTCGTGGTCCTGCGGCTCAAGCGCGTCCGCCACCCGGACGTGGTGTGCATCGAGCGCATCGAGCACTTCCTCCGCGAGCAGACCGCGCGCGGCGTGACCGTTCTGCTGGCCGGGGTTCGCGCTGACGCGCTTCGCATTTTGCACAATGTCGGAATCGAAAGCTGGTTCCCGCCTGTGCACATCTTCCCCGAAGAAGACGAGGAATTTTCGGCGACGCTCAGGGCCGTGCGTCACGCCCGCGGCCACTTGGCTCCGGTCGAAGTCGGCAGGTCGCCCGTCAATGCGATCGATCTGAAGGACCGGGCCGATCTTTACTACCTGGTCTGATTGGCGGTGGCCGCCCTGGCGCGCTCCGTCATCGAGGCGATCACTCCGCCGTCGTTGAGGATGTCGGTGCCGGTGAGATAGCCCGCCTTGGCGCTGGCGCAGAAGGCGAGCAGCTCGCCCATTTCCTCGGGCTTGCCCCACCGCGGGACCGCGGCGTCGGCAACCATCGCCCCGGCCCCGGCTTGCTCTTCGAGCCTGCCCATCTCGGTGTCGATGGACCCGGGAGAGACGGACAGGATGCGCAGGCCGCGCGCGTTGAACCTTTCGGCCTGCGACTGGCTGTACCACCGCACGAAGCTTTTGCTCAGGGCGTAGGCGATGCCGGATCGTGCCTCCTCGGGAAGGGCGTCACAGGGCGCCATCATGGCGTCCCAGAAGGCGTCCGCGTCGTGCAGCGCCAACGGAAAGTGTTGTGTCGGAACCATTTCCGCGGGCAACATGTGGGCCGCCATCGACGCGACGTTGACGATCACGGCGCCTTCGCCGGCCTTCGCATAAAACGCCTCGTTGACGTTGACGGTGCCGACCGCATTGGTCCGCATGACGTAGTCGGCGGACCCCATGCTCGGGCTGACCCCCGCCGTGTGGATGACCGAGGCGAGGGTTCCGAGGTCGTTCGCCGTGTCGAGCAGGCTCTCGACAGCACGACGGTCGGTGACGTCGCAATTGACGATCGTGGGTTGCATCCCGAGCTCGTGCAGCGCCGCGGCCGCGGCGTCGAGCCGGTCTTGCCTCACGTCGCAGAGGATCAGGGTGTGGTCGCGGCCGACGATTTTCGCCGTGGCCAGGCCCATGCCGCCGGCACCGCCGGTGATCACCGAAACTCGATTCATACCTGGACGGTATATGCGGTGGGATTTCGGACGGAGCTGCGGGTCGAGCTTTTTGCGCCCCTCCGCCGGCGCTCTAGCCGGCCGCCTCCGGGTCCTCGTGTGGGTGGCCGCTGTGTCGCACAGCGGTGCCCCGGAACGGCGCGCGAATGGCGGGGGTCAGGTGCCGGCGGTTGATGACCAGCCCGACGATGGCCGCCGCGGTGTAGACGCCGCAGAGCAGCAGACGGCCGTGGGTGGTGTTGATCGGGAACTGTGCGAGGAACAGCACCAGGAGCGCCCAGGCGGTGGCTCGCTGGAAACGCAGCCCGAGTATCAGCGCAACACCCATCAGGGTTTGGGTGGCGGTCAGCAGCACCTCTTCCACCTGCCGGGGATCGAGCGCCAGGGCGAATCCGCCGCCGCCCAGCAGGTGGGACACCGGCAGCGAGCCGATCAGCAGCGTCCACTGGTTGACCTTGGACGAGATCAGCGTGGCGATGGCCGCCGTGCCCTTGCCGCGGCTGGCGAAGATGGTCGCCACGATGAACTCGGGCGCCTCCGAGGCCAGCGGTGCGAGCCACTGCACCAGCAGGAACCGGTCGACGCCCAGTTCGGTGCCGGCGGCAACCAGATTGTCGGCAAACGGCGCCGCGCAGAGCAGGATCACCGCGCACGACACCGCGAGCAACCCGATGACGACCATTCGCCGGCCGCGGTCGGGCAGGTGTCCGACGGCGGCGGCGGTGCCGACCAGCTCGGGTTCCTCGACGTCGCCGTGGCTGAGCTTGTAGAGGTAGAAGGCGAACCAGGCCAGCAGTGCCAGCCCCAGCACCAGGTGGATGTGTCCGGTCGCGGGGATGAGGAAGGCCGCGAGGCCGGCGACCAGTAGGAAGCCGATTTCCACCCGGTTGGCGGGTTCTAAGGCCACCCCGGTGGTCTTTTTGCCGCCCAGTCTGCGGGCCACGACGACGCCGACCAGTACCACGACCGGCCAGCCCAGACCCATCAGCAGCCGGTTGGACCCCGTCATGTTGGCGGCGGCGTACTGCGTGTACTCGGGGACGTGGCCGGACACGTACGCGTAGTAGAGGTCGACGGCGTATTCGGGCAGCACCGCGATCACCGCGAGCACCGCGATCGCGAGGCCTCCGGAGACGTCGATCTGCGCGGCTTCGGCGGCCCACGCCAGCAGGAAGCTGGCGGCGACCACCGCGGCCCCGTAGATCAGCAGGGCGGCGACCGCGTTGAGATGTATCCCCCCGATGCGCACCACCAGCGCCGGAGCGACAAACGCGGCGGTGATCACCGCCGACCGGGTCAGGGTGCGCCACGGCGCGCGCGGCGGCGAGGGGCGGTCCACGGCAAGCATCGCCATTTCTTCGGAATTCATCGACTTCATCGAGATCGGTGATCGTTGGTGGCTACTCTTGCGGCCGTTTGCGATCTCCTCACCGTACCTGCCCGAACCACACCCAGCAACGCAGGGCACAGCCGACTTGTCGACTTGCACCGACGCATCTTTGCTGGCCAGGTGCCGCCACTTAAAACTTGGACTGGCCCAAATTCAAACTTTGGCAAAACGTTCCGGGGACGCGTGGGGAGGTTGATAGCTATTTCGACGCCGACGGCAAGCTTGCGGTTCCCCTAATCGGACCCCATCGCCGCGACCGCCATTTGCGCGAAGAGTTCGACCGTCTGTTTGCGGGTGAGCGAACTCGTCAGCTGCTCGGCCGCGCGCATCATCTCGCCCACGAACAAGGTCGGCCCGTTGGCGAGGTTCTCGAAGGCCTCGGCTATCACGTCGTCCACCGAGTCGGCGCCCGGCGGCACCTCGTCGGGCGCGCTGATCTGGCCGCGGCTGTATTCGAGTTCGCGCAGTGCCGGGGTGTTCGTCTTGCCCAGGATCAGGCCCAGCACGTCGACGCCGGTGTCGTGCAGCTCGGACCACAGCGCTTCGGCGAAGACCATGTCGAATGCCTTGGTGGCGCCGTAGGCAACCATGTTGGGCCCGCCGGCCAATCCGGCGCCGGATCCGAAGATGACGATTCCGCCGCGGCCGCGCTGGACCATGGGCGCAGCGAAGTGATGGCACAGTTGCATCGGCACCATGCAGTTGCGCTGCACCATTGCCTCGGCGGCCGCGATCGAATTCGCCAGGAAGGGCTGATAATTCGGGTCGGCCCCGGCGCAGTAGACCAGGAAACCGATCTCGAGATCGGCGGTTGCCTCGGCGATAGCCGCGGCCGCGCCCGGCCGCGCGAGGTCCATTGCGAGGGTGCGGGTTTGAGCCGACGTGCGCGACTCGATGCCGGCCGCGACTCGATCGAGCACCTGCTGCCGGCGTGCCAGCAGCACGACGTTGACGCCACGCTCGGCGAGCCCTTCGGCGAATGCGGCACCGACTCCGTCGGAAGCGCCGGCGACCAGTGCCCACGGCCCGTACTTGTTAGCGAATGTCACCGGATTCTCCTACGTCTCGCCGACGGTGGTCAGACGAACCTGCGTGAAGCGCCGGCGCGCAATGCGCCAGCCGTCGGGTGTCCGCACGATCTCGTCGTCGTAGAAACCGACGGGGTTGACACCAGATTTGTTGTCGGCGGACATGATCAGCCCGTCGATGTAGGTGCGGGCGGTTGCCGTATCGCCCTCGACCGCGATGGCCTGGTTGCTCAGCCGGTGCATCGTGTGTCCCGCCATGGCGTGGACCTGTTCCATGAACTCGGTAACGGCATCGACGCCTTTCCACACGCCGATCACGCCGTAGTCCAGCTCGCAGTCGTCGGTGAACACGGTGCGAAACAGCGCCCAGTCGCGTCGGTCGATGCCGGTTGCGTAGCGCACCAGCAGATCCGAAATATCTTGGCGATCTTCGCGTTCGGTCATGCGGGGTCTCCGTTCGGATGGACGATGATGCGCGGTGGCCCGTCGGAGCGCCGCGCGAGCTCGAGGGCGTCGGGCACTTCGTCGAGGGTGATGATCCTGCCCACGCTGGGTAGCGGATCCAGCCGTCCGGCGGCGATGGCATCGAGCGTTCCGTACCAGTCCTGCGGGTGCGGCCCGCCGCCGAACTGGATGGTGACGCCTTGGCGGGTGGCGGTGGTGATGTCCAGCGTATCGCCGGTGTACCAGCCACCCGCGCAGTAGATGCGGGTGGCCATTTCGGCGGATTCCACGATGCTCTGGATGAGTCCGGCCGCACCCACGCATTCGAAAACGACTGCCGGACCGGGCAATCCGCGCTGTGCGCGAGCCTCCTGGAAGGCGTCGAACGCGGACTTGACGGCGGGGTCGACCACGATGTGCGCACCGAACCGGTCGCGGGCCAGTTCGCGCCGATCTGCCTTGAAGTCCGCCACAATGATCGGCTCGACGCCGCGGCTGACCAGGGCCGCGACCGCCGAGAGCCCGATCGCCCCGGCTCCGATGACGATGGCGACCTCGCCCGGCTGGATCCGCGCCGAGCGGACGCAGAACTCGCCGACGGCGAACGCGTCGGTCAGCGCGGCGGCGTCGGCGGAGACATCGGCCGAGACCGGCTTGGCGGCCGCTTCCGAAACCACCAGCAGCTCGGCGAAACTCCCCTGCGACTGCGGGTGCTGGCCGATGATCCGCACGCCGCCCGCCCCGCCGTCCACGAGGCGTATCGGCATTGCGGTCACCCGCGCACCGAGGGCGAACTGTTCGGTGCAGCCGGGCCCATATCCGATGACTTCGCCGACGAACTCGTGGCCCAGCACGATGTCACGGTCGGCGTCGTAGAGTGAGCGACCCGTCGGGTCGTTTATGGCGAGCTCGGGGTGGTCCATGAAGTGCACGTCGGATGCACAGATCGCGGTGCTCAGCGTGCGCAGCAGCAGTTCGCCGGTTCCGGGCTCTGGGTCGGATGTCTGCCGCACCTCGAGTCGGCCATCCCGCAAGACCACAGCTCGCAAAGTGTCGATTCACTTTCTCGAATAATCGATATAAGATCTCGAATGTTCGGTATTACTGTAGGAATCCGCTCGTAAAGGAGTCAAGCGATTCGCGGATCGCCGTCGGCGCCGACCGCCCGGGTGCTTGATGTCGTGGAGCTCCTGGCGCGGTCCGGCAACACGCCGCTGCGCTTCTCCGACGTCGTCCGCGAGCTCGAGCTCACCCAGGCGACGGCGCACGCGATCCTGAAAACGCTGTGCGATCGGGGTTGGGCCAGCCGCGATCCGGTGGTGAAGACCTTTTCTCTCGGGCCCGCGCTCGCCGTCGTGGCGGCCCGGACGGACACCGCTCGTCCACTCGCGCACGCCGCTCGAGAGGCCGCGCTGCGCCTCTCCCGCGAGGTCGGCTACTCCGGCTCGGTGGTGGAGAAATTCGGTGATTCGTTGGTGGTCACCGCATTCGAGGGCGACGCCGCGACGCAACCGGCGGGAATACCCGGTGATCGCATCCCGTATGCGCCACCGTTCGGGGTGGCGCTGGCGGCCTGGGACACCGACGAGGAGCGACGGGCGTGGGTCCGCCGGGGTGCGGGCGACAACAGCGATCGCACGGAACGCCTCGAACGCGTTTTGGAACACACTCGGCAGCGTGGATACGACGTGGACTGGACAACGCCCGCGCTGGCGCAGGCCGTCCAGGTGGTGGGCACGTTGGACAGCAACGACATGCCGACTCCGGTGCGCGACATCATGGATCAGCTGCTGGTCGAGTTCACCACCATCGGGTTCCTCTCCGACGACAACCCAGGTCGTCGCAAGCAGCCCGTAGTCACCATTGCCGCACCGGTTTTCGATCAGCGCCGGCGCGCCGCCCTGATGCTGGCCGTTCATCCGTTGTGCACACTGAGTTCGCGGCAGATCCGCATCATCGGGAAAAAGCTCACCGATGAAACCAATGCGATCAGCGAACGAAGCCATGTCGCATAGCTATGTCGTGGACGACCTCGGAGCTTTCGTCGTCCATGCGGCGCCGGCCGATCTGACCGGGAACTCCCGGGCGATGTTGAAACGCAATGTGCTGGACAGCATTGCCTGCGCTATCGGATCGCTGGACGGCGAGCTGATCGCCACGCTACGCGAGCACACCGAACAGTTCGGCGGTCGCGGCAGCGCGACACTTGTCGGCGGCGGACGCGCATCGGTCGATCAGGCCGCGTTCTTCAACGCAGTGCTGGTGCGCTATCCCGACTTGCTGGACACCTACCTCACCGTGGGAGGGCTGTGCCATCCGGCGGACAACTTCGGCGCCGTCTTCGCCGTCGCCGAGCACGTCGACGCCAGCGGGTCGGATTTCCTGTTGGCGCTCGCGGTGGCCTACGAGATCCAATGCCGTTTCAGCGCACAGGTTCCCGTGATGGCGCGCGGGCTCAATCACGCGCTGCAGCTGGCGATGTCGGTGGCGGCGGGTTCGGCGAAGCTGCTTGGCTGCGACGCCGAACAGAGCGCCAACGCAATCGCGGCGTCGGCGGTCGACAACCTATCGCTTGCCGGTGTGCACGCCGAACCGGTATCGCACTGGAAGGGCATCTCGCCCGCCATCACCGGCATGCGTGCGGTCTACACCACGATGTTGGCCCGCCGCGGCGTCACGGGCCCCAAGTCGCTGTTCGACGGTCCGCAGGGTTTGGTGCAGCTCTTTGATCAGCCCATCGATTTCCGCACCGCCGACCGGGCGCTCACCGCCGCCGAACACACTTACCTCAAGCAGTACTGCGCACTCATTCACGGGCAGGTCATCATCGATGCGGTGCTGGCGATTCGCACCGAGAACGATCTGGACGGCGACGATGTGGCCAGGGTGAAACTCGAAGTCTTTCAGGGTGCATTCGACTTCGCCGGTGGGGGAGTCTACGGAGCGAAGGATCACCCGTGGACCAAGGAGCAGGCCGACTACAACCTCAAATACCTCAGCGCCGTCGCACTCCTGGACGGCGGCGTGGGTCCCGAACAGCTTGAAACCGAACGCGTTCGACGCGCCGACGTGCAAAACCTGTTGGCACGCGTCGAAGTCGAACCCGCCGACGACCTGACCGCGGACTACCCGCAACGCACGGCGGCCCGCGTGCACGTGTTCACTCGCGACGGCCGGGAGTTCAGCCGCGAGGAATCCGATTACGAGGGATCGCCCACCCGACCGATGTCCTGGGAGCGGGTCGTGGAGAAGTTTCACTGGCTCGCCGAGCCGTTCTGCGACGAAGCGTTGCGCGCCGACATCGTCGCGGCGGTGGCGAACATCGACGAGATTTCGGTCGCCGAGCTCGCCGGGCTGTTGGGCACGGCGAGCCGGGTCGCGCGGCGCCCCCGCAGCAGGGTACGGCTGTAAGGTCGGCTGGTGGCAAAGAAAACCAACCGGTGGGAGTTGGTCACCTGCGCGGTGGGCGGACACGTCACCTACGCGCCCGACGAGGAGGCGCTCGCCGACCGGCTCAGCGGTAAAACCGGGTTGGGCGAGGTGTGGCGCTGCCTGCGCTGCGGAGAGTTCATCCTCGGCGCACCCCATGGTCGCGGCCACGCCGACGCCGCGCCGATGATCATGCGCGGCAAGGCGTTACGCCAGGCGATCATCATTCGCGCGCTGGCCGTCGAACGCCTGTTTCGTGCGCTGATCATCGCGCTCGCGGCCTACGCGGTGTGGAAGTTCCGCGGCGCGCAGGGCGCCATCCAGGCCACGCTCGAGCGCGACCTGCCGATCTTTCGCGCCGCCGGCTTCAAGGTCGACCAGATGAGCATCGTGCATGAGCTGGAAAAGGCGCTGGCCGCCAAACCGTCGACGCTCGCGATACTGACGCTGATGCTCAGCGCGTACGCCATCGTCGAGCTGATCGAGGCCGTCGGTCTGTGGTTGGTGAAACGGTGGGGCGAATACTTTGCGGTGATCGCCACCTCGGTCTTTTTGCCACTGGAAATCCATGACCTGGCTAAGGGCATCACGATGACTCGCGTGGTCACGTTCACCATCAATGTCGCGGCGGTGATCTATCTGCTGGTGTCCAAGCGGCTGTTCGGCCTGCGCGGCGGGCGGAAGGCCTACGACGAGGAACGACGAGGCGAGCAACTGCTGGACGTCGAGCGCGCCGCCATGACGAACTGACGCCAATGGAACCCGTCAAGCGGGCGGCTGCTTGGGCTGGATGAAGATGCCCTCCGCTTCGACCGTGGGGCCCTCGTCGTCGGCGATAAGGCCGGTGGAAAAGGTCTTCGCGCCGTCGACGCGCTCGACGTGAGCCTCCGCGCGCAGTGGGCGGCCGAGTTCGGTCTTGCGCAGATAACGCAGGATCAGGGTGCCGGTATACGCGGGCCGCAGCGGCTGGTGCGCCGTCGCACCCAGCACGTGGTCGAGGATCAACGAGCACACGCCGCCGTGCACGTGACCCGGCGGGCCCTCGTAGGGGGCGCCGAGCACGAATTCCGACCACACCAGTCCGTCGGGCTCGCGGTGGATCACCAGCGGCGGTGCGACCGGATTGCGCAGGCCAACCACGGCATTGCCCCAGGCAATGGTGCTGCCGTCGGGTGCACGCTGCACGCCGAACGGCCCGGGTTGCGCCGAAGCACTCAATTCATTTGCGGCACTTTCGATTTTGAGCTGTGCCGCGGCAACCGTCGCGGGATCGGCCGTGGTGCGGATGCTGATGTCGACCAACCGGCGGATCGATTCCGCCAACGGCCGGTACACCATCTCGAGCCGGCTGGGGTCGCTGCTCGGCCATTCGTCAGACATCTAGCCAACCTAACAGTTACCGCTGGGTGGTATCGGCGACCTCGGCGCGGCGAATTCGGGCTGGGTCACGTCGTCTTCTGCGTCAGGCCGGCGTCGACGACGAGCTGGGTGCCCGTGATGTAGCGCGCGTGATCGGAAGCCAGAAACACCACGGCGTTGGCGATATCGACCGGCTCCACCCAGGGCACCGGAAGCAAATTGCGCGCGGCGAGTACCTCGGCGGCGTCGGCCGCCGTCGGGTGGTCCAGGTCGGGTCGCAGCCGCCGAAACGTGGCCTCGTTGAGCACCATCGGCGTCGCGACCGGCCCGGGGTGCACCGTGTTGACCCGAATGCGCCGCGGGCCAAGCTCGTTGGCCAGTGTGCGGGCCAGCCCGACCACGGCATGCTTACTGGCGGTGTAGGCGGCGGTGTTGGGCAATCCGCGAATGCCGCTGGTGGAGCTGATGATGATGACGGATCCGCCGTCCTGCCCGATGTGCGGCACTCCCGCCCTGACCGTGTGCCAAACCCCGGTGAGGTTGATGTCAAGCGTGCGCTGCCACTGCGCTGGGTCGAGTTCCCAGGCGGGCGCACCCGGCAGGTGCACCCCGGCGTTGGCGACGATGACGTCCAGGCGCCCCAATTGCGCAACGCCCGCATCGACCGCCGTCGCGACGGCATCGATGTCACTGACGTCGGCCAGGCCGGTGGCGCACCGCCGGCCATGTGCCTCGATTTCGGTTGCCAGATCACGCAATTCGTCGGCCGCGTCCGCGAAGTCGAGCGCGATCACGTCGGCGCCCTCCTCGGCGAACCGCTGACAATGCACCCGCCCGGTACCTCGGGCCGCCCCGGTGACCACGACGACCTTGCCGTCAAGTCCGGTCATCACGAGACTTTGATCAAATCGAAGCCCTTGTAGCCGGCGTCGGCGATCTCGGCGCAGATGTCGTTGTATGCCGCGAAGCCGCCAATGAACAGCATGAAAACCCGTGGCTTTCCAGGGACATTGGCGCCCAGGTACCACGAGTTGGCTTTGACGAACAGCGATGCGTCGGCCCGGCGCGCCAATTCGGCGACCCAGCCGTCCACGGCGTCGCGCGTCGGCTCCATTGCGGTGTAACCATGCTCGTCGAGGTGGGCGATGGCGTCGGCGATCCAGTTCACGTGCGCCTCGGCGTGCAGCACCATGTTGGCCAGCACCGCGGGTGCGCCCGGACCGGAAATCACGAAGAGGTTGGGAAACCCGTCGACGCCCAGTCCCAGGTAGGTGCGCGGGCCCTGCTCCCAGTAGTCGCGCAGCACCGTGCCGTCGCGGCCGACGATGTCGATCTTGGCCAGCGCACCGGTCAGGGCGTCGAACCCGGTTGCCAACACGATCGCGTCGAGGTCGTAGTGGGCGTCGGTGGTGTTGATGCCCGCCGCATCGACGGATTCGATGGGGGTGGAACGGACACTAATCAGCGATACGTTGGGTCTGTTGAAGGTCTGAAAGTAGTTGCTGTCGGTGCAGATTCGCTTGGTGCCGATGGGGTGGTCGTTGGGAATCAACAGGTCGGCGATCGCCGGATCGTCGATGATGGCCCGGATCTTCTCTTCATAGAACTTGCGAGCCTCGTCGTTGGCTGCGATGTCGGTCGTCTGGTCTGAGAAGGTCTTGGAGTACAGCACACCGCCTAGCTGCCAACGCTTTTCGAAATGGGCGCGACGCTCCTCGGGGGTGTACTCCATGGTCGGCTTGGGTGGGGTGAGGTGTGGTGATCCGCCGCCGCTGCGCCACGACAGTCGGCGACGCTCGGCGTAGCCCGCCTTGATCTCGGCCATTTCCTCGGCGGACAATGGCCTGTTGCCCGCCGGGATGCTGTAGTTGGGGGTGCGCTGGAAGACGTAGAGATGCGCGGCCTGCTCGGCGATGATCGGAATCGATTGAATGCCAGACGATCCGGTGCCGATGACCGCCACCCGCTTGCCGGTGAAGTCGACGTCGTGGTGGGGCCAGTGCGCGGTGTGGTAAACCTCGCCCGCGAAGGTGTCCAGGCCGGCGAAATCCGGGGTCAGCGCGTCGGACAGCGGCCCGGTCGCCATCAGGCAGAACCGCGCGGTGATGCTCTCGCCGCCGTCGGTGGTGACCGTCCAGCGCAGCGTGGCCTCGTCCAGCTTCGCCGCGACGACCCGGGTGTTGAGGGTGACGCCCCGGCGCAGGTCGAGTTTGTCGGCGACCCAGTTCAGGTAGCGCAGTATCTCGGCTTGGGTGGCGTACTTCTCGGTCCAGTTCCATTCCTGCTGCAGCTCGTCGGAGAACGAGTAGCAGTAGTCGACGCTCTCGACGTCGCAGCGCGCACCCGGATAGCGGTTGTAGTACCAGGTACCGCCCAGCTCCGGCGCGGCCTCGAGCACCCGCACCGAGAGCCCTTGGCTGCGCAGCTTGTGCAGCGCGTAGAGGCCGGCGAAGCCGGCGCCCACCACGATCGCGTCGAGGGGTTCAGCTAAATCCACAGCCATCACGGTAGGACGTCCGCGACCGCGAGCCCACACCTGTCCCGATCACCGGGCCTGCGCCGGCCGTACCGGCCCGACGACCTGCGGGGAAGGGCTCAACCCCGCACGTCAGGCCAAGCCCGCGCCGCGCCGCCGGGCGCGCGAGTTTTGACCCGCTCACCGGGATCACGGTGACTCTCGGCGCGGACTGCGGTAGACCATATCTGGGTCCACAAGGGCGAACACCAAAGGACGGCAGTATGACCGAGCGCGTTATCGACCAGGTGATGGCCCTGGCCGACCAGTTGCGGGGACAGGCGGCGGAAGCCGAGCGGATCGGCCGGCTCACCGACGACACCGTCAAGCTGATGAAAGGCGCCGGGCTGATCCGGCTGCTGCAGACCAAGCAGTACGGCGGGTTCGAGGCCCACCCGCGCGAGTTCGCCGAGACGGTGATGGCCACGGCAGCACTGGACCCGGCGGCCGGCTGGATCGTCGGCGTGGTGGGCGTGCACCCCTATCAGTTGGCGTACGCGGACCCGAAGGTGCCCGCCGAGATATGGGCCGACGACGTCGACACCTGGATGGCCTCCCCGTACGCGCCACAGGGCGTGGCCAAGCCTGTCGACGGTGGTTACATCTTCAACGGGCGCTGGCAGTTCAGCTCGGGCACCGACCACTGCGACTGGATCATCCTGGGCGCGATGCTCGGCGACGAGAAGGGCATCCCGCTGATGCCGCCGCAGATGTTGCACATGATCCTGCCCCGCAAGGATTACGAGATCGTCGAGGACTCGTGGAATGTCGTGGGGCTGCGCGGAACCGGCTCCAAGGACGTCATCGTCTCCGACGCGTTTGTGCCGTCCTACCGCACCATGGATGCCACGAAGGTAATGGACGGCACCGCCCAGCGCGAGGCCGGCATGACCGAGCCGCTGTATCTGATGCCGTGGTCGACGATGTTCCCGCTGGGCATCTCGGCGGCCACCATCGGCATCGCCGAGGGAGCGCTGGCCGCGCACCTGGACTACCAGCGCGAGCGCGTCGGCGCCACCGGGACCGCGATCAAGGACGACCCCTACGTCATGCACGCGATCGGCGAGGCCGCCGCCGACATCAACGCCGCCCGCCAGGAATTGCTGGCCAACGCCGACCGCATCTATGACATGGTTGCCGCCGGCAAGGAGGTGTCGTTCGCCGACCGCGCGGCCGGTCGCCGCACCCAGGTTCGCGCGGTGTGGCGCGCGGTGGCCGCGGTCGACGAGATCTTCGCCCGCTCGGGCGGCAACGCATCGCGGATGGACAAACCGCTGCAGCGATACTGGCGCGACGTCCATGTGGGCCAGATGCATGCGATTCACGTCCCCGGCACCACCTACCACGCGGCGGCGCTCAGTTCGCTTGGTATCGAACCACCCGAGGGTCCGCTGCGGGCACTGATTTAGGAGACGTTCATGGGTGACCTGAAAAGCCTTGGCTACGTCACTATTTCGACCAACGACATCGAGCGCTGGCGCCATTTCGCCTTTGGTGTCCTGGGCTTCGCCGAAGGCAAGGGGCCGGATCCATTGGCCCTGTACCTGCGGATGGACGAGCGAACGGCGCGGATGATCCTGGTTCCCGGCGACACCGAGCGGGTGGTCAACGTCGGCTGGGAGGTACGCGATCGCGCCGCCCTTCAGCGAGTCAAGGCGACGCTGGACGGCGCCGGCGTGGCCTTCAAGCAACTGTCACAAGAAGAGGCGGACGCCCGACGGGTCGAAGAAGCGATCACCTTCGAGGATCCGGCCGGCATCACCCTCGAGGTGTTCCACGGCGCGGTGCTCGACCACAGCCCGGTGATCACACCGTTCGGCGCCCGGTTCATCACCGGCGATCAGGGCATGGGCCACATCGTCGTGCCCGCCATGGACCCCAACGGGCTCTTCGACTTCTACACCGACGTGCTGGGTTTCCGCTCCCGCGGTGCGTTCCGGATCCCCGCGCCGCCGGAGTTCGGTCCGATCCGGGTGCGCTTCCTGGGCATCAATGAGCGCCACCACAGCCTCGCGATCTGCCCCGCCATGCATCAACGCGACCCCGGCGTCGTGCACATCATGGTGGAGGTCGACACCCTTGACGCGGTGGGGCAAGCGCTGGACCGCATCAACGCCGAAGGCATCCAGGTGTCGTCCACGCTGGGCCGCCACACCAACGACAAGATGGTGTCGTTTTACGTCCGTACACCGGGTGACTGGGACATCGAATTCGGCACCGAAGGCATGCGGGTCGACGAAACCTATTACACCGCAGAGGAAATCACGGCCGACAGTTACTGGGGTCACCAGTGGGTCAGTGACATGCCCGCGGCGATGCGACCGTGACGGCCGAGTTCGACGTCACGCCGATTCCGGCGGCCTCGATCACGTCCTGGGACGACGAGGCCGACGTCGTCATCGCGGGCTACGGAATCGCGGGTGCCGCCGCGGCGGTCGAAGCCGCCCGCGCCGGTGCCGACGTGCTGGTGCTGGAACGCACGGGTTCCTGGGGTGGGGCCGCGGCGATGGCGGGCGGATTCATCTACCTGGGCGGCGGCACCGCGCTGCAAAAGGCTTGCGGCTTCGATGATTCCGTCGACAACATGCGCGCCTTCCTCAACGTGGCGATGGGTCCCGGCGCCGACGAGGCCCGCATCGCCGACTATTGCGAGGGCAGCGTCGCCCACTTCGACTGGCTCGTCGATTGCGGCGTGCCGTTCAAGGCGGAATTTTTCTCCGAACCCGGCTGGGAACCCATGGGCGACCAGGGCCTGATGTACAGCGGCGGCGAAAACTCCTACCCGTTCAACACCATTGCCACCCCGGCCCCGCGCGGGCATGTCCCGCAGATGCAGAACAAGAAGCAGGGTGAGGCCAGCGCCGGCTACATGCTGATGAAGCCCTTGGTGCAGACCGCCGAGGCGGCAGGCGCGCGGGCGCTCTTCGACGTTCGGGTGCGGTGTCTGGTCGTGGCATCCGACGGCCGGGTCGTCGGTGTCCGGGCGCGGCGGTACGGCACCGACATGACGATCCGGGCGCGCCGCGGAATCGTGCTAGCGACGGGCAGTTTCGCCTACAACGACGCGATGGTGGCGCAATATGCGCCGCGGATCGCCGGGCGCCCGGCGGCGTCGATTGAACAGCACGACGGGCAGGCGATCCGGATGGCGCAGGCGCTGGGGGCCGACCTGGCCCACATGGATGCCACCGAGGTCGCCATCTTCATCGACCCGCAACAACTGGTGCGTGGCATCTTGGTCAACGGCCGCGGTCAGCGTTACGTCGCCGAGGACACCTATCCCGGTCGCGTCGGTCAGCTCACCCTCTACCACCAGGACAACACCGCGTACCTGATCATCGACAGCGACGCTCAGGACGAGGCGATGAACTCGTGGTCGCCCAAGTTCATGCTGCGGCCGGCGACCTGGGTGGCCGACACGGTCGCCGACCTGGAGCGCGACATGGGGCTGGCGCCGGGCTCACTGCAGGCGACCGTGGCCGCCTACAACGAGGGCGCCGCGCGCGGCGAGGACCCACTGCTGCACAAGAAGCGCGAATGGCTCAAGCCGATCGGGTCGCCGGTGGGCGCGATCGACCTGCGCGAGAACACCGGCGGGTTCACCCTCGGTGGCCTGCGCACCTCCCTGGATGCCGAGGTGCTGCATGTCAGCGGCGAGCCGATTCCGGGGCTCTTCGCCGCCGGCAGGTCCGCTGCCGGGCTGGCGGCCTGGGGTTATGCCAGCGGCGTGTCGCTCGGAGACGGCAGCTTTTACGGGCGCCGCGCGGGCCGCTCCGCAGCCAAGGGCTAATACCGCCGAACAGACATAAAGGTCCCCCCACGATCGGTGTGTCGGGGGCTTTTGTGTCTGCTCGGCATCGGCTAGCTTCCTAATAGGAATATTGCTACTAGGAGGACAGGTGCCGCCGACCGCCGCGCCCAACGAAACCCCAAGCGCCGTCATCGACCGCATCTCGCTGGTCCTCGACGCCTTCGAAGGGCCCGGACGGCTGACGCTGGCCCAGATCGTGCGCCGCACCGGTCTGCCGCGCTCGTCGGCGCACCGGATGCTGGAGCGCCTGGTGCAGCTGCGCTGGCTGCGCCGCAGCGGTCGCGACTACGAGCTGGGCATGCGACTGGTCGAGCTGGGCTCACTGGCCGTGCATCAGGATCGCCTGGTGCGGGCGGCCGCTCCGCTGTTGGGCGAATTGCACCGCGCGACAGGGCTTGTCGTGCACCTCGCGGTTCTGGATGGCCCCGCCGTCGTCTACCTGGACCGGATCGGCGACCGCGCAATCCCCACCAGGGTCGGTGGTCGTCAGCCGGCGCACTGCACCGCCGTCGGCAAGGCGATGCTGGCGTACTGCGACCACGAGGTCGACTTGCGGGACCGCAAGACCAAGTATTCGATTTCCACCAAATCTCAGTTGGCCGCCGAGATGGCCAAGGTGCGGGCCCACGGCGTTGCGTTCGAACGCGAGGAATCGCTGCTCGGATTCGGTTGTGTGGCGGCCCCGATCGGGGATCCCGGAGAACCGGTGGCCGCCGTCTCGGTATGTGGTCCAATGAGTCGCATGATGTTCGATTCCCGGCTGGCCGCTCCCGTACGCATGACCGCAATGGGCATTTGGCGCAACATCGAAGGCGGCCCCCAGCGAGTTGCGCCGACGCTGCAGCCGCTACGCCCCATTCGCTCGACGCGGCCCGCGCGCGCTGCTGTGCAGTACGCGTGAGCCTCGACCCGCAGCTGGCGCCCCTGGTCAAGGACCTGGACGCCGGCTTCCCGGCGGTTCACACCATGACCGGCGCGCAGGCCAGAGAGGTGATTCGCGCACGGTTCGTGCCGGCGCTGCAGCCCGAGCCGGTCGCCGAGGTTCGCGACCAGACCATCCCAGGCCCCGGGGGTGACATCCCGGTGCGGATCTACCGGCCCGACGGCTCAACTCTTCCAATCCTCGTGTACGCGCACGGCGGCGGTTTCGTCTTCTGCGATCTGGACAGCCACGACGGACTATGCCGCTCTTTCGCCAATCGCGTTCCCGCCATTGTCGTTTCGGTGGCCTACCGGCTGGCGCCCGAACACCGCTGGCCGGCGGCGGCCGACGATTTCTACGCCGCCATCCAGTGGGCCGCCGACAACGCGGCGAGCCTGGGCGGCGCCTCGGACCGCATCGCCGTCGGCGGCGACAGCGCCGGCGGCAACCTGGCCGCTGTCGGCGCGCTGATGGCGAGGGACCGCGGCGGCCCGAGCTTGGCCGCCCAGCTGCTGCTCTACCCCGTGCTGGCAGCAGATTTCGACAACGAGTCCTACCGGCTTTTCGGCAACGGCTACTACAACCCGAAGCCGGCGATGCAGTGGTACTGGGACCAGTATGTGCCCACCAAAGCCGACCGCGTTCATCCCTATGCGGTGCCGCTGCACGCCGAGCTGCATGACCTCCCGCCCGCCGTGGTGGTGATCGCCGGGCACGACCCGCTGCGCGACGAGGCGCTGGCCTACGCGGCCGAGCTCGACACCGCCGGCGTGCGGGTCGCGCGCGTTCAATTCGCCGGCGCCATCCATGGTTTCATGACCATGCCCAGCTTGGGCCTCGCGCAGGAGGCGCGGCGGCGCGCGAGCGCCGAGCTGAGCTGGTTGCTCGGATGAATGCCGGCGAAACGTTTTCCGGCGGCGTCGCCGTCATCACCGGAGCGGGCGGGGGCATCGGCGCCGCGCTGGCCCGGCACGCGGTGCGTCTCGGTATGACGGTGGTGCTGGCCGACATCGACGCCGACGCGATCGCGGCACTGCGCGGCGAACTCGGCGCCGCGGTGGACGTCGTCTGCGACGTGCGTGACCCGGCGGCCGTTTGGGACCTCGCAGAGCGGACCTACCGCGATGTCGGCCCGGTGCGGCTGTTGGTGAACAACGCGGGCGTCGAACAGTTCGGCTACCTGTGGGATACGCCGGTGGCGAACTGGCGGCGCGTCGTCGAGATCAATGTCAGCGGAGTCTTTCACGGCGTGCGGGCCTTTCTGCCGAAGATGATGGCCACCGATGAGCAGGCGTGGGTGTGGAACCTGTCGTCGGTGGGCGGGGTGCTGGCGATTCCGTTGCAGGGCCCCTACATCATGAGTAAGCACGCGGTGCTCGCACTGACCGAGTGCTTGTATCTCGACGTGCAGTCGGCCGGGCATGGCCACCACATTCATGTACAGGCGGTGTTGCCCGCAGCGGTGGTCTCCAACATCTTCGAATCGGCGGGTGGGGTGGACGAGGGCGGGGATGTCGCCGTCGCCGAGGCGCAACGCTCGGCCATGCTGGAAATCAAGGCCGGCGCCATGGACGCGTTGGCGGCCGCCGAGACAATCTTCGAGCGCGCCGCCGAGGGACGCTTCTATCTGCTGACCGAGCCGTCGGTCGGTGAGGCCATGGCGCAACGCGCGAATGTGCTTGCGGCGCAAAGGCCGCCAGGGCCGCCGAGTGTGAACTGAGGGCGAGCTTTTCGAGAATTTCCCGCCCTCAGAACACGTTCGGCGAGGGGGCGGTCCGCTATCTGATCACCACGGTGCTCGGTACCCGCGGGGAACCCATCATCTGCCGGTGTGACGGCGGCCGACGGCCGCCCTCGTCGGTGATGCCGTACCGCTCGGCCAACTCGGCGCCGATCAGCGTCTGCCCGCTCAGCTCCGCAAGTTGCTGATCGCGGTAGAGCGCATCGATCAAATAGCCAGTGAATTCCGGTGTTTCGGCATGCGCCGCCGTTTTGGCAAGCGCCTCGGGATGTTTCGCAAACGCCGCGCGCAGCTTCTCCGTCAACAGGATGCCCATCCAGATCGACACCGTCGCGACGCCGGTGCCTTGGAAGTCGACCGCCATGTCGGCGGCCATCTTGTCCACGCCGGCCTTCTGCGCGCCGTACGCCGGGCCGTGCATGTAACACACCGACCCCGGTGACGAGGTGAAGGCGATCAGGCCACGCTCCGAAGCCGTCAGCAGCGGGGCGGCATACCAGGACGCGACATAGGATGAGCGCAGACCGACATCCAGCACGTCGGCCAATCCAAGCGGCTTCTCCCAGAACGGCTTTGGGCTCACCAGGTCATCGGAGATGGCGGCGGCGTTGTTGACCAGCAGGTCCAGCCGGCCACTGTCTTGGCGCACCCGCTCGAATAGGGCGGCCACCGCGGCATCGTCGCGGTGGTCGATCGGGACGGCGATTCCGCCGGCCGGCGCATCGACGATGCTGCGGCCCGTGGCATACACCTGCCAGCCCCGCGCGGACAACGCGGCAGCGATGCCGTATCCGGCGCCGCGGCTGGCCCCGGTCACCACCGCGACGGGCCCGCTCATGATGCGTCGACCATCGCCTCGACCTCTTTCATCCACGCCTCCCGTCGACGCCAGACAACGTCATACCCGACGATTTAACTCCGCTGAGCGGGCCCGCGGCGGGACTGTTCCGCTCATCAGGACGGCTCTTTCTCCGCTGCGCCGCGACGGCATACGGTTCCACCATGACTCCGCACAACACCGCGGTGGACCTGCTGGTGATCGGGTCGGGCACCGGCATGGCCGCGGCCCTGGCCGCGCACGAACTGGGGCTGTCGGTGCTGATTGTGGAGAAGTCCTCGTACGTGGGTGGGTCCACCGCCCGGTCCGGCGGGGCATTGTGGTTTCCCGCCAGCCCGGTGCTGGCCGAGGGCGGCGCCCACGACACCGCCGAGCGCGCGGCCACCTACCTGGATGCGGTGGTCGCCGGATCGGCGCCCCGGCTGCGATCGACCGCGTTTGTCAACCATGTGCCGGCGACGGTCGAGATGCTGCGCCGGACGACTCCGCTGCGATTTTTCTGGGCACGCGACTACTCCGACTACCACCCCGAGGAACAGGGCGGCAGCGCGGCGGGTCGGACCTGCGAATGCCACCCCTTCAACACCTCGATCCTCGGCGAGCACCGCGGCAAGCTGCAGCCCGGCGTGATGGAGGCCAGCGTGCCGGTGCCGACGACGGGTGCCGACTACCGCTGGATGAATCTGGTAGCGCGGGTTCCGCGCAAGGGAATCCCGGTGTTCGCCAAGCGGATAGCGCAGGGCGTCGGGGGCCTACTGCTGGGCCGACGCTACGCCGCCGGCGGGCAGGGCTTGATGGCCGGCCTGTTCGCCGGTGTGCTGCGCGCCGGCATTCCGGTGTGGACCGACACGGCGCTGCTGCGACTCGACAGCGACGGCGACCGGGTGCGCGGCGCGGTCGTGCAGCGCGGCGACCGCGAGGTGACGATCACCGCGCGACGCGGGGTGGTGTTGGCCACGGGCGGCTTCGACCACAGCATGGACATGCGCTGGAAATTCCAGTCCGAGTCGTTGGGCGCCAATCACAGCCTGGGTGCCAGGGCGAACACCGGGGACGGCATCCGGGCGGCCCAGGAAGTGGGCGCCGACATCGGTTTGATGGACCAGGCGTGGTGGTTTCCCGCCGTCGCGCCGCTGCCCGGCAAGGAGCCCGCGGTGATGCTGGCCGAACGGTCGCTGCCCGGCTGCCTGATCGTGGACCACAACGGCCGCCGGTTCGCCAACGAATCGGCCGATTACATGTCGTTCGGTCAACGACTGCTGGAACTCGAACGCGCCGGCAGCCCCGTCGAGGCGATGTGGATCGTGTTCGACCAGCAGTACCGCAACAGTTATGTGTTTGGCGCCACGCTGTTTCCGCGGATGAAGATTCCGCGGGCATGGTACGACGAAGGCATCGCCAAACGGGCCGACAGCCTCGCCGAGCTGGGCGCCCAGATCGGCGTCCCGGCAGCACAATTCACCCAGACCATGACCCGTTTCAACGAAAACGCTTCGGCCGGTGAGGATCCCGACTTCGGCCGAGGGCGCAGCGCCTATGACCGCTACTATGGCGACCCGACCATCACCCCGAACCCCAATCTGCGCCCGCTACTTCAGGGTCCGTTCTACGCCGTGAAAATGGTGCTGTCCGACCTGGGCACCTGCGGCGGGATCAAGGCCGACGAACGGGCCAGGGTGCTGCGCGAGGACGGCGGCGTCATCGACGGCCTGTACGCCATCGGCAACACCGCCGCCAACGCGTTCGGCGCTACGTACCCCGGCGCCGGCGCGACGATCGCGCAAGGACTGGTGAACGGCTACATCGCGGCCCGCGATGCGGCCGGCCGCGATTAGTGGCGATCGAGGGGCGGGCGACGCGGGTCGCCACCATCAAGGTGAGTCGGTGGCGCGCCTGGCCTGGACCCGCTTCTCGACCTCGCGCCAGTAACCCGGCGTCGGGCGCGGCTTCCCAAAGCCGCCCTTGGCGGCCTTCTGTACGGTGGCGTCCGCCTCGTCAAGGTCCTTCATCAGTTCCAGGGCGAACTCGCGCTCGGCGGCGTAGTACTTGGCCGCCCACCGCAACGCGATCACCGAGTACGCCCAGGCCGGTTCGCCCTCGGCGCCGTCGGCGTCCTCGACCGCCTTGGCGTGGCGGGCTTCGGCGTAGGCCGCATACTCCTGCAGCACTTCCTTGAGCCGACCCGGGTCGGTGAGGTGGCCGAACGTCACCCGCAGCAGCACACTGTGCTTGAGCATCGGCGGGTCCACCGGCGCATCGTTGACCCACTCGATGGCGGCGTCCATCCCGGCCTGCGTGATCTTGTAGAGCCGGCGGGTGCGGGTGCCCTCATCGCGCTCGACGCGCGAGGTCACCAGACCGAGGCTCTCCAGCTTTTTCAGCTCGGTGTAGATCTGGCTGTACGACGGGCTCCAGTAGTACAGGTCGACGCTCCAGTCGATCCACTTCTTGAGGTCGTAGCCGGAGATCTCCTCCTCGTAGGACATCATGCACAGCAGCGCTCGACTGGTCGCGGCAAGCGCCGCGGTGGTCGGCTTTTCGCGCGCGGGGTCCACGGGGCCAGGTTAACAACGCGGTCGGCGCTGCATGCGTGCCAAGGACCGCTGACCGGGACACCGCGTTGCGGCCAAGAGCCGCAGTGCTTTTGGGCTATTGGCGCGCCAGAAATGCCAGTACGGTCGATTCGAACGCTTCCTTGGCCTCGATCATCGCCCAGTGCCCGCAGTTGGGGAACACGTGCAATTCCGCGTTGGGGATGGTGCGCATCGGAATGATCGACATGTCCAGCGGGCTCACCCGGTCGTCTCGTCCCCACGTCAACAGGGTGGGGGCGGCGACCTTGTGCATCGTTGCCCACGGCAGCGGCGCGTCCGACTTGGCCATCATCGCCGTCATCTTGGCGAAGGCGGCCTTGCTGTACATCCGTCGGGCGGACTCCAAGGCCTGGGGATCGCTGGCCAGGCCCCAGCGCTCCTCGATCAACTCGTCGGTGATCAGGGCGGGGTCGTACACCATGCAATTCAGCCAGTCGATCAGCCGCTGGCGGGTCGGGTCCTCGGTGAACTCTTGCAGCAACCGAATGCCCTCACTGGGTCCCGGGGTGAACAGGTTGGTCCCGATGCCGCCGATGGTGACCAACCGACGCACCCGCGCGGGATGTTGTATTGCCAGGTTGATTCCGACGCCGCCGCCCATCGAGTTACCGATGATGTCGAAGCGGTCGAGGGCGAGCGCGTCGATGAACGACATGGCCGCGCCGTGCGCGGCGATCATCGGATGACCGCCCAGGTCGGGACTCACGCCGAAGCCGGGAAATTCCAGCACCAGACACCGGAACTGCTTGCTGAAGGTGGGCAACACTCCGCGGAAGTTGCGGTGGCCGGTGACGCCGGGGCCCGAGCCGTGCAAGAACAACAGCGGCGGTCCGTCTCCGGTGTCGTAATAGCGCAACACTCCGGCCGGAGTGGCGATTTCATGCAAGTCGTCGTCAAGGGGGGCCACAGATCCTCCATCAGTGCAGGGTGCAACCCAACGAGCCTGCCATGCGCTTGTCCGCGCGGCCGAGGGGGTTCCGGCCACGATGCCAGTTCCGTGCTGTGCGGCATGCCACACCACGGTTTTCGTCCCGTTTACCCCAGCGCGGTCATCTCGTAAAAGAGGCGAGGTGCAATTTTGGTGCGGCACCCCTGCCGCACGACCGAAGGAAAGAAAGCTGTGCCAACGCGACAGAGCTCGACGAACTTCGATGTGGTCGCTCCGATCAAGGCGCGCGCGTGCGACGCGCTGTCCGCCGTGGTGCGCACCAAGCCCCGCAAACCCGCCCAGATCATGCGCAAGGGCGCCGAGCGCTGCTAGACGCTTCCGGCCGACCGCGCGCGTTCGCGCTTGCGGGCCCGGGAAGCACGCAGGTTCGCGGCGTTGCCGCACGTCTTGACGCTGCACCACACGCCGCTGTTGTTCTTCGACCGGTCGTAGAACGCCGACCCGCACCGGTGGTTGTGGCAGGTCTTGAGCCGGCGCCAGGTGTCGTGCTGCTGACTGAGCAGGATCTCACCCCACAGCGCCGACGCCAGCCAGCGCCAGCCGCTGCCCATGGGGTCCAGCCGCACCTCGCCGGTGTCTGAGAGGGCAAAGGTCCCGGAAACGGGGCGCACAGGCGCTGCGGGCGTTTCCCCGGCGACCAGCTTGGCGATCGTGCCGCGCAGCGCCCGAAGCTTCGCCAGATCCGCGTCGTCGAGCGCCGGCGGCTGCGCCCCAACTCCACGGAGCGCCGACCACGTCCGCACCGCGCCGTCGACCCAGTCGCGCGCCAGGGTGGCATCGGCCAGCAGGTCCGGGCCGTAGGTCGCGACGCCCATCGTGTTGAGGAAGTCGTGCACCAACCCCAGCCCGCCCGGGGCCGGCACGGCGCCGTACCGCTGTGATGCAGACCATGAAATAGACATAGATAAAGAGTACTTGACTATGTCGCAACGGTCAATTACGGTGACAGAAGCAAAGCTACTTCACCTAAGTCACAAAGGACGGGTCATGGTCAACATCAAGGGATCGACAGTGGTAGTCACCGGCGGGCAGCGCGGACTGGGCAAGGCCATCGTGGACGAGTTCTTGCGGCGCGGCGCGGCGAAGGTCTACGCCACGGCGCGCGCGCCGAAGCCCAGCGACGACCCGCGCGTGGTGAGCGTCGAGCTCGACGTCACGAAGGCGGATTCGGTTGCGGCACTGGCTGTTACGGCCGCAGACGCAGACATCGTCGTCAACAATGCCGGCGTGCTCGGTGCGCCGAAGCTGCTCGACGCCGACATCGAGGAGATCCGGGCGGTCTTTGAGACCAACTACTTCGGCGCGCTTCGGGTCGCCAAGGCGTTCGCCCCGGTGCTGGCCAACAACGGCGGCGGTGCCCTGGTGGACATCGCGTCGGTGTTGTCGTGGGTCGCCGGTTTCGGCGGCTACGGAGACTCCAAGGCCGCGCTGTGGTCGGCGACCAACTCGCTGCGCATCGAGCTGGAGAAGCAGGGCACGCAGGTCGTCGGCGCGCACCTGGGCTACACCGACACCGAAATGACCTCGGGGTTCGACGTGCCCAAGAACGACCCACGCGACGTGGCGCGCGAGATCGTCGACGTCGTCGAGCGCGGCGACGTCGAGGTGCTCGCCGACGACTTCACCCGGCACTTCAAGGCGGCGCTGTCCGGGCCGGTCGAGGCGCTGCGGGTCGAATAGCCGCGGAAATCTCACCAGTGCGGGGCCGGCGAGGAGACGGCCCCGCACATTGGTGTTTGGATTGGTCGCATGGAACCCGAACCCGAAGGCATCGTGCGCGCTACCCGGATGGTCTCGGCCAGCGCGGAGAAGATCTTCGACCTGATCGCCGACCCGGCGGTCCAGCCGAGCTGGGACGGCAACAACAATCTCGCCTCCGCCGCTCCCGGGCAGCGCGTCCGCCAGGTCGGCGACGTGTTCAAGACGACGTTGACCAACGGTGCCGTGCGGGAAAACCACGTGGTCGAGTTCATCGAGGGCGCCAAGATCGCCTGGCGTCCAGCCGAACCCGGAAAGCCTCCGCCCGGCCACCTCTGGCGCTGGGAGGTCAGCGAGATCAACCCGACACTGACCAGCGTGACGCACACCTACGACTGGACCGCGCTCACGGATCAGAGCCGGCTGGAGAAGGCCCGTTCGACGACGCCCGAAATGCTGCGCGAGTCGATGGACCGCCTGGCCATGCTGGCTCAGGGCAGCTGACCGACCCGGGTACCGTCCCCATATGGCTCTCCCGCAACCAGGAAAAGACCGCGCGGCCGTCATCACCGGTGCCTCGTCGGGCATCGGCGAGGAATTCGCCAAGATTCTCGCCCGCCGTGGCTACCAGGTCGTGCTGGTGGCCCGCAGCGTCGATCGCCTCGAAGAGCTCGCCGCGCGGCTCGGCGAGCCGGCGCACCCGCTGCCGGCCGACCTGTCCGACCGAGCCGATCGCGCGGCCCTGCTGGAGCGGGTCACCGCGCTGGGGCTGGTGCCCGACATCCTGGTCAACAACGCCGGGCTGTCGACGATGGGTCTGGTCGCGAAATCGGTTCCCGAGAAAGAACTTAACCTCGTCGAGGTCGACGTGGCCGCGGTGGTCGACCTGTGCAGCCGCATCCTGCCCGGCATGGTCGAGCGCAAGCGTGGCGCCGTCCTGAACGTCGCCTCGATGGCCGGGTTCGGTCCGCTGCCGGGCCAAGCCGCCTACGGCGCCGCCAAGGCGTTCGTGTTGTCCTACACCCACAGCCTGCGCGCCGAGCTGCGCGGCATCGGGGTCAGCGCGACCGCGCTATGTCCGGGTCCGGTGGACACCGGATTCGGCGACGCGGCCGGGTTCACCAAGGAGGAAGCCGAAAACAGCCTGCCGCGGGTGATGTGGGTCCCGGCCGACCGGGTGGCCCAGGCCGGAATCGACGGGCTGGCGGCCGGTAAGGCCATGGTGGTCCCGGGGCGGGTCAATCAGGTCGCCGGGGCCATCGTCCGGTATAGCCCACCCGAGCTGCTGCTGCCGATCTACCGGCGCAGCCACCCGGCATTCAAACGCGAGCGCTAACGTTCGTGCTGGCCCACCTGCCGCGCCCGGCGACGCGCCCGCACGGATGCGATCGTCAGCGCTTGCCGCGCACCCACTGAATCGTGCCGTAGCTCTTCACCCGCACGCTGGCGAAGCCATTGTCCTCCAACAGATCCCCGATCTCGTCGTCGTCGAATATGTGGGCACCGCCGTTGGGCACGATGCGCCAGAACCGGGCATTGGTTCCGACGGTCGGAACCATGAGGGCTAACCGTCCGCCGGGCCGCAGCACCCGCGCCATCTCCGTCAGGGCTGCGGTGGGATCGGGGACCAGCTGCAGCACGGCGATCGAGGTGATGGCATCGATGGTGTTGTCGCGCAACGGAAGTCGCTGCGCATCCGCCCGGATGAAGCCGACTTGCGGTCCGGATTCCGCGCGGACGGCGCGCGCCAGCATGGGCTCGGAGATGTCGACACCCAAGGCCAGCCCGTCCGGGCCGGCGGCGCGCGCCAGCGATGCGGTCACGTTGCCCGGACCCGAGCCGACGTCCAGCGCCGTCCCGCCTGGCGGAATGTTCAACCACTCGACGGGGTGCTGCCACGCGCTGAGCAACCGCCGCGAGATGGCTTGCGCGTTGTCGTAGAACATCGACCCGATCGACGAAGACCAGGCCGCCTGGATCACGCCGGTGTTTTTCGCGACGGTCGCGTCCAGCAGATCGAGGTAACCCTTGCTCACGTCGGGGTCCGCGGGCGGATCGGTCAGTAGGTCCAGCGCCCGGCGCAGCGCCGGGGGCAGCGAGACGTGCACGTCGGTCATGCGTACTCCTTCTAATCGGGGGTTATCTCCGGACGACCGCGTGCTCGCGCACCAGGGCGCACAGCTGCCAGTGGCCCGGCACCCCCTTAAGGGCGTATTCGCCGCGGTCGGCGAACCGGTGGCGTGATCCGGTGACGATGTCACGCACCGTCGAGGACACCAGGACCTCGCCGGGGCCGGCCAGCGCTGCCACCCGCGCCCCAATATGCACGGCCATGCCGGCTATGTCGTCTCTTGAGTCATCCTTTTGCGACGTGCCGCGCACCTCGACCTCGCCGGCGTGAATGCCGATTCGCACGTCGATACCCAAAACCCTTACCGCGTCGACGATTTCGTCGGCGCATGCTAGCGCGGCGCTGGGGCTGGTGAACGTCGCGACGAAACCGTCTCCGGCGGTGTTGACTTCGCGGCCCGCGAACCGCTGCAGTTGGTGGCGCACGATGGTGTCGTGGTTGTCCAGCAGGTCGCGCCATCGGTCGTCGCCGAGCACGGCGGCGCGCTCGGTGGAGCCGACGATGTCGGTGAACACGATCGTGGTGAGCACCCGCTCGGTATCCGAGACACCTCGCACGCCGGTGATGAATTCCTCGATCTCGTCGAGCATCGGCGCGGTGTCGCCAACCCAGTACAGCGAATCTTGGCCCGGTAGTTCGACGAAGCGCGACCCGGCGATGTGCTCGGCCAGGTAAAGGCCGTGTGAGATCGGGCTGAAATTGGGGTTGTCGCGGTGCAGGATCAGCGTGGGCACGGTGATGCGGTCCAAGGTGTCGCGGACGTCGCCCTCTCTGATCTTCATGATGAACGCCCGCGCCATGCTGGGCGACGCGGCGCGGTTGCCGGCGTGATCCCACCATGCCCGAAACGCGTCGTCGGCGGCCACCGAGGGAGCGATGATGCCGAGGATGTCGAAGCCCTGCTCGACCGCGTCGGGCTGGATCCCGACCGTCGTGAATGGATCGGTTTCGACGACGTCGCTGCCGATGGGGTAGTCGGGCGCGCGCAGCGTCCGCGCCGCGCCGTTGAAGATCACCAGGTTGTTCACCCGGTCCGGGTAATCGGCCGCGAGCACGAGCCCGGCCAGCGACGTGAAACCGGGGGCGAAAATGGTCGCCCGCTCACTGCCGACCGCGTCCATGACGGCGATCGCGTCCTGCGCCCACGACTTCGGCCCGATCTCGTCCACCGAGGAGACCCGCGAGGACAGACCGATGCCACGCTGATCGAACCGGATCACCCGGCCGAACGATGCCAGGCGCCGATGGAAGCGGTACATCGACGGCTCTTGGTCGACGGTGTCGATCGGGATCAGTGGTCCCGGCAGCACGAGTATGTCGGTCGGCCCGTCGCCGAAGACCTGGTAGGCGATGTCGGCCTCGCCGCTACTGGCGTACCGGGTCCGGGGGATCCCTGCGAACCCAGCCACCGCTACAGGCTAGTTCAGGGGCCCGACAAATGTCCCAGGCCGATACAGACCGTGCCGGGCAGCGGCGCGCTCCAGCTCCGCGCGGCGGCGGGAACCTGCAGCGGCAACACGGCAAACCCGCGGAACCGGAGGTTCGCCGATCACCCGGGCCAGTTCCACGCCGTCTGGCACCCCCGCGTCGACGAGGATCCATCCCACGTGTGGCTCCGCCGGGACGTGCGCACTATCGCCCGGGGCCCCGCCCACGCAAAGATGAGTGTTTCGCGGCTTGCCCATTCGGGGCACCCCGGTACGTCGAGCGGAGGAGAACGCGATGCAGATGGAGGGCAACACCGTCCTGGTCACCGGCGGCGGCACGGGGATAGGGCGCGGCCTGGCCGAGGCATTTCACCGGTTAGGCAACCAGGTCATCATCGCGGCTCGGCGCCGCGGCCCGTTGCAGGCCGTCGCCGAGGCCAACCCGGGCATGCAGGCCATGTCACTCGATCAGTCCGACCCCGCCGACATCCGGAGATTCGCCACCGAGGTGACCGACCACTACCCGGCACTCAACGTCGTGGTCAACAACGCCGGCATCCAACGGGTGGAGGACCTCACCGCCCCCGGACCCGGTGCGGCCGAACTGACCATCGGGATCAATCTGCTGGGGCCGATCCGACTGACCGCCGCGTTGCTGCCGTCGTTGCGGGCCAAGCCGCACGCCACGATCATCAACGTCACCTCGGCCCTGGCGTTCATGCCCAGCGCGCTCACGCCCACGTACTGCGCTGCCAAAGCCGCGCTGCACTCCTACACCGAATCGCTGCGCTTTCAGCTGCGCAACACCTCGGTCGCGGTGATCGAAATCATTCCGCCGCATGTGCAGACCGCGCTGCAGGGCGAGCGCGGCTTTGATCCCAGGGCGATGCCGCTGGACGACTACATCAGCGAGACGATGGCGCTGCTGCACTCGCAGCCCACCCCCGACGAGATCGTGGTCGAGAATGCCAAGCGGTGGCGGTTCGCCGAGCGGAACGGCGAATACGACGACATCTATCCACGCTTCAACGAGGCCATGACGTCCGGTCGTTAAGGGACCATTGCGCCGAACTTGCCGCCGGCTGAACGGCGCGCAATCACGTTGCTTGTCCCGTCCGGGATGCGACAGGATCGGGAACATGGCCGAGGTCGACTTCTCGCTGTTGGACGTCCCGCGGTCGGGGCCGATCGAGGACGCCGAGGCCTACCTGCGCGCCGCGATGGCCTGGCACTTCGGCGAGGACACCGGATCCCCGTTCTGGCTGCGGACGGCCCCGACGCTGAACTTCAACCCGCTGACCGACGTCAAGACCTCCACCGATCTCCGCTTGTTTCCCAACCTGCTCAGCGAGCTGCGGACCGTTCCGGTCGAGGACCTGATACCGCGCGGGTACGGATCCCGGCCGCCGGTGCCCCAGATCTTCGAATCCGGCGGCACCACCGGCGCCCCGAAACGCACTGTGCAGCTGCCGGATTGGGTCGCGCAGATCGTCGATTGGCAAACCGAGGACTTCGCCTCGGGTGGCTTTCGCCGCGGACAGGGCTTCCTGTGCCTGATGCCCAGCGGCCCGCACGGTGTGGGCTACTTCTCCCGCATGGTCTCGGAACGACTGGGCTCGATCTTCCACGCCATCGACATCGACCCGCGTTGGGTGAAAAAGCTGGCCGCCCGGGACGCCGCCGCGGAAGTGGCGGCCTACGTCGACCACGTCGTCGAGCAGGCCGTGTTCGTGCTGCAGACGCAGCATGTCGCGAATCTGCACACCACCCCGCCGCTGCTGGAGGCGATCGCCCGCAACGATCGGGTGGTGGACCTGGTCAACGCCAAGATCCGCTACCTGTTGCTCAGTGGCGCCCATGTGGATGTCGACACGCTCGATTTGTTGCGCGACATCTTCCCCGACACGACGATCACCATGGCGTTCGGCAGCACCATGGTTTTATCGCAGGCGGTCACCCGGGTGGAAGGCGACACGTTCATTTTCGATCCGCGCACGCCCTACGTCGTCTTCTGGGTGATCGATCCCGACACCGGCGAACCGATGCCCTACGGGCAGCGCGGTCAGGTGGTGATGAATCACATCAGCAAGGGCATGTTCATCCCGAACAACCTCGAGCGCGATGAGGCGATCCGGATGCCCGGTCCCGCAGGACAATTCAGCGACTCCGTCAGCGAGGTGCGTCCCGTGGCCAGCTTCGAGGGCGAGGCCGTCATCGAAGGCGTGTACTAGACATGACGCTCACAGCGGGTCTGGTGTGCATCGACGCGCTCGGGCCCGACGGGGAGTACCGCACCCGCAACCGCGAAGTCATCGCGACCACGGGCGGCGAACCGGTGGCCGAGCTGAGTATCGTTCCGCCGCTGTATGTTTCGCGGACCATCGGGGCGCAACGCAAGGTCCGCGCGCTTCCGGCCACACAGCGCGAAGCGGCCCTGGCCCAAGCGGCGCAGGTCTTTTCGACCCGCGCCATCGCGGGCCTCGATTTCGAGGCCTATGTCGGTCTGGCCAGCCGCATCTCGGGGCTGCCGATCGCGATCGCCCGCGCCGGCGCTCACAGCGTCGCCGACGCCGTCGCCGCCGCGGTCGACGCGGTGCGACCGGCGCAGCCGGTGGGTGCGGCGCGCGACTGGAACGACGACGGCACCCGTCGCGGCGGCGCGGTGTGGACACGGCGCGGTGAGGTGTTCGCGGTGCACGCCGCGGGCAACGGCCCGGGCGTGCACGGCCTGTGGCCGCAGGCGCTCGCGCTGGGCTACCGGGTGGCGGTGCGACCGTCGCGCCGCGAACCGTTGACCGCCCACCGGCTGGTTACTGCCCTGCGCCAGGCCGGGTTCCGCGCCGAGGACGCCGCCTATCTGCCCACCGATCACCACGGAGCCGATGAAATCATCCGGTCGGCCGACATCGCCATGGTGTACGGCGGCCAGGCCGTGGTGGACAAGTACGCGCACGATCCGGCGGTGCTGGTGAACGGGCCGGGCCGCGCGAAGATCCTGATCACCGCCGACCGGGATTGGCGCGACTACCTCGACGTCATCCTCGACTCGATCGCCGGCCTGGGGGGCATGGCGTGCGTGAATACCACCGCGGTGCTCTACGAGGGCGACCCCGCCCCGCTCGCGCGGGCCATCGCCGAACGGTTGGCGGCGATCGAGCCGCTGCCGACCGAAGACGAACGAGCGATCCTGCCCACCCAATCCCTAGACAAGGCAAGGGCTTTGGCGAGTTACCTGGCGGCCAAGGCTGGGGCAGGGTCTGGGGGGACGACACCGCTGCTCGGCGCCGACCAGATCGTCGCGCCCGTCGGGAGCGGGTTCGCAGCGCTGCGCCCGGCCGTGCATCTGCTGGCCGAGCCCGACGTCGACAAGCTCAACATCGAGTTGCCGTTTCCGTGCGTGTGGGTATCGCCGTGGTCGCGCGCGGCCGGAATGGAGCCACTGCGGCGTTCGCTCGTGGTGACCGCGATCACCGGTGACGACAACCTGATCGACGACCTGCTGGCCGAACCGACGATCGGCAATCTCTACTGCGGGCGCTACCCGACCTGGTACGGGGCACCGCACATTCCCCACGATGGGTTCCTGGCCGACGCCCTGATGCGCAACAAGGGCTTCATCCGCGACTGACGTGGCGGCGTCGTCCGCGCTGCCGGTAGCTTGGCAAGCGAGGAGCACGGTTAAGCCAGAGCCGCACCTCCGCATACCAGGTAAGTGCGAACGCGGCAGCGAAGGTGAACGTGATAGCAGAGGCGGTCAACGGGGCCATCAACAGGTTGGCCAACCCCGCACGGGTGTCCGATCCCGACAAACTGCGCAGCGTGGTCTCCGGCAAGACGATCCTGGTGACCGGGGCGTCCTACGGGATCGGCGAGGCCACCGCGCGCAAGCTGGCCGCGGCGGGCGCGACCGTGCTGGTGGTCGCCCGATCCGCCGAACGGCTCGACGACCTGGCGGCGGCGATCAACGCGGGCGGCGGGCGATCGGTCGCCTATCCGACCGACCTCACCGACGAGACCGCCGTCAACGAGCTGACCAAGCAGATCACCGAAGACCATGGTCCGCTGGACGTCGTGGTGAGCAACGCCGGCAAGTCGTTGCGCCGCTCGCTGCATCACCAGTACGACCGGCCGCACGACTTTCAGCGCACCATCGACATCAACTACCTGGGCCCGATCTGGCTGCTGCTCGGCCTGCTGCCGGCGATGCGCGACAACGGGCGCGGACACATCGTGAACGTGTCGAGCGTCGGCGCCCGCGTCGTGCCCGGCCCGCAGTGGGGCGCGTATCAAGCGTCCAAAGGCGCCTTCGACCGCTGGCTGCGCAGCGTGGCACCGGAGCTGCACGCCGACGGCGTGGACGTAACCTCGGTCTTCTTCGCGTTGGTTCGCACCCGCATGATCGAGCCCACGCCGATGCTGGGCAAACTTCCGGCCATGGATCCGGACCAGGCCGCCGACGCGATCGCCAAGGCGATCATCGAGCGTCCCCGGACGGTCGAGCCGCCGTGGCTGTGGCCGGCCGAACTGGCGTCGGTGCTGCTGGCAGGGCCCGCCGATCGCGCGGCCCGGCTGTGGCACCGCAGATACTTCGCCGGGAGCTCGGCATGACCGGCGCAGTGGCCACCACGGCGGCGCGCGCGCTGGTGTCGTGCGGGTTGCTCGGCCCGCCCGCACCGATCGCCGTGCTTCGGCTGATCCGGGAGGTGTACCGAGGTGTCGCGAAGGGGGGCACGAACCTGTACACCCTGTTCGCGATCGCCGCGGCGCGCTGGCCGCACCGCGCCGCGATCATCGACGACGACGGCGCGCTCAGCTACCGCGAGTTGCAAGCGAAGATCGAAACGCTGGCACGCGAGCTCCATCGCGCCGAGCTTGGCGCACGACAGGCGGTCGGCGTCATGTGCCGCAACGGACGCGACTTCGTCGCGGCGGTGTTCGCCACCAGCCTGGTGGGCGCCGACATCGTACTGGTGAATACCGAGTTCCGCGCCGACGCGCTGCGCGGTGCGCTGGGTTCGCACCAAATCACGACGTTGTTCTGCGACAACGAATTCGCCGAACGGATACGCGACGCCGACGGGTCCATCCGGACCATCGATCCGGCGACCGTGCGGATCCGATACGACGAGCCGCGGCCCAAGGTCGCGCGGTCCGGACGGCTCGTGCTGCTGACCTCGGGCACCACCGGCGTGCCCAAGGGCGTGCCGCGCGTGCCCCGACTGAGTTCGGGCCTGGGCGTCGGTGTGACACTCATCGAGCGCACCGGGTTGCGCGTGGGATCGCGAATTGCGGTGGCGGTCCCGATGTTTCATGGTCTGGGGTTCGGCATGCTGATGCTGACAGTGGGCCTGGGCGGCACGGTGCTGACCCATCGGCGCTTTGACGCCGAGACCACCCTGGCGCAGGCGTCGCTGCAGCGCGCCGACGCGATGAGCGTGGTTCCAATCATGCTGGCGCGCCTGTTGGACCTGCCCCACCGCGTGCGGGCGCGAAACCCCGTGCCGTCGCTGAAGGCGGTGATATCCAGCGGCGACCGGCTCGATCCCAGTTTGGGCCGACGGTTCATGGACGCCTACGGCGACATTCTCTACAACGGATACGGTTCCACCGAGGTCGGAATCGGTTCGCTCGCAACACCATTCGAATTGCGCAACGCGCCAGAAACCGTGGGCCGGCCGGTCGCGGGATGCCCGGTGCGCATCTACAGCCGCAGCGGCAAGCCCGTCGCGCCCCGGGTGACCGGACGCATCTTCGTGGGCGGTGAACTGGGCGCGGGCTACACCGGTGGTGGTGCCAAGGCGGTCATCGACGGGTTCACCAGCACCGGTGACATGGGGTACTTCGACAACTCCGGCCGGCTGTATATCGTTGGCCGCGAAGACGACATGATCGTCTCGGGCGGTGAGAACGTCTATCCGCGCGCGCTGGAAAACGCGCTCGCCGCGCACGACGACGTCGCCGAAACCGCGGTCGTCGGCGTGCCCGACGAGCAATTCGGTCGACGGCTGGCCGCATTCATCGTGCTGCGGCAGGGCAGCGGCCTGGATGAACAGGCGATACGAGAATACTTGAAGGACAAGGTGTCTCGCTTCGAGCAGCCCCGCGATATCCGCATCGTCGAGGGCATCCCGCGCAACCCCGCCGGCAAGGTGCTGCGCAAGGAGCTGGCTACCTAAGGAAAGGTCGCGGCGCCGAGCCCCGCCCCGCCGAGTGTGAAGCCACTGCGGAAATCAGCCGAAATTTGCGCCGCCCGTTCACGTTCGGCGAAAACGCCTCACTCGTCGTCGTCCTCGTCCTCGTCGCCGGGCACCACCAAACCGATGGTCCGGTTCAACCACTTCGGTGCCACCACCGAGACCGCGGTGGCGCCGCCCGTGGCGCCCAACACGCCCGCCCAGGCGACCGGCCCCAGCGGTGTGCATCCGAAAAACTGGCTGACGACCGGGGTTTGGATGATGCCCACCAAGACACCCGCGCTGCCCAGCGCGGTCGCGAGCACCAGCGGGCTGTGAGTGCGGGTGATCAGGGTTTGCGCCAGCTGCGTCGTCACCAGCGCGGTCAATCCCATTGTCGACGTGCGGCGTTCGGTGCCCGGCGTCCAGCGTCCGATGGCCCACGCTGCCGTCGCGCCGGCGGCCGTGACGGCGCCACGGTTGACGATCTGACGCATCAGCGGGGCGTCGAGCGAGGGCGGGGGCGCGGTCAGGACTTCGCGTTGGTACGCGCGGCGCGCCTCGCGGGCCTCTTCCTCGGTGTCGAACTCTGCGTCGTCGGGTTCGTCGAATTGCGACGTGACGGCGACCGCGAGGGCGGGGAACATGTCGGTGAGCAGGTTCACCAACAACAGTTGACGGGTTCCCACCGGCGCCCGTCCGGTGCCCAGTGCCGTCCCGATGATGGTGAACAGCACCTCGCCGACGTTGCCGCCGACCAGGATCGTCACCGCATCACGGACGCCCGACCACATGCTGCGACCCTCGACCAGCGCGTCGAGGAGCACGCCCAGATCGTCGTCGGTCAGCACGATGTCGGCGGCCCCGCGGGCGGCCGAGGAACCGCGACCGCTCACCCCGATGCCCACGTCGGCCATCCGGATGGCGGCGGCGTCGTTGGCGCCGTCGCCGACCATCGCTGTCACGCGCCCGCAGCGCTGCAGCGCCGCCACGATCTGCACCTTCTGCTCCGGACTGACCCGGGCGAAGACCTGAACGTTGGCAACGAGTTTGGCGGACGCGTCTTCGTCGAGTCCGACGAGTTCGGCCCCGGTCACCACGCGCACATCCGACGGCAGGCCCAGTTGGCGCGCGATCGCGCGGGCCGTGACCGGGTGGTCCCCGGTGATCAGCACCACGTTGCGGTCGGCCTCCACCAGCGCCTCGATCAGCGGCCGCGAGGACGGCCGTGCGGTGTCCGCCAACCCGACGTAGCCGATCAGCTCCAGCTCGTGCGCGGCGGCGTCGACGGCGTCGGCATCGGTGTCGTCATCGTCGTCGGTGTCGTGGTCCCAGGAGCGCTGCGCCACCGCGAGGACCCGCAAGCCCTGCTCGGCGAGGCTCTGTACCAACGCCTCCGCGTGCGCAGCGTCGGCCTCGGGGTCGGCGAACCGGCAGCGCGGCAAGATCTGCTCCGGCGCGCCCTTGAGCATCAGCACCGGGCCCTTGCCGTTCCCGCCGATGACGCCGATCGCGGCGGCGTACCCGCGACTGGACTCGAACGGCACCTCGGCCAGCAGGCTCCAGGCCGAATCCGATTGCCCGTTAAGCGAACTCGCCGCCGTGAGGATCGCCTCGTCGGTCGCGTGCGCGTGGCCCTGCCCGTCGTGCGGCTGCGTCGACGCCCGCGCGGCGTCGCGCAGCACCGCCGCGAACTTCGGATCGGCGGTATCGGGAAACGGATCGCCGGGCTTGGCCGTGGCCGGCACGGCGCACACCAAGCGCAGCCGGTTCTCGGTGAGGGTGCCGGTCTTGTCGAAGCACACGGTGTCCACGCGGCCCAGCGCTTCGATTGTCCGGGGGGCGCGGACCAGCGCTCCGCGCGCCGTCAGGCGCTGGGCGGCGGAGAGCTGGGAGAGGGTGGCCACCAGCGGCAGGCCCTCCGGGACGGCGGCCACCGCGATGGCGACGCCGTCGGCAACTGCTTGGCGCAGCGGCGCGCGGTGCAGCAACGCCAGCCCGCTCACCGCGGCGCCGCCGGTCAGCGTCAGCGGAAGGACCTTGCTGGTCAGCTCGCGCAGCCGGGCCTGCACCCCGACCGCCGTTTCGACGTCGGCGACCGCCGAGATCGCGCGTTGCGCCGCGGTGCCGACCCCGGTTGCCACCACGATCGCCCGGGCCCGTCCCGCGACGATGGTGCTGCCCTCGAACAGCATGCTCGCGCGGTCGGGGTCGTTGACCGCGACGGGTTCCACCTGCTTGTCCACCGGCAGCGACTCACCGGTGAGCAACGACTCGTCGACCTCGAGGTCCTCGGCGACCAGGATGCGGGCATCGGCCGGCACCACCTCCGGCGCGGCCAGATCGATGACATCGCCGGGCTTCAGCGACTTGGCCGACACGGTGGCCGTGCGAATAGCGTGCTGGGCCGCCTCCAGGCGGCGCCGCGTCGTCGCGACCGCCGGCACCACGACGCGCCGCACCAGCTGGTCCTGCTCGGCGAACAGTTCGGCGGCCGCCGCTTCGGCCCGCAATCGTTGCGCCCCACCGGTTATCGCGTTGACGGTCATCACCCCGGCGACCAGCAGGGCGTCGACATTGCTGCCCACAATCGCCGACGCGGCCGCCCCGACGGCCAGGATCGGAGTCAGCGGGTCGGCGAGCTCGTGGCGGGTCGCGGCCGCCAACCTCGCCAGGCTGCTTGCCGGCTTGCGCAGCGGCGCCAGCAGCGGGGTGTAGGACAGATCGTCGAGGCGCCGCCGCCAGTCCGAAGTGCCACGCTCCACCGCCAGCTGTCGGGTGCCGCCGGCCAGGCGGGAGTACACGATCTCCGGGTCCAGCGCGTGCCAGGCGGTCAGCGGTTGCGGTGTGGGATCGGCCAGCCGCACCACCTTGCCGGCCGAGTACACGCCGGTGAACAAGGCGGTCGCCGCGGCCGCATTGACCGGATTGAACCAGCGCCGCAAGGTAAATGGATTAGCGCCGGTGGTGGCGGACTCACCGGTCACCAGCAACAGCCCGGCCAGCGTGGTGCCGCCCTGGGCCAGGCGCACCGAGGATTCACTGGCCGAACGGGCCACCGGCAACGCCGACAGGATCCGCACCGCGGCGGCCAGATCGGTGCCGGTGATGATGTCCGCACTCCACGGGGTGGCCGCCCGCGGATCGTCAAGCGCGACACCGACATCGGCGATGGCGAGCGCGGCCAGCGTGTCGGTCGAGGCGAAGTCGCGGTGCAGGGCGGTGATCAGCAGCACCGGTCCGCGATCCGCCCGCAGATCACGCACCAACGTCAGCAGGGGAGTGCCGGGCGGATGCGTCGCGCCGACGCTGGCGGAAAGATCCTCGGTGCCGGCGACGTGGCGCAACACCACCCGGGCGCCGGTGCGGTTCGCGGTCTGCAGCAGCGGGATCGCGTACGGGTCGACCTCCCACCCGACGTCGACGGCGCCGACGCATTCGCCATCGACGATCAGGTCCGCGTGTTCAAGGCCTTGGGCGGGCATCGCCGAGGGCCCTTGCTGCGGAACCCATTTCAGGCGCGCGCCGGTGGCGGGCAACTCATCGGGGTCGGGCTCGGGTGCCTCCTCGCCGTGCAGCAGCGCGTCGGCAACCTCGTAGACACGGTCGTCGTCCCAGCCGGGCGCATCGCCGCGGGCGAGTAGGACCGCGCGGTGGTCACCGCGCAGCGCGGCGCCGTCGATGACGACCACCTGCACGCGATCCAGGCGGCGCAGTGCTCCGGGATCGAGCACCAGCAGCCCGGCGTCGGCGAGCCCGCGGCCCAGCACCGCGGCGAACGCCTGACGGCCCATGTGCGCCGCCCTGGGCACGCCGGCCTCGATCGCGCCGGCCGCGTCTTCGGTGCCACCGCCGGCCACCAACGCACTCGCCGCGGCGATCAACGAGCCATTGGCCGCCGAATCGACGTAACTCTCGACGGGGCCCTTCATCGACCCCTTCTCGGTGTCGAGCGCGGAATCGATGGAGCCGCCGACCACGACGTGCGAAGCCTCACCCGCCGCGGCGGCTGCCCAGCTGTGCCGCGCCGCCTGCGAATTCGCCCCGGCCGATGAGATGACGGGGACCACCGGCGCTTGCGGCCGGTCGGGTGAGGCCAGCGCGGGCTCCCGGTCTCGCCACACCCGCCGGTGCGCCGTCGCCTCGGAGAGTTGCAGGCTGCGTTGGGTGAAATCCAGCAGTGGTGTGCCGACCGCCTGCGTCAGCCCGTTGGCCGCCGCGGTCGTCGCGGCGAGCGCAATGTCGGTGCCCACCCGACCCAGTCGCGACTCCAGCAGCGACACCATCCGCGGTTGGTGATTGATGAGCGCGGCCGCGGCCCGGGTGGTTTTCGGTGCGGCGGGCAGCCGGGTGACCCAACCGGTGACGGCGGCCGTGATCGCGACGGCATCCATCGCGGCGGCGGTGAGCGGCACCAGAATCGCCAACGGGTTCCCGGGATCGGCAAACGGCGCGGTCTTCGGGCCGCCCGTCGCTCCCGACAGTGTCAGGTCGTCGGCCACCGCGCCGACGACGTCGCGTACCTCGTCCAGGACGACGTCCGGGTCCGCCCCTTCGTCAATCTCGAACACCAGCCGCCCGAGCGAGCGTTCCACGTGGGCCTCGGCCACGCCCGCGATCCGGCGGACCGGCTCCTCGACGACGGCCGCATGTTCGTCCCAGCGCGGGAACGGCAGCAGCGGATCCAGGTCCAGATGCACCCGTCGGCCGCTCTGCCACCGCACCGGCGGCTCGACGTGATTGGAGCCCGAATTGCCGAGCACTCGGCCCGTCGATTGCGCCACGGACTGCACCACCGGACCGGCCAGCATCTGCATTGTGCCGGCGGCTCCGGCCGCGGCGTTCACCACGCCACCGGCCAAACCGCCGACGAAGCCGGGCACGCCCGGGATCCTCATTCCGTCACCTTCCAAGTACGAATACGCGCCTAATCCTGATGGCGTCTTAGCTACATGTCTACCGACATGGCCGGGGATGCGCAGGACACGAGATCTCGGATGTTGACGTGGGCACCAACACGGCGACCTCACCAGTCTTACCGGGAGGGCGGCAAACCAAACGCGGGAAACAGCGCCGGATCGAGAAAGACGGTGAGGGCGGCGATGGCCATGGTGCCGTCGGCGCGGCCGACGGTCAGGACGTGTATCGAATGCGCGGCCATGACGCCATCGGCGGTGCGCCGATATTCGGCGACGGCGGGTTGCCCGTTCGCGGCCGTCGGGACCAGCGCGACATCGCCCGCAGTGGTGAACGCGCGCGCGACGAGGAAGCGCACAACGGTGTCGCGCCCGGTGAACCAGATTGGCACAGGCGGCATTTCGAGCTTGACTTCGGCTTGCAGCAGCGCGGTGAGGGCGGCCATGTCGGAGTTCTCGAACGCCGCGCAGTAGCGGTCGAGCAGGTCGCGTCGTTCGAAGTCGTCTGGCTCGGCCAAGTCTTCCTCGGCGGGGGAGATTTCGGCGAGATGGGCGCGGGCCCGCTGCAGCGAGCTGTTGACCGCGGCGGGTGTGGTCTGCAAAAGCTCGGCAACCTCGGCGGCGCTGAATTGCACCACATCGCGCAAGATCAACACGGCCCGCTGGCGCACCGGCAGTTCCTGTAGGGCCGTCATCACAGCGAGCCGCACACTGTGCCGCACCGTCACGGCGTCTTCCGGGGTTTGAAACATCAACGCGTCCGGGATGGGTTCAAGCCAGTCGTGCGCGCCACCGGTTCCGCCGAGGCTGGCGTCCGGGTCGACCGAAGCATCACCCACTCCGGCCGGCAGCACCCGGCGGGCGCGGCTTTCCAGCGCCCGCAGGCATGCGGTGGTGGCGATGCGGTACAGCCACGTCCGCAACGCCGCGCGCTCTTCGAACGCCCCGTACCCACGCCAGGCGCGCAGGTAGGTCTCCTGGACCAGGTCCTCGGCGTCATGCACCGAACCGAGCATGCGGTAGCAGTGCGCGATCAGCTCGGCGCGAAAAGGCGCCGCCTGCTCCATGAACTTCTCCTGAGCCGGCACGGTCAGGCTCCTTCCGACATTCATATAGATACGCCCGGAGCCCCGGACTCATCGGTTGACCTGGGCAGCGATGAATCGCGGTGTCCCGCCGTATCTGGATTGGTGCACACCTAATCCCGCCCGAAAGTGAGAACGACCATGACAACCTCCCCGCAACCCGGATCGACAGCGATCGTGACCGGGGCCGGCCGCGGCTTCGGCCGCGCCATCGCCAGGGCGCTTTCGGCGGCCGGCGCCCACGTCATCGGTGTCGCGCGCGGCGCCGCCGCGCTCGACGAGCTGCGGCGTGAGTTGGGTGACACCTGCACCGCAGTTGCCGCCGACGCCGCCGATCCGGCGACCGCCGGCCGGTTGCTCGACGAGTATTCGCCGCGCACGCTGGTGCTGTGCGCCGGCGCCGCCCCACCGCTGGCGCCGGTGCAGGATCAGACCTGGGAGAGCTTCAGCCAGAACTGGAACATGGATGTCGCGCAGGCTTTTCACTGGATCCGCCACGCGCTGCGGCGCCCGCTGGCGCCGGGCAGCACGGTGATCGCGATGTCCAGCGGCGCGGCCGTCAAGGGGTCGCCCCTGTCCGGTGGCTACGCCGGGGCCAAGGCCACGGTCAGGTTCATCGCCGGTTATGCCGCCGCCGAGTCGCAACGGGCCGGGCTGGGCATCGACTTCGTCTCGGTTCTCCCGCAGCTGACCCCGGCCACCGACTTGGGCGCCAAGGCGGTCGCGGCCTACGCCGAGCGGCAGGGCGTCGACGTCGAGACGTTCCTGGCCTCGTCGGGGCCCGCGTTGAGTGCCGAACAAGTCGGGAAGGCGGTGCTGCAGATCGCCGACGGCGACCGGGACGGCCACCTCGCCTATCTGTTGACGGCCGCGGGCTTGGTCGGCCTGGACTGAAACACCAAGGAGAACAACGTAAATGGACACACCACCGATCGTTTCGGCGCAGGAGTGGGAGGCCGCGCGCCAGCAGCTGCTCGTCAAGGAGAAGGAGGTGATGCGCGCACACGACGCGCTGGCGGCCGCGCGCCGGCGGATGCCATGGGTGGCCGTGGAAAAGGACTACGAGTTCGAGGGCCCCGACGGCCCGCTGAGCCTGCTCGATTTGTTCGATGGCCGGCGCCAGCTGGTGATCTACCGCGCCTTCTTCGAGCCGGGCGTGCACGGCTGGCCGGACCACGCGTGCCCGGGCTGCTCGATGATCGCCGACCACATCGGTCATCTGGCTCACTTGAATGCCCGCGACACCACGCTGGTGTTTGCTTCACGTGCGCCGCAGGCCGACATCGCGCGACTCAAGGCACGCATGGGCTGGCAGCTGCCGTGGTACACGCTCACCGACGGTTTCGATGCGGATTTCGGCGTGGACGAATGGCACGGCACCAACGCCTTTATCCACGACGGGCCACGCGTGTTCCGCACCTATTTCGTCAACAACCGCGGCGACGAGGTGCTGGGCAACACGTGGAGCCTGCTGGACCTGACGGCGCTTGGGCGCCAAGAGGATTGGGAGGACTCGCCGCAGGGTTACCCGCAAACCAAGCCGTACGAGTGGTGGGCCTGGCACGACGCGTACCCCGACCATGTGCCGTCGCGATGGTTTGGTGAGCCCGACCCGGACGACCCCAACGATCCCCGTCCGGCGCGCAGCAAATAAGGGGTCGTATCTGCTGTCCATTTTCCGATATTCCGGTAGGTCGGCTGCTACGGTTCGCTGCCATGCCGGTACTGGGTGAGCGCGCGATCGTTCTCGGGGCCAGCATGGGCGGGCTTCTTGCGGCCCGGGTGCTGGCCGACTTCTTCGGCACCGTCACGGTGATCGAACGGGACGACCTGCCCGACGATCCGGTCACCAGGAAGGGGGTGCCGCAGGGCCGGCACCCGCACGCTCTGCTGGCGCGCGGCGCACTCATCCTCGAGGAGCTGTTTTCCGGTTTGATCGACGAGCTCGTCGCCGCCGGTGCGCCGGCGTCCGATGACGGAGATCTGGCCAAGGTGTACATGTGCTACAGCGGCCATGAGGTAATTCAGTCCGCGAAGCTGACCTGCGATCCCGTCGAGCTGGCGGTGTATGCGCCCAGCCGAGCCCTGCTGGAACGCCTTGTCCGGGGCCGCGTGCAGGCGATCTCCAACGTGACGATTCAGCAGGGCCGGGACGCCGCCGAATTCATTTCGAACGCGGACCGCAGTCGGGTCACCGGAGTTCGGGTAACGAGCCGCGGGGGAGACGGTCTAGAGGAGTTGGCGGCCGACCTGGTTGTCGACGCGATGGGCCGCGGTGCCCACACGCCCGCCTTTCTGGAGAGCCTCGGCTATGGCCGGCCGGTCGAGGATCGCGTCACCATGCACACGGTCTATGTCAGCCAACGGCTGCGGATCCCACCCGGCGCCATGACGGAGGTGCTGGCCCTCGTCAGCCCGGCACCCGGTCGCCCGACCGGAATGTTCTTGGTGCGCAACGAAAACGAGACGTGTTTGTTCACGGTCTTCGGAATGGTCGGTCACGAGCCTCCGCGCGAGCTCGCCGGCATGCTGTCCTTCGCGGCCGAGTACGTGCCGGATCGCTTGCTGGAGGTGGTGCGCGCCGGTGAACCGCTTGGACCGGTGGTGCAGCACCGCATGCCGTGCAGCCAATGGCGCCGCTACGACAAGATGCGACGGTTGCCAGAGGGCCTGCTGGCTCTCGGCGACGCGGTCTGTAGCTTCAACCCCATCTACGGGCAGGGCATGTCGGTGGCGGCGCTGGACGCGGTGGTGCTGCTTGACTGCCTGCGGCGCGGTCTGACCGACCTGCCGCGACGGTACTTTCGTGCCGCCGCCAAGACGATCGGGGTGGCCTGGCAAACCGGGGCCACTTCCGATCTGGCGTTCCCGCAAGTGGAGGGGCGACGAACGGCATCGATGCGCCTGACGAACCGACTCGTGGATCGTGTCCTGACCGCCTGCGAGACCGATGCCGTCGTCACCACGCAGTTCTTCAGGGTCACCGGGCTGCTGGATCCTCCGGCGCGTCTACTCAACCCCGCACTGCTTGGCCGCGTCGCCAGGATCAATCTGCAACGCAGGCAACGCAATTCGCTGTCTCGACCGACCGCATCCAGGGTGAGTTAGCGATTGTCGCCCGGCGGTGCTTCGGTGTCCCAGGTGCCCGGGATCATCGGCATCGTTGGGCCGCTGCCGAAGTCGTCGGGAAGCGTGGTTAACCCCGCCGCCCGTCCGGCACCGGACTTGGTGGCGGTTCCGGCGAACCCCTGGGGCCCGGCGCCGGTCGCCGAGGCCGCTACCGCGCCAACCAGTTCGCCGGTATCCACGTCTTCCAAATCCATGTATTCGTAACCGCGCCCGAGCATCTGCGCCTTCACCCGTCGGCGCCGCTGCGTCTTGTCCTTTTCAATGGGTGCCGCCGCGGTCGCCGCGGCCGCGGCGCTGTCGGCCTCGGGCGCCTTTCGTCGGGCCCTGCCGGCCGCCGCCGCGCCGGTCGCCGCGGTCAGGCCGCCCACCAGGTAGGCGAAGTTCTCCATACCAGCAGGCATGGTCGCACCCATCGTCATGCTCAGGCCCGGGCCGCCAAGCGTCGGTGGCGTGAGCGACGGCGGTGGCGCCGTCGGTGTAGCGGCCGGGACGGTGGCCTCCACGGGGGCCGGCGTCGAAGACGACGTGGGGGTCGGGGCGCTCGGAGGCAGCGCCAGGACGGGCGGCGCAATGGGCGGCGCGACCGGGGGTGCCGGGGGAAGGGCGGACAGACCCGCCAAGCCGGCGAGGCCGATCGGCGCGAGCGCGCCGGTGGCCACCGTCACCAGCGGGGCGGTTATCAGGGGCACGAAAACCGTGAAGAACACCGCGGTCTGCTCGAGCAGCGTCTTCAGCAGCGCGATGGTGTCGGTGATGATCGTGCCGACGGCCTCGACGGTGGTGAACAGGATGGTGAAACCGATTGTCGCCGGATTGCCCGAAGCGAACGCCGCGGTCAGATCCAGCCCGATGTAGAAGAAGGTCTGCGACAGGTACGCGACATAGGAACCGATGTCCATCGGGTAGCCGAGGGCGAACGCGATGTTGTACGGGCTGAGGAAGATCAGCGGATTGCCGAGGATGGGCAGGTACGGATCGAAGCCGGAAAACATCGCCGCGAAGAAGGGGTTGTCGTACAACGCGTTGCTCAACGGTTGTAAAACGTTGTTCCAGTAGTCGATGAAACCGATCTTCGTCAGCCAGGCCATGACCTGGTTCTCCGTGTCGGGGGGCAGCGGGAAGAGCTTGTAGAACTCGTCTATCAGCGAGTGCACGATCGGCGGGACCTTTGGAGTCGGGTAGGACGAGGCCACCGCCGCGGTGGAGACCGCGTGGTAGGTGCCCATCACGGTCGCGGCCTGAACCCACATCCGCACGTAGTCGGCCTCGTTGAGCGCGATGGGAATGGTGTTGAGGCCAAAGAAATTCGTCGCCAACAACACCGCGTGGGTGGCGTGGTTGGCGGCCAATTCGACCAGGGTCGGCATCGCGGCAAGCGCGGCGGTGTAGGCGGTGGCCGCGGTTTCGTGTCGGACAGCCGCTGTCGCGCTGTCGGCGGCGGCCTGGGCGAGCCAGGCCAGGTAAGCGGCGTGGCCGGCGACATACGCCGCCGCGCTCGGGCCCTCCCACGCCCCGGCCTGCACGCCCGCGAGCAGCGCGATCAGCTCGTCGGCCGTCTCGGTGTACGCAGTGCTCAAGGCGGTCCAGGACGCGGACGCGGCCAGCAACGAACCTGGCCCGGGCCCGCTACTGAGCAGCGCCGAATGCACCTCGGGTGGTGAGGCCATCCAAATTGGGGCGGTCATCGCTGACGACCGAATTCGAGAGGGGCGGATTGCAGCGCCATGGCGGGTCAGCTCTCTCCGGGGAGATCCGCCCCGGGCTAGCAGGATGCGATGACGCGAGTCTCCTGGCTCTCGGATCTCCGCTCGCCTCGCCTTCCGGCCGTCAAGCTCAGTGGGCCGTGGCTGTTGAGGGTCGCTCCCCGATGACAGTGGCGGGACCGCGCCGGATTCACACCGGCTTCCTGCATCATCATCGCCTTACGCGCGATATTGTCGCACCCCGACAGTGTCGCGGGGTCCCATTTGGAGAAAACCGACGGTCGGGCGGTTTAACGCGCGATCGCGGGCGGGTAGGGCAGGTCGGTGCTGGAGTGCGGGTCGACGCGTACCGGGTGACCTAGGTAGGGAAACGCGCGTTGCGGGCAGGCGGGTCGGTCGCAGATCTTGCACCCCGCGCCGATCGGCACGATTGCCTCGGAGTCGGTCAGATCGATACCCACGGAATAGATCAGTTTCTCAGCGTGGTCCACGTCGCACCCCAGCCCGATGGCAAAGCTCTTGTCCGGACCGAGGTAGCGGCTGGGCTCGGTCGTGGTGGTCCGTGCGATCCAGAAATATGTACGTTCGTCGGGCATTTGAGCTACCTGGGTCAGGAATTGACCGGGGCGGGAGAACGCGTGATGAACGACCCACAGCGGGCAGTTGCCGCCGACCCGAGAGAAGTGGAATGCCGTGGCGGACTGCCGCTTAGAGATGTTTCCCGCGCTGTCGGTCCGGACGAAGATGAACGGTACCCCGCGCGCGGCGGGGCGCTGCAGGGTCGACAGTCGATGGCAGATGGTTTCGAAACCGACCCCAAACCGGCGCGCCAACTGGTCGATGTCATAGCGGACGCTTTCGGCGGCGTCGAGGAACCTCTGGTAGGGCAGCAGCAGGGCGCCGGCGAAGTAGTTGGCTAGGCCGATGCGGGCCACGCCGCGCGCGTCGTCGCTCAACTGGTCGTTGCCGGCGATGATTGCATCGATTGATTCGGCCTGGGTGAGCAACGCGATCTGGGTTGCGATCTGAAAGGCACGTTGGCCTGGGTGAAGCCAGCGAGCCAGGTACAACGTGCTCGAATCAGGCTGAAACAGGCGCTTGGAGTTGGGTTTTAGCGTCTGCCCGTCGTCGATGACCACCGTCACGCCGAGTTCGCTGTCAAGGAGCCGCGCCAGCTGGCCATCGAGGCCGCCGACCCGCAGTCGGTTGCGGTTGAACAGTTCCTCGGCCGCGATGTCGAGTTCCCCGATGTAGTTCTTGCGGTCGTAGAAGAAATCCCGGACCTCTTCGAAAGGCATGGGTTGCTGAGGCAACGCCGATGTCTCGACATTTGCACGGGTGTGCAGCGCCTCGAGATCCGCTGTGGCGTCGTGTAATCGGCGGTGTAGGTTGACCAACGTCTGACCGACGTCTGGCATCCGGGCGACGAGCTCTGCTATCTGTGCGGCAGTCGCGTTTCCCTCGGCAAGAACCTCCCGCAGGTCAGACACCAGACGGGCATCGGAATCCGGGGCGAAGTATTGCGTCGGTAGGTCGAAACGTTCGGTGAGGGTGAGCAGCACCGAGACCGTGATCGGGCGCTGGTCGTTCTCGAGCTGGTTGACGTAGCTCGTCGACAGGCCTAGGGCGCGCGCCAGCGCCACCTGGGTCAGGCCGTGCTCCTCGCGCAGCCGCCGCAGCCGAGCTCCGACGAACGTCCTCGCCACGTGTGTCAGAGTACGCCCTCGCCCTTACGCAAAATTCGCAAAATCGTATCGCCAAGGACACAAAATTACGCTTTTACAGTGCATTTACGCCATGGCAGCAGCTGCGTACCGTGCGGTTTATGCGGATCCATGAAGTTCGAACCCGACGCAGCGCTGAGGATTTCCCCCGCACTGATCACCTGGCTTGGAAGATCGCCGAGGTAGCGGCAGACCTGGTCGCCGTGCCCGCCGAGACCGAGGCGATGGTCATCAACCGCATCATCGACAACGCGTCGGTGTCGGCGGCTTCGGTCATCCGTCGCCCGGTATCCGCCGCCCGCGCACAGGCGCTGGCGCACCCAGCCCCATCGGTAGAGGCAAAGGCTAAGGGCGCGAAGGTTTTCGGTGTCGGTGGCGACTACTCGCCGGAATGGGCGGCCTGGGCCAACGGCGTCGCCGTGCGCGAATTGGATTACCACGACACGTTTCTCGCCGCCGAGTACTCCCATCCCGGGGACAACGTCCCAGCGCTGGTCGCCGTCGCCCAGCACCTCGGCATCGGTGGCACCGACCTGATCCGTGGCATCGCCACCGGTTACGAGATCCAGGTCGACCTGGCCAAGGGGATTTGCCTGCACGAGCACAAGATCGACCACGTCGCGCATCTGGGCCCGTCGGTCGCCGCCGGCCTTGGCACCATGCTCCGCCTGGACAAGGAGACCATCTATCAGGCCGTCGGCCAGTCGCTGCACCTCACGACGGCCACCCGGCAATCGCGCAAAGGCCTGATCTCGAGCTGGAAGGCGTACGCGCCCGCCTGGGCCGGCAAGGTCGCCATCGAGGCCGTGGACCGCGCGATGCGCGGGGAGGGTGCGCCCGCCCCCATCTGGGAAGGCGAGGACGGGGTGATTGCCTGGCTGCTCTCGGGCCCCGAGCACACCTATCAGGTTCCGCTTCCCGAGCCGGGGGAGCCGAAGCGCGCCATCCTGGACACCTACACCAAGGAGCACTCGGCCGAATACCAGAGCCAGGCGTTGATCGACCTGGCCCGCCGGATGCGCGAGCGCATCGGCGACCTGGACCAGATCGCCACCATCGTCCTGCACACCAGTCACCACACCCACTACGTGATCGGCACCGGGGCGGGCGACCCGCAGAAGATGGACCCGGACGCCTCCCGCGAAACGCTCGACCACTCGGTGATGTACATCTTCGCCGTCGCGTTGCAGGACGGCGCCTGGCACCACGAGCGCTCCTACGCACCGGAGCGGGCCCACCGGCCGGACACCATCGAGCTGTGGCACAAGATTTCCACCCGCGAAGACCCTGAATGGACCCGGCGCTACCACGCAAGCGACCCGGCGGAGAAGGCGTTCGGCGCCCGCGCGGAGGTGACCCTGAGGAGCGGCGAGGTGATCATCGACGAGATCGCCCTCGCCGACGCTCACCCGTTGGGCGCCAGGCCATTTGAGCGAAAGCAGTACATCGGCAAGTTCAACGAGTTGGCCAACGGTGTGGTCACCGACACCGAGCAACACCGGTTCATCTCGGTGGTGGAAAGCCTTGCCGAACAGCGGGCCGGCGCGCTGGGTGCGCTCAACATCGTCGTCGACCCCTCAGTGCTCGACATGGCGCCGACGATTCCGCCAGGGATCTTCTGATGAGCGGCTTGCTCGCCAGCGACGTCCCCGCTGCCGGGAAGCGGGCCAAGTTCCGCAGCGGCCTGGAAAGCGGCCGGCTGCTTCGGTTTCCGGGGGCCTTTTCGCCGCTGGTCGCCAAGTTGGTCGGCGAGATCGGATTCGACGGCGTGTATGTGTCGGGCGCGGTGCTGTCGGCCGACCTCGGCCTGCCCGACATCGGACTGACGACCCTGACCGAAGTCAGCTCGCGGGGAGCGCAGATCGCGGCGGTGACCGACCTGGCCACTTTGATCGACGCCGACACCGGGTTCGGCGAACCGATGAGCGCCGCGCGCACCGTGACGCTGTTGGAGGACGCCGGACTGGCGGGCTGCCATCTCGAGGACCAGGTCAACCCCAAGCGATGCGGGCATCTGGACGGCAAAGCGGTCGTGCCCACCGGAGAGATGGTCAAACGGTTGCGTGCCGCCGTATCCGCGCGGCGTGACCCGAATTTCATCATCTGCGCGCGCACCGACGCCGCAGGCGTCGAGGGAATTCCCGCCGCGATCGACCGGGCCAAGGCCTACGCCGACGCCGGCGCCGACCTGATCTTCACCGAAGCCCTGTATACCCCAACGGAGTTCGAACAGTTCCGCGAAGCGGTGGCGACCCCCTTGTTGGCCAACATGACCGAGTTCGGAAAGTCGCAGCTGCTGACGGCGGCACAGTTGTCCGAGATCGGCTACAACGTCGTGATCTATCCCGTCACGACGCTGCGCCTGGCGATGCACGCCGTAGAGGTCGGACTCCGTGAAATCGCCAGTACCGGTACGCAATCCGGCCTCCTCGACCGCATGCAACATCGCGGCCGCCTCTACGAGCTGCTGCGTTACGCCGACTACAACCAATTCGATTCCGACATTTACAACTTCGCCCGCCAAGGAGTCACCCAGTGAGCACGATTGACGACCAACCCCGCATCTACAAAGGCCTGGCCGGTGTCGTCGTTGACACCACCTCGATCTCCAAGGTCGTGCCGGAAACCAACTCCCTGACGTATCGCGGCTACGCCGTGCAGGACCTGGCCGCGCACTGCAGCTTCGAGCAGGTGGCCTACCTGCTGTGGCATGGCGAATTGCCCAACGATCAGGAACTGGCGTTGTTCACCCAGCGCGAACGCGCTTCGCGTCGGCTCGACCGATCCATGCTGTCGCTGATCGCCAAGCAGCCTGACACCTGCCACCCGATGGATGTGGTGCGCACAGTGATCAGCTACATGGGCGCCGAGGACGCTCAAGAAGACGACAGCAGCCCCGAGGCCAACTACGCCAAATCCCTGCGGATGTTCGCGGTTTTGCCGACCATCGTGGCTGCCGACATGCGTCGCAGGCGCGGCCTGGAACCCATTGCCCCGCATAGTCATATGAGCTATGCGCAGAACTTCCTGCACATGTGCTTTGGCGATGTCCCTGAGCAAGTGATCGTCGACGCGTTCGAACGGTCCATGGTGCTCTACGCCGAGCACAGCTTCAACGCCTCCACATTCGCCGCGCGGGTCGTCACCTCCACGCAATCCGACATCTACAGCGCGGTCACGGCGGCTATCGGCGCGCTTAAGGGCCCGTTGCACGGCGGAGCCAATGAAGCAGTTATGCACGACATGATCGAGATCGGTAGCGCCGACAACGCCGCCGAGTGGCTGCAGGGCAAGATAGACCGCAAAGAAAAGATCATGGGCTTCGGTCATCGCGTATACAAAAACGGTGACTCCCGGGTGCCGAGCATGAAACAAGCGTTGAGGCGTGTTGCCGCCGCCCGCGACGGCCAGAAGTGGCTCGACATCTACGAAGTGCTGGAGAAAGGGATGGCGTCCGCCAACGGGATCAAACCCAATCTGGATTTCCCGACCGGGCCGGCCTATTATCTGATTGGCTTCGATATCGGTTGCTTCACACCAATTTTCGTGATGAGCCGCATCACCGGGTGGACGGCGCACATCATGGAGCAGGCCGCCTCCAACGCTCTGATCCGTCCGCTGAGCGAGTATGTCGGCCCGCCGCAGCGTGAGCTCAAAGTGACCCGCTAGCCCACCTGTGGTTTCGAAAGTTCTGGTCGCCAACCGGGGCGAGATCGCGATCCGGGCGTTCCGCGCCGCCTATGAACTGGGCATGAGTACGGTCGCGATCTACCCGGTCGAGGACCGCAACTCGGCGCATTGGACAAAGGCGGACGAGTCGTACCAGATCGGCGAAGAAGGCCATCCGGTCCGCGCCTACCTCAACGTCGAGGACATCGTCGCGACCGCGAAAGCGTGTGGTGCCGACGCGATCTACCCGGGCTACGGCTTCCTATCGGAGAACCCCACTCTGGCGGCGGCCTGCGCGTCAGCCGGCATCACCTTCGTGGGGCCGTCGGTGCAGGTTCTCGAACTGACCGGAAACAAGTCGCGGGCGGTGGCCGAAGCCCGGGCCGCGGGGCTGCCCGTCCTGGCGTCGTCGCCGCCATCCTCGTGCACCGCGGACCTAGTGGCCGCGGCCCACTCGATGCAATTCCCGTTGTTCGTCAAGGCGGTAGCCGGTGGCGGCGGCCGAGGAATGCGCCGAGTAAGCAATTCCGCTGAATTGGCCGAGGCGATCGAGGCGGCGTCGCGGGAAGCCGAGTCCGCCTTCGGCGACCCGACGGTGTTCCTCGAGCAGGCGGTGGTCAACCCGCGCCACATCGAGGTGCAAATACTGGCCGATCTTTGCGGAAACGTGATCCACCTCTACGAACGGGACTGCAGCCTGCAGCGCCGCCACCAGAAGGTCGTTGAGCTGGCTCCCGCGCCGAACCTGAAACCTGAGCTACGCGAACGCATCTGCGCGGACGCGGTGGCGTTCGCGCGGCATATCGGATACTCGTGCGCGGGAACGGTCGAGTTCCTCCTCGACGAACGCGGCAACTACGTCTTCATCGAGATGAATCCGCGCATCCAGGTAGAACACACCGTGACCGAGGAGATCACCGACGTCGACTTGGTGTCCAGTCAGCTGCGCATAGCATCCGGACAAACCCTGGCCGATCTGGGCTTGAGTCAAGAGTCGATCACACCGCACGGCGCCGCGCTGCAGTGCCGAATTACCACCGAGGATCCCTCCAACGGGTTCCGGCCCGACACCGGACGCATCACCGCCTATCGCACACCGGGGGGCGCGGGGATCCGATTGGATGACGGCACGCACTTGGGTGCAGAAGTGTCGGCGCATTTCGATTCGATGTTGGTCAAATTGACCTGCCGCGGATCCGATTTCGCGGCCGCCGTGCGCCGCGCGCGACGGGCGGTCGCCGAATTCCGCATCCGCGGAGTAACCACCAACACCGCGTTCCTTCAGGCCGTGCTCGACGACCCCGATTTCGTAGCGGGCCGCGCGACGACATCATTCATCGACGAACGCCCACAGCTGCTGACCGCGAACGCCGGCGCTGACCGGGGTACCAAGATCTTGCACTATCTCGCCGAAGTGACCGTCAACCAACCGCACGGTCCTCGGCCATCGTCGGTGTATCCACACGACAAACTGCCGGAGCTCGACCCTTCGCTGCCGCCGGCCCCGGGCTCCAAACAGCGTCTCGCCGAGTTGGGCCCCGAGGGATTCGCGCGCTGGATGCGCGAATCCGAAGCCGTCGGTGTCACCGACACGACTTTCCGCGATGCACATCAGTCGTTGCTGGCGACCAGGGTTCGCAGCACCGGCCTGCTCATGGTGGCACCTTACATCGCGCGGATGATGCCTCAGCTGCTCTCGGTGGAGTGCTGGGGCGGCGCAACCTACGACGTGGCCCTGCGATTCTTGAAGGAAGACCCGTGGTACCGCTTGGCCGCGTTGCGTGAGGCGATGCCCAACATCTGTCTGCAGATGCTGCTGCGCGGACGTAATACGGTGGGCTACACGCCGTATCCGGAGATCGTGACGACGGCATTCGTCGAGGAGGCCGCGAGCACCGGCATCGACATCTTCCGGATTTTCGACGCGCTGAACAACGTGGATTCGATGCGACCCGCGATCGACGCCGTCCGGGACACCGGCACGGCGGTAGCCGAAGTCGCGATTTCCTACACCGGCGACCTCAGCGATCCGGCCGAAAACCTCTACACCCTGGACTATTACCTGAAGCTGGCCGAGCAGATCGTCACGGCTGGCGCGCACGTTCTGGCGATCAAAGACATGGCGGGGCTGCTGCGGGCCCCGGCCGCCACGACGCTGGTATCGGCGCTCAAGTCCCGCTTCGACTTGCCGGTGCACGTACACACCCACGACACCCCGGGCGGCCAACTGGCCACGTATCTGGCGGCCTGGCAGGCGGGGGCGGACGCGGTCGACGGAGCGGCGGCGCCGCTGGCGGGGACGACGAGCCAGCCCTCCCTTTCCTCGATTGTTGCCGCGGCGGCCCACACGTGTTACGACACCGGCCTGTCGCTTACCGCCGTGTGCGATCTGGAGCCGTACTGGGAGGCACTGCGAAACGTCTACGCGCCATTCGAGTCCGGGCTGCCGTCCCCGACTGGGCGGGTGTACCGTCACGAAATCCCGGGCGGGCAGTTGTCGAACCTGCGTCAACAGGCCGTCGCGTTGGGCCTCGGCGATAGATTCGAGGACATCGAAAACGCCTATGCCGGTGCCGATTCGATCCTGGGACACCTGGTCAAGGTGACTCCGTCGAGCAAGGTGGTCGGGGATCTGGCGCTGGCATTGGTCGCGGCCGGGACCACCGCGCAGGACTTCGCCGCTGATCCGGCGCGCTATGACATTCCGGATTCGGTGGTCGGCTTTCTGCGCGGCGAACTCGGGGACCCGCCCGGCGGCTGGCCGGAACCTTTGCGCACCAGAGCCTTACATGGTCGTGGACCCGCAAAGCAGGAGCAACCACTCTCGGCCGAGGATGAAGGCTTGTTGGCTGTACCGGGGACGGAGCGCCAGGCTACTCTGAATCGGCTGTTGTTCCCGGGGCCCACCAAAGAGTTTGAGGCTCACCAGGAAAAGTACGGCGACACGTCACAGTTGAGTGCGAATCAGTTCTTCTACGGACTGCGCCACGGCGACGAACATCGCGTCAAGCTGGAGCGCGGTGTCGAACTGCTGATCGGTCTGGAGGCGATCTCGGATCCCGACGAACGCGGAATGCGCACGGTGATGTGCATTCTCAACGGGCAGCTGCGTCCCGTGCTGGTGCGCGACCACAGTGCGGCCACCGACATCCCGACCGCGGAAAAGGCCGACCGCGGCAACGTCGACCACATCCCCGCGCCGTTCGCCGGCGTCGTCACCGTCACAGTCGAAGTCGGCGAGGAAGTCGAGCCCGGGCAGACCATCGCGACAATCGAAGCGATGAAGATGGAAGCCGCGGTCACTGCCCCCAAAGCCGGAAGGGTCGTACGCGTCGCGGTATCTCGCACCGCGCAAGTCGAAGGCGGCGACCTCTTGGCGGTCATCAGCTGACGGAAAAGGATCGGTATGACACTGAAAACCATCGCGCTTGAGTTGGTACCGCCGAACGTGGACGGGGGAAAGGACCGCGCATTAGCAGACGTGCGCAAAGTCGCGCGGTTATCGGCCGAGTCGGGCCTGGACGGACGGATCCGGCACGTGATGATCCCCGGGCTGGTCCCCGAGGACGGCGACCGGCCCGTCGCGATGGAGGCCAAGCTGGACGTGCTGGACTTCTGGTCCGTCGTCAAACCCGAACTGCCCGGGCTCAGCGGGTTGTGCACGCAGGTCACCGCCTTCATGGATGAGTCCGACCTAGATCATCGCCTCGCTGAGCTGACCGCGGCAGGCATGGAGGGCGTCGTCTTCGTCGGGGTGCCGCGCACCATGAACGACGGTGAGGGCTCCGGTGTCGCCCCGACGGACGCCTTGTCGATCTACCGCGAGCAGGTGGTTAACCGCGGCGTGATCGTTATCCCAACGAGGGAAGGCGAGGCGGGCCGGCTCAACTTCAAGTGCGACCAAGGCGCTACCTACGGGATGACCCAGCTCTTGTATTCCGATGCGATCGTGGGTTTTCTGACCGAATTCGCAGCGAGCACTGATCACCGTCCGGAGATCCTGCTTTCGTTTGGGTTCGTCCCAAAGATGGAATCCCGCGTCGGCCTCATCAATTGGCTGATTGAGGACCCGGGAAACGAGGCGGTGGCCGGAGAGCAAGAATTCGTGCGGCAATTGGCCGCCGCCGAACCCGCCGTGAAGCGCCGACTCCTGGTCGACCTGTACAAGCGGGTGCTGGACGGCGTTGCTGACCTGGGCTTTCCGCTTAGCATCCACCTGGAGGCCACCTACGGCGTGTCCGCGGCGGCTTTCGAGACCTTCGCGGAGATGCTTGCCTACTGGGCTCCGGAACAAGGCCTACTAGATTGAGAAGGTCATGACTCGGACGACAGATGCCCCCGGCCCCCCGATCGTCGAGACCGAAGATGGGGGACGCGAACAGCGGTGGCCGCTGCCGGTCGACGAGCAGAGCCTGCTCGATCTGATCCACGTCTGCTTCGACGAGTACTGGGACGAAATCTGGTTCGGCGTCCTCATCGAGGGCGCCGCCTGGGAAGTTGCCGCACCCAACCCTCCGACACGGATCTCGATGTACGACGGGTACGCGACGGTGGACTTCGGGCGCTGGCACTTCCACCTGCGCATCGGCGAGCACCTGGACAGCGGGCCCGAACTCGGCCGGATCCGTCGTTGCGCGCGGGCGGAGCTTTATCGCCGGATCAGCGACGACGGTTTCCCGACCTCCTGGGGCTTGCGGCTCTACAACGGCCGCGACGAACAGATGATGACGCTAATGCTGCCAAATCCGTTTCTCACCAAGACCCAGCAGTTCCGCGACGAGCCTGCATGGGAACAGCTGCAGTTATGGGACCGACTGCGGGCCGCCTATTTGGGGTTGGATCCCGACCCACTTGATCGCAGCGGCAAAGGTTTTCAACACGGCTAACTACGCAAAAGTACGCGTAGCCGTCGAATGGCCACTGACGCCTATTCGGGCTGGGAAAACGTGGGTTACAAAATTCGGTGATGCGCCCTGCCGACCTGGTACCCAGCGGGGAAGGACTTCTCGATGACCTGCAACTGGTGGTCCACTCTGGACTCCAGCTCGAGAACTACGCAGCTATCGCCGACGGCTTTGGATTCGAGGACTATGTAGCGTTGGCCGCAATCGGTGATCGGGTCGCCCGAGTGCAATTTCTCGACCGATACCGACTCCGTCGTTCCGTCAGACTCCATCCCCACACGTTAGGTCAATTCGGTGGGTGAGGGAATAGAGCTCTACGGGGTGTCGGCGTGTCGCTGCTTGAAGAACACGCTGACGTGAGATATCAGCCCGTCGTCGTCCTGCTCGAACAGCAGGCATTCGGGCCACTCGGCGGCGGTGCCGTCGATCTCGAACGTCTCGGTTAGCTCGACGAAGCAGACGCGGCCGTCGACGTGCGAGATCCGCTTGACGTCCAGCCGGTGGCCGTTGAGTGTGGTGCACACCTTGCGCAGGTAGGCGACGTAGTGCTCCTTGCCCTCGACGACGTCGCAGAACGGTCCTTCTCGGATCAAGCCTTCGTCGGCAATGGTGGTGGCCAGGCCGTCCCAATCGTGGGCGGCGAGAAACTGCAGGTAACGCTCAACCGCGCCCGTATCGGCCACGAAAATCACAATAGCGGGCAAGATTGGTGCCGTGAACGGTCCCAGCGCACCGCCACCGCAGACCGTGGCACCCACCTGTTATCGACACCCCGATCGTGTTACCTACCTGCGCTGCAACCGCTGCGACCGATACACGTGTCCGGAATGCCTGCGCTCGGCCGCGGTCGGTCATCAATGCGTGGAGTGCGTGGCCGAGGGAGCCCGGACGGTCCGGCAGCCGCGTACCCAATTCGGCGGGCGGGAACGGGCCGGCGCGCCGGTGATCACCTACGCGCTGATCGCGATCAACGTGGTGACGTTCGCGCTGCAGATGTCGGTGAAGGGCTTGCAAAGTCAGCTGGTCTTGTGGTCGCCGGCGGTCGCCGACGGCCAGCTGTACCGGCTGGTGACCTCGGCGTTCGTGCATTACGGCGCGGCGCATCTGCTGCTGAATATGTGGGCGCTCTACGTCGTGGGCCCGCCGCTGGAGATGCTGCTCGGCCGGCTGCGTTTCGGTGCGCTGTATGCGTTGAGCCTGCTGGGTGGGTCGGTGCTGGTCTACCTGCTCACCCTGAACGCCGCGACCGCGGGCGCATCGGGGGCGGTGTTCGGCCTCTTCGGCGCGACGCTGGTGGTGGCGAAGCGGCTCAACCTCGACTTGCGTTGGGTGGCCGCGGTGATTGTGGTCAACCTGGTTTTCACCTTTGTCGCGCCGGCGGTCAGTACGCAACGGATCAGCTGGCAGGGGCACGTGGGCGGGCTGATCACCGGGGCGTTGGTTGCTGCGGCTTATGTTTATGCGCCCCGAGCACAGCGCAACGCGATCCAAGCCGCGGTGACTGTCTTCGCGGTCGGTCTGTTCGCCGCGTTGATCTGGTGGCGCACAGGTGTTCTCGCGGCGGAGTTGTATCTATGAGCTGGTGGGTCGCCCACACCGAAGCCGAGGTGTCCGAAGACGTCCCCGCACCGCCGGACGAAGTGCGCGCGTTCTACGTCGACCTGGACAACATCAAGGTCGTGCACCCGCTGATCGTGTCGGTGGAGACGACGTCGCGCACCGAGGGCCCGGATGGATATCTGCACAGCTATCGCGTGGTGGATCGAATTCCGTTGGGGCCGTTGACCATCAAGATCACCTATCGGGCGCGGCTGCACGTCCCGCACCAGGGTGACGTGCTCACCGAAGCCGCGCAGTCCCCCGGGGTGCGTCTACACGGGCGGGTGAGTTTCGAGCCGATCGACGCGGGCACACGCGTCACCGAGCGAATCCGATTCGCCGCGCCGCGGCCGCTGGCCGCGCTGACGACGCGCGAGGGGATCAAGGCGCACATCGAGATGTTGGCCGGAATCCGGCGTCACTTCGAATCGGTTTAATGCTTGTTGCCACAACGTGTTTCGGCTCCGCCCCGCGCTCACCAACTCAGTTGTTGCTTGGTGGTGGTTGGGGTTGGAAGGGTGTGTACCACCACCAGTCGGCGCGTTCGCCGAGGGGCCCGCGGCAGGGCGGGACCGCGGGTGGGGGTTGGGTGGGTGGTCGCCTAGCGATCCTGGGCTGAGTAGTTGGCCGGTGTCATCGGTGACGGTCAGGGCGTCGGCGGGTCCGCTGATCCTGATCAGGCCGCGGTGGTGCAGCCGATGATGGTACGGACAGACCAGCACCAGATTGTGCAGCTCGGTGGGGCCGCCGTCTTCCCAGTGCTGGATGTGGTGCGCATGCAGGCCGCGGGTGGCGCCGCAACCGGGGACCGCGCAGGTGGGGTGGCGGTGTTCGAGGGCGCGGCGCAGCCGGCGGTTGATCACCCGGGTGGTGCGCCCGGCGCCGATGACGTTGCCGTGGCGTTCGAACCAGACCTCGCAGGTGGCATCGCAGGTCAGTTCCTGGCGTTCGGCGTCCGACAGCAGCGGCCCCAGATGCAGGGCGGCGGCTTTCTGCTGCACATCGACGTGCACCACCACGGTGGTGTGCTGCCCGTGCGGGCGAAGGGCCGCCTCCACATCCCAGCCCGCCTCGATTAACCGCATGAACGCATCCCCCGTCGTGGGCAACGCAGGCCTGTCTTGTGCTGCCTGCTCGTCATCGCCGTGATCGCGGCGCCATTCGGCGAACAACGCGTCGCGATGCGAGGCCAGCGCGGCGTCGAATTTGGCGGCATCGAGGCGGCCGAGTTTGATGCGGTAGCAGCTGCCCTGCTCGGTGCTCGATTTCGTGAATGAGCGTTCGGGCTCGGGCGCGGGGCCGGGGTCGGGTCGCGGTTCGAGTTTGACCGCGGTACGCAACTGGGTCACCGTGGCCACCGCGGCCAATTGCGCGTAGTGCTCATCGGATCCCTGCCCCGCGCGCGCGGCGATCACCCCGACCTGATCCAGCGACAGCCGGCCCTCGCTCAAAGCTTGAGCGCAGCGGGGAAACTCCTCCAACCGCTCGGCGATGGTGGCCACGGTGCGCGCATTGGCCGGTGAGCAGCCCGTCTTCCAGGCCATCACCGCCGCCAGCGACCGCGCCCCGGTCATTCCCCACAACTGCCGACCATCGAGCTCGGCGGCGATCGCCACGATGCGCCCATCAATCGCATTACGCTGACCACACAACTCCGCCAACTCCTCAAACAACACCGCAAGACGATCCTTCGGGATCATCTCCACGGCGTCAGCAGAAGCGGTCGAAGCCATACCGCCATCAAAGCAGCCACCACCGACAAGTTTCGGCCGCAGCGATCTAAGTTCCGACGAAGTCGATGATCCCGCGAATGTTGCGTCCTTCGCGCAGGTCGACGAACGCCTGGTTGATCTGCTCGAGCCGGTAGTGGCGGGTGACCAGCTCGTCGAGTTTCAGTGCGCCCGCTTGATACAACGAAAGCAGCAACGGCACGCTGGTGCGCGGGTTCATCCCGCCGTAGAGCGCACCCCGGAGTTGCTTGGCCGACAGCGTCATCTCCTGCAGCACCAACGGAACCGGCGGCTCGGTGAACGGCGTGATGCCGGTGAGCACGCAGACCCCGCCCTTGCGAAGCAGCGCCATCGCCAACGGGATCAGGTCCACGTGCACGACGCCGGGCGTGACGACGACGCGGTCGGCCATGACACCGGCGGTGATCTCGTTGACGACGGGTATCGCTTCCTCGGCCGAGGCCGCGGTGTGCGTGGCACCGAAGAACTTGGCCGAATCCCGCTTGGATTGAACCGGATCCACGCCGACCACATATTTCGCGCCAACGGCGCGAGCCCCCTGTAGCGCGTTCATCCCCACCCCGCCCGTGCCGATTACCACGACGGTGTCGCCGGGCTCGGTGCCCGCCGAAACGGTCGCAGAGCCCCAGCCGGTGCTGACCCCGCAGGACACCAGTGATGCGGCGTGGAAGGGGATCGCGTCGTCGATCTTGATGACGGACCTCTCCGAAAGCACGGCATATTCGGCGAACGTGCCGAGTTGGCCGTAGGCCAACAGGTTTTCGTCGCCGAGATGGCGGCGGCACGTTCCGTCGGTGGGCATCTCCCGCACGAACAGGCTCGCGCCGACATCGCAGATGTAGCTCTGACCGTTCACGCAAAACCGGCAATTGCCGCATGCGGGAATGAACGAGAGCGCCACCCGATCCCCTGGCCGCACCGTCGTGACGCCCGGCCCGACTTCTTCGACGACGCCGGCACCCTCATGACCGCCGAGCAGCGGGAACCAGTCCGGTGCGGGCTGACCGCTGGCGGCCAACGCCTCGGGCGTCGGGACCACGTCGCCGGTGAAGAGGTGGTCGTCGGAGTGGCAGATTCCGGCGACGGCCATTCGCACCAGGACTTCACCGCCGTGCGGCGGATCAAGCTCGATCTCGCGGATCTCCCAATCCATGCCGACCCCGCGGATCACTGCGGCACGACATTTCATTGCAGGCCTGCCGTTTCGGCGATCCGCTTGGCGGCGAGCTCGCGCAGCTCACCGGCCTTGATCTTGGCGTTGCCCGTCAGCGCCACTTCGTCCTCGCGGAAGAACAACACATGCCGCGGCACTTTATAACTCGCCAATCGTTGGCGTGCGAATGCCAGCAGCTGCTCAGTGTCGAGGACCACGCCGTCGTGCGGCACGATGCAGGCCACCACGACCTCGCCGAGCGTCTGGTGCGGAACGCCGACGGTCTGCGCCACCTTGACGCCGGAATGCGAGATCAGGGTCTCGTCGACCTCGCGTGGCGACACATTGGCTCCGCCGGTCTTGATGATGTCGGTCAGCCTGCCTTGCCAGTAGAGCCGGCCGTCGTCGTCGAGATAGCCGCCGTCGCCGGTTGGGAAAAATCCCTCGGCGTCCAGGGTTTCGTCGAGCGGGGTGCCGATATAGCCGAGCATGAGAGTTGGCCCCTTGACGCTGATTTCGCCCGGCTCGCCGCGTGGAACGACGTCTCCGGTCAGCGGGTCGGTGATCTTGAGCGTGACCCCGGGCAACGCCACGCCGAAACTTTCGGCATGGACTTCCGGTGGTGTGTTGGCCGGGTAACCGGTTGTGATCGTGAATGTTTCGGTGTTGCCGTAGGCGTGGCCCGGTTCGTGCCATTCGCCCGAGACGGTGGGATGGTGCGCGATCGGGGTTTTGAAGTCCGCGAATTTCACACTGCTCAAATCCACCTGGCTCCAGTTGGGCGCGCCTTCCAGCTGGGTCCACTGGTGCGGCCAGGCGAACGGAAAGCTCACCCGCTCGGCCTGCATGAGTTCGAGCGCCTCGGCGGCGTCGAATGTCGATTGCAGGACCAGCGATCCGCCGCTGGCGAGCGTCGAGCCGAGCACCATCGCGAAGTTGCCGGACCAGAAAAAGCCATTGGCGGTCCAGCCGCGAACGTGGTCATCCGGACTGAATCCATACATGCGCCGAAATCGCCACAACTGGATGCACACACCGCGATGCGTGCTGAGGATGCCTTTCGGCTTGCTGGTGGAGCCAGACGAGAAGAACAACACGGCGGCATCGCTGGGCAGCACCGCTGCGGCGGCCGCGTCGACCTGCTCGGGGGGTTCCGCGTGACCGGACGCCAGGAAGTCGTCCCAGGTTTCGATGCCAGGCGCCGATTCGCCGACGAGCGCGAGCCGCCGCAAAAACGGGTACTGCGACGGTTCCAATTCGGTGAGCATCTCGGCGAAGTCCTTCGACAGCACCCTGCGCTCGAACAGCAGCACCGAAACGGCGGAAGCCCTTAGCAGATAGTCCAATTCGGGTGCCGTGGAAAACGTGCTCAGGGTCACCGCCACCCCGCCGGCCAGCGCCGTACCGAACACGGCGGCGAGCCATTCCGGCCGGTTCGTCATCAGAACGCCGACGCGGCCGTCCTTGCCCAGGCCGCCCGCGCGCAATGCGCGGGCCACCTCGACCGCACGCTCCCAAAGCTGCCCGTAGCTCCAGCGCGTGGCGCCGTCGGCGGTGCGCCACACCAGCGCCTCGCGCTCGCCGTAGAGCCGCGTCACTTCGCGGAGAAACCCCGGCAACGTGAGCGCGCCCAGCCCGGGCTCATCGGCGAGCGGTGGCCCGCTCACAATCGACAGGCCTTGGGCGGCAGGAGAATTCGTCGCGGCGACCATGGCTACAATGGCAGCTCGACCTCGGCCGTGCAACCCACCAGCAGCTCGCCATTCTGGTTGGTAAGTCGCAGCTTGACCTGCACGAGGGGCACACCCCAGGCCGTATCCGGTTGCTTGTCGACGATTTCAGCGTCGAAGTAGGTCACGTCGCCCTCGAAGGCGGGGGTGCGGAAGTCGGCCTTGGTGTGGCGCACCATGCCGTCGTAACCGGCCCAATATGCGAGGTAGTCGGTGCACCACGCGCCCATCGTCGCGCCGTACCCGTAGGCACGAGCCATTCCGACTTGGCTGGCCCGGTCGGCGTCGATGTGTCCGCGTGACGGGCCGACATACAGCCCGTCGCGCTTGCGCGGATCGATCTTGGCGTCTTCCTCGTCGAAGGCAAAGTCTTTGCCCCAGCCCGGATCCTGATAAACCCAGGGGTCTTTGATGCCGGGCGGCGCGACCCACTCAAAGGTGCCCCAGATGTTGAATAGGAACGCGCGATATTCGGTGGTGAAGCTGGCGATGCTGTGCGGGCCGATCACCCGGCGGGGGAGCGTGTCGCCGACCTTCACCTCGTCAAAGCGCGGTGAGACACCCATCCGGTTGGATTCGAGCCACTCCCGACGCAGCCGGTCGACCGCCTCGAGTTCGGTCTGCGTCCAGCGTTTGATCTCGCCGAGCTGGTTTTCGAACATTCCGCGCTTGGTCGCTTCCTCGTAGAGGTAGCGAATGGCGGTGGAGCGCTCGCGCGCCACCAGCGCACCGTGCTGGTTGGTGTGGACGGTGTCGCCGCGCGAGAACATCGTCGGCCCAGCGAATTTCGTCTCCGTCACCTTGTAGTCGTGGAACCGGCGCTGCTGAAACAGCTTGTCGCCAGGTCGGACCGGGCAGCCGTAGAACCACCATTCCTCACCGCCGAAGATCAGGTGGCTGTTCGGGATGTGGCCCACACATGCGGGCGCCGCGCCGTGGCCATAGTCGAGGGCCACCGCGATCGACTGTGGTGCAATGATGCCGCCGAACTTGGACTCGCGCGCGAACTGTTCATCCCAGTGCAGCGGATTGGGATAATCCATTGCCATCACCCAGCGGCGGATGTCCGAGGAGGTGCAGGGATCCCACAGTTGCCCGCCGCCGATCGGCTTTCCGACGCGGTGGTCGACATCGGACAGATCGAGCTGGACGCCTTCGGATTTCGTTGTCTTCTTGGTCATCGTTGTCGTTTGGCCTCGTTGTCCCGTCAGCGGTTGACGTCGACGACGAACCGGCCGCGGACCTTGCCGTCCATGAGTTCGCCCGCCGAGGCGATCGCCTCGCCCAGTCCGATGTCCTGCGCGATCGATTCGAGGGCATCGGCGCTCAAGTCGCGGGCCAGGCGTTCCCACGCGACCGTGCGCAACGCCTTGGGCGCCATCACACTGTCGATGCCGAGCAGGGACACCCCGCGCAGGATGAACGGCGCGACCGTCGCCGGGAAGTCCATCCCGCCGGCCAGGCCGCACGCGGCAACCGCGCCGCCATACTTCGTCTGCGCGCAGGCGTTGGCCAGCGTGTGACTGCCGACGGTGTCTACGACGCCCGCCCAGCGCTCCTTCTGCAGCGGCTTGCCGGCCTCGCTGAGTTCGGCGCGGTCCAAGACGGTCTCGGCGCCGAGTTGCTTGAGGAACTGCTCTTCGGACGACTTTCCGGTCGCGGCAGCGACGGTGAACCCGGCCGCGGTCAACAGTGCGATCGCGACGGTGCCCACACCGCCGGTCGCTCCGGTCACCAGGACCTCGCCCTGGTCGGGGGACACTCCGTGCGCCAGCAGCGCATCCACGCACAGGCTGGCGGTGTAGCCGGCGGTGCCGATCGCCATCGCCTGGCGGGCCGTGAAGGCCGACGGCAGGGCGATCAGCCAATCACCGTTGAGGCGGGCACGCTGGGCCAGGCCGCCCCAATGCGTCTCGCCGACACCCCAGCCGTTGAGCACCACACGGTCGCCCTTGCTCCAGTCGGCGTGGCTGCTCTCGGTCACCACACCGGCCAGATCGATGCCGGGAACCATCGGAAACTTCCGCACCACCGGCGATTTGCCCGTGATGGCCAGGCCGTCCTTGTAGTTCAGCGTCGAGTACTCGACGTCGATGCTGACATCAGCATCGGGCAGCTGTGCTTCGTCTATCTCGGTGACGGCAACCGTCTGCCCCGCGTCGCCCTTCTCGATCAAGATTCCCGAAAACATCTCTGTCTCATCGCTTCTGGGGCGCGAAGCCCAAGGTGCTCTTGACCTCCAGGTACTCGTGGAAGCCGAATTCGCTCCACTCACGGCCGTTGCCGCTGTGCTTGTATCCGCCGAACGCCGCGTTCATGTCGAAGGCGTGATTGATCGTCACCCACCCGGCCCGAATCTTGCGGGCCACCTCACGCGCCTTGTCGTTGTCGGCCCCCGAGACATAGCCGGCCAGCCCGTAATCGGTGTCGTTGGCGATCTCCACGGCTTGATCCAGGTCGTCATAACCGAGGACGCAGAGCACCGGGCCGAAGATCTCCTCGCGCGCAATCGTCATGTCGTTGGTGACGTCGGCGAACACCGTCGGCTTGACGTAGTAGCCCTTGTCCAGCCCCGCCGGACGCCCGGGGCCGCCGGCCACCACGGTCGCGCCCTCGTCGATGCCCTTCTGGATCAGGCCCTGGACTTTCTCAAATTGCGCCTTCGACGCCACCGGGCCGATCGCCGTCTTCTCGCCGGGGTCGCCCACCTTCACCTGCTCGGCGGTCTCCCGCGCGATCGCGATCGCCTCGGCCATCCGCGAATTCGGCACCAGCATGCGCGACGGCGCGTTACAGCTCTGCCCGGAATTCGGCATCATGTTGACGACGCCGGCCCGGACGCTGTCGGCGAAGCCCGCGTCATCGAGGACGATGTTGGGGCTCTTGCCGCCGAGTTCCTGGGTCACCCGTTTGACGGTCGGGGCGGCATTCGTGGCCACCTCGACGCCGGCGCGGGTGGAGCCGGTGAACGAGACCATGTCGACGCCGGGGTGGCTCGCCAGCGCCACGCCGACGCCGGGGCCGTCGCCGTTGACCAGGTTGTAGACCCCGGCCGGGACGCCGGCGGCGGCGAGGATCTCGGTGAAGATGTAGGCCGAGAACGGCGCCACCTCAGACGGTTTCAGCACCATCGTGCAGCCGGTCGCCAACGCCGGATACACCTTGACCGCGATCTGGTTCAGCGGCCAGTTCCACGGCGTGATCAGCCCGCACACGCCGATCGGCTCCTTGGTGATCAGCGTTTCCCCGTGCTGCTCCTCGAATGGGAAGTTCTTCAGCACGTCGATCGCCGTCACCAGGTGACCGATCCCGAGCTGGACCTGCGGGCCCGCGGCCAGCGACGGCGGCGCGCCCATCTCCTCGGTGACCGCCTCGGCGAGGTCGCCGGCCCGCTTGCTGTATTCGGCGAGGATGCCCTGCAGCAGATCGAGGCGCTCCTCGCGACTGGTCTGCGACCAACTGGCGAAGGCGCGCCGGGCGGCGTTGACCGCCAGGTCGACGTCGGCGGCGGAACCGAGCGAGATCTGCCCGGACACCTGTTCGGTCGCCGGGTTTTCCACGTCAAACCTATTGGGCCGCAGGGGGTCGACCCAGCTGCCGTCGATGTAGAACTTCAGGTATTCGCGCATCGGATCATCCTTCTCGTTACTGGGTGCCTTCGGCGTACCAGGTTCGGAATCGGTCGTACTTCGGCATCTCCTCGGAGTTGGCCTTCGGGTCGATGCACACGTGCACAACGCCGACTTTGCCACTCGCGTAGGCGCGCTTGATCGCCGGGCCGATCTCGGATTCCTTCTCGACGTATTCACCGTGGCAGCCGAAGCCCTCGGCGATCTTGTCCATCCGCACGTCCTTGCTCCAGTGCACGCCGGGTTGTGGCGACGGCTGGGGAAAGGTGCGCTTGTAGACGCCCACCTCGAGGCCCCATTGGTGATCCACGCCCACCACGCACACCAGCGGAAGCTGTTGCCGCGCAGCGGTTTCCAATTCAGCGATATGGAACAGGAACGCCGAGTCACTGGTCAGCAGCATGACCGGGCGCTTGCCGCCCTCGGCCACCGATGCGCCAACCGCATACGGCAAGCCGGTGCCCAGATGACCGAAGTTCTGGTTCCAGATCACGTCGCGCGGCTTGGTCTGCGAGTAGGTCCATTGGAAGATCACGGTCGCGCCGCCGTCGCGGACCATGATGCCGTCCTCGAGTTCGTCGAAAGCCTTGGTCGCCTCGACGACGAAACGCGCCGGGTGCACCGGGGTGCGACCCGTCGGCGCTTCCTCGGCCACCCGCGCCAGCTCGGCGGCGTCGGCCTTGATCAGTTTCTCCAGGTTGGCCGACGCGGCGCGGGGGGCGTCGCGCAGCGCCTCGACCAGCTGCGGCACCACGCCGCGCAGATCGCCCACCAGCGCCACGTCGACGGGCCGGTTGACGCCGATGGTGGTCGGATCCTGCTCGACCAGCACCCATTTGCGGTTCGCATTGTTGGCCGCCCAGTGCTGAGTTCGCCCGTAGTGCATGGGCTCGCCGAGTTCGGTGCCGAGCGCGACACACAGGTCGGACTCCTCGACGGCCTCGTTGGCGGCCGGCGAAAACAGATACGGGAATGTCCGGTCCTGCAGGCCCGGGATGAACGACGTGCCGCCGGAGGTCTGGATCACCGGGCAGGCCATCAACTCGGCGAGCTCCTTGACCTGCTGCTGAGTCCGCGAGGTGTGCACCGCGTGACCGACCAGCAGCACCGGGTTCTTGGCCTCGCGGATCAACTTCACGGCTTCGGCCACCTCGCGGCTGCCGGCGCCCTGGTTCACCAGCCGGTAGCTCGACGGGGCCGGTGCGGCATCGACGTCGAGCTCTTCGAGGATGACGTGGGAAGGGAACTCGACGTAGGACGGGCCCGGGGTGCCGGACATCGCCTTGCGGATGGCCTCGTGGATGATCTCGTCGGTCTGGTCGGCGTACTCGATGGAGCTGCTGTACTTGACCGACGCCGCGATGAGTGGTTCCTGCTGGACGAATTGGATGCGGCCGCGCCGGACGCGGCGCTCGGTGATGCGAGCCCGTTGGCCGCCGAGGAAGATCACCGGCGAGTTCTCCACCAGCGCACACTGGATCGCTCCGGCGATGTTGGCCATACCGGGCCCGAGCGTGCCGATGCACAGGCCGGGTTTACCCGTCATGCGCGACGCCGCCTCGGCCATGAATCCCGCGCTCAGTTCGTGATGTGGTGCGACCACCGACCACCCGCGGGCGTCGGCCTCGGCGAACATGTGCACGAAGTTCGGGTCCGGGATGCCGAACAACGTGTTCACGCCCTCGGCCTCGAACAGGTCGAGGATTCGCTTGTATACCGGTACGCCCATCCCTACAGCTCCTTTGGTTCGCGACTGTCCATGCCGATTTCGGCGAGTACTTTTTCGGTGTCGGCGCCCAGCTCCGGCGCGGGCCCCGCCACGCGACCCGGGGTCCGGGAGAACCAGGTGGGCACGCCGGGGAAGCGGACCGGTCCGTGCGGGGTTTCCACGGTTTCGAACATCCCGACGGCGTTGAGATGCGGATCGTCGAACAAGTCGCCGGGCGCATTGAGTGGCGCGGCGGGTATTTCGAGTTCGCCGAACAGCGTCAGCCAGTCCTGCGTCGTGCGCTCCTTCATGGTCTCGGCCACCAAGCCGTACACCGTGTCGATCTGGCGGGCACGCTGTTCCAGCGTCGAATACAGCTCGCTGGCCCAAGGTGGCCGCACGGCGTCGACGAACGCGTTCCAGTGCTTGTCGTTGTAGATCAATGCGGCGATGTGGCCGTCGCTGGTGCGATACGGGCGGCGGTTGGGCGCGACGGTCCGCGGATACACCGCCGGGCCCAGGGGAGGGTCGAACATGGCGCCGTTGGCATGCTCGACGAGCATGAACGTGGCCATGGTCTCGAACATGGCCACCTCGACTTCTTGTCCCTCCCCGGTGCGTTCGCGGTGGAACAACGCCATGGTCGTCGCGTACAGCGCGGTCAGCCCGGCGACCTTGTCGGCCATGATGGTGCCGACGTAGTCGGCCTCGCCGGTCAGCTGCTGTTGCACCGCGGGCAGACCGCACTCGGCCTGGATCGTGTCGTCGTAGGCGGGCCGGTCGCGCTCGGGCCCGCGCCGGCCGTACCCGTAGCAATTGGTGTAGACGATCGCCGGGTTGATCGCGGCGACGTCCTCGTAGGCGAAGCCGAGCTTGGCGATCGCCTTGGCGCGCATCGAGTGGATGAACACGTCCGCCGTTTCGAGCAGCGAGCGCAGCGCCGCCGTTCCGGTGTCGGTTTGCAGGTCCAGCACGATGCTGCGCTTGCCGCGGTTGACGTTGACGAACACCCCGCTCATGCCCGGCGCCGGTCCGACCGAGATGTATCGAGTGTTATCACCTTGCGGTGGTTCGACTTTGATGACGTCGGCGCCCATGTCGGCCATGATCTGGGTGCAGTACGGCCCCATCACCATGGCGGTCAGATCGATGACGCGCACACCCGTCAGCGGTCCGCCGCTAGGTGCGATTTCGGTGACCCGCTGCGCCCGGCTAACGCCGCGCTTGCGATCGCCGCTAGGCATGGTGCGCCCCCTGGGCGGCCTGGGTGAAGCTGTACCGGATGTGCTCGGCATGGCCATCGGGCACGACCGGAAACACCAGGGGAGCCTCCACCTTTCGAATCGCTTCCAGGTTGTCGCCGACATCCTCGACCGTCCACGACGGCCGGTACACGCCGGGTGTCTCGGCGATGACCGCCCGCGCCACCCGCCCCGCCAGCGCGATGAAGATCTCGCCGGTCACCGAACACGACTCATGGGCCAGCCAACCCACCACGGGCGCAACGAGATCCGCACCCATCGGCGGGTAGGCCGAGGTGTCGATGCCTTCGGCCATTCGGGTGACCGCGGCTGGGACGATCACGTTGCATGTCACACCGTCGTCGGCGCCCTCGAGGGCCGCGACGTTAGACAGCCCGAGCACGCCGGCCTTGGCCGCGGCGTAGTTGGCCACCTCGCGGTTGCCGTACAGCCCGCCGATCGAGGAGGTCAGCACGATGCGCCCGTAGCCCGCCCGACACATCAGCGGAAATGCCGGCCGCACCACGTGAAACGCGCCGCGCAGGTGCACGTCGAGCACCGCGTCGAAATCCTGGTAGCTCATCTCCTTCAGTGCTGCGCGGCGAACGTTGCCCGCGTTGTGGATCAGGATGTCGAGGCGACCGTAGTGTTCCAGTGCGGTGCCGATGATGGCCTCGCCGCCGTCGCGGGTCGTCACGGACTCGGCGCACGCGACGGCTTGTCCGCCGGCCGCGACGATCGCGCCGACCACCTGATCAGCCGGGGCGGCGTCGGCTCCGTCGCCGGTGAGGCTGCCGCCGGAGTCGTTGACGACGACCTTCGCGCCGCGCGATGCCAGCAGTTCGGCGTACGCGCGGCCCAGTCCGCGACCGGCCCCGGTCACGACGGCGACGCGATCGTCGAATCGCAATGGGGCCGCGGGGCTTTCGCTCATGTGCCCAAGTCCAGGCCTTCGAGCTGACCCTGCGCGCGCCATTGCTTGAGCAGATCGTCGAACACATAGAAGCCTGGCATATACGGATCGCCGATGGCCGAGCGAATGCCCTCCCCGCCGCCACCACCCTCGTTGTTGTAATAGCCGGGGGTGCAGGAGACCGCGAATTCCGATGCGTCTATTGAGGTTTCACGGATCGTTTGGACCCAGGCGTCTTGAGCTTGCTGGCTCGGCTCGACAGTCGTCGCGCCACGCGCCACCGCTTGGGAAATGATGTAGGCGATGTGCTCGGCCTGCTGCTCGAGCATCGCGGTGGTGTTCCCCGCCACGCCACCTTGAATAAAGCCGGTGAAGAACTGGTTGGGGAAGCCACGGCTGGTCATGCCGTGCAGCGACTTGTAGCCGTCGCGCCAGTGATCGAAGAGCGACAGGCCGTCCCGCCCCTCGATGACGTCGATGGCGTAGCGGCGGCTGATGTCGGTGGTGATCTCGAATCCGCTGGCGAAGATGACGCAGTCGACCTCGTACTCGACGCCGTTCGCGACGATCCCCTTCTCGGTAAGCCGCTCCACGCCTTTGCATTCCGACACATCGACCAGCGTGACGTTCGGACGATTGAACGTCGGCAGGTATTCGTCGTTGCTGCACGGTCGCTTGCACATGAACCGGTAATACGGTTTCAGCGCTTCGGCGGTCTCCGGGTCGTCGACCACCTCCGCGACGCGGCGCCGTAGCCGCTCCATCACGCGGTAGTCCTCTTCCTCGCGCATCGCCATGATCTGCTCGACGGTCAGTGCCGCGGGATCCTCGACGGCCGCGACGCGCGCGGTCAGGTTGCGACCCAGCTCGGTCCAGAAATCGCACACCATATCCGGCTCCTCGAACACCACGCCTTCCCCAAGCGGTGACCAACGGTGGAAGTTGCGCTTGCGTTGCTCCTGCCAGCCCGGCTGCAGGGACGCCGCCCACTGCGGATCGGTCGGCTCGTTGCCGCGCACGTCCACCGACGATGGCGTCCGCTGAAAGACGTAGAGGTGCGCCGCGTCGCGGCCCAGATGCGGAACCAGCTGCACGCCGGTAGCACCGGTACCGACGAGCGCGACCCGCTTGTCGTGCAGCTTATGCAGTCCGCCGGTGGAATCCCCACCGGTGTACTCGTAATCCCAACGCGCCGAATGGAACATGTGTCCCTGGAAGTCCTTGATGCCCGGAATGCCGGGTAGTTTCGGCCGGTTGAACGAGCCCTGTGCCATCACCACAAACCGGGCGCGGATGTCGTCGCCGCGATTGGTGCTCAACCGCCAACGCTTGATCGTTTCGTCCCAGCGGGCCGCGCGAACCTGGGTAGACAAGATCGCACCGTCGTACAGCCCGAAGTGCTTTGCGATGCGGCGGCAGTGTTCGAAGATCTCGGGGCCGTCGGCGAACTTCTTCGACGGAATGTAGTTAAGTTCTTCCAGCATCGGGATGTAGCAGTAGGCGTCGTTGTCGCACTGGATTCCGGGGAACCGGTTCCAGTACCAGACGCCGCCGAAATCGCCGCCCATCTCGATGATGTGGACGTCGTCGACGCCGGCCTTCTTGAGGTACGCGCCGGCCAGCAGTCCCGTGATGCCGCCGCCAAGAACCGCCACCTCGATGTTTTCGTCGATCGGCGTGCGCGGCGTGACGGGCGTGTGCGGGTCGACCTCGGCGAACTCGGCGAAGTCGTCCTTGAGTTCCAGGTACTGCTTGGAGCCCTCGGGGCGCAGCCGCTTGTCACGTTCGAATAGGTACTTCTCGCGCAGCGCATCGATATCGATATCGATCGGCGTCTGCGTCGGTCCGCAGGTGTCAAACTGGGTCATCGATCTGAAAGCTCCTGCGGTTCGCCGGTACCCATGTACTTCGACAGTTGGTAGTGGAGGTTGACGGTGCTGCGTTCGCGGTAGGGATTGGGCTTGGTGCCTGGGAAGCCGGCCGACTTCATGCCCTGCTGCACGGCAGCCATGTTGGAGAAGTCCTGCGGTAGAACCGAACGCCACCGCGGGTCGCCGACCGGCGTGTACTCCCAGTCGGCCTGGGGCTCTTCGCCTTTCGGGTACAGCTCGAACACCGACACCTCGAAAATGCACTTGTCGGGGTTGTAGCTGGGGTGCGGCCGCGCGCCGTAGCACAGCGCGCTGGTCAGACCCTGCCCAATCTGGAAGTTGGGGAAGATCTGCCACGCGGTCCCGGCCTGGCCGAGGATGTCGGACGGGATGGTCGGCCAGATCACGCCGCGGGCTTCGTCGTCGCGGCGGGCCGACGCCAGCCAGTGTTCGAGCACCTTGTCGGCCGGTGTGCCCTCGGGCAATTCGTCGACCAACCGCTTGGCGGCGTTCACCAGCGTCTGGGTGGTGGTGGCGTTGGTCTCCTCCATCGTGTAGATCTGCATCTCCGCGGTCGACACCCGGGGATCGGCACCGGTGCCGAGCCGGATCTTGGACTTGGTGGCCTCCATATCCTTTGGGGCGTCGTAACCGATGTTGCTGTGCCGGCCCTGCGCCTTGGCCCAGCCCTTGAATTCGCCGAACTTGTTGAATTCTGGATGCGTCGTGAAGACGTGGTAGGTCTCGTTGAACGCCTCCAACGCGACCTTCCAGTTGCAATCGAAGTACAGCCACTTGCGCCATTTGCAGCGCATGTTCTGCAGGCCGAACGGGTCGAGGATCTTCGCGGCGGGAAACAGGTAGTCGGCCAGCGGCTCGCAGTCGGGATCCATGTTGATCCACAACCAGCCGCCCCAGGTGTCGACCTTGACCGGTCGCAGGTGGGTGTTCTCGGGCGTGAGTGTTCCCTGCCAGTCCTGTTGTTCACGAATGTGTGTGCATGCCCCGTCCAGGCCGTAGGTCCAGCCGTGGAAGCCGCAGACGAACGACTTGCGGGCGCGGCCGCGGGCATTCTTGGCGCCCTCGGGGGTGTCGATCAGCCGTCGGCCGCGGTGCATGCAGACGTTGTGGTGGGCGTGAAATTCGTTCTCGCCGGTGCGCACCACGATGATCGAGTCGTCGAGGATGTCGTAGGTCAGATAGCTGCCCACCTCGGGCAGCTCTTCGACGCGGCCCACCTGCTGCCAGACCTTCCGCCACAGCCTGTCGCGCTCGGCACGGGCATAGTCTTCGGAGATGTAGGCCTCGACGCCGATCGTCATCGGCGCCGAGAGTTCCTCGGCCGCAGCGTCTTTCGCCAGGTCGGTCATCACATCCTCCTAATCGCCGCGCGGAAGGATTCGTCCTTGAGAAACAACGAGGTGTTGTCGGCACCGAGATGGCTCCACTTGAGGTCCAACCCGCCGTCGACAAGCAGCGTCTGGCCGGTGATGTAGCTGGACAGATCCGAGAGCAAAAAGAGGATGGCGCCGGCCTGCTCCTCGGGTCGCCCGCGTCGGCCCATCGCGATCGCCTGCCGATCCCGGTCGGGGTCCTCGTCGACGTAGGTGGCCGATGCCGCCGTCTCGGTGACGCCCGGCGCCACGGCGTTCACCCGGATCCCGGCCAGCGCCAGCTCGAGCGCCATCGTGCGCGTCATCGCGGTGATCGCGGCCTTGGCGGTCCCATAGGCGACGTGAAACGGCGCGGTGTTCATCCCGCTGATCGAGGAGATCGACACGATCGACCCCGGAAGCCGTTGCGCGACAAGTTCGGCGGCCACGGCGCGGCTCATGAAAAACGCCGTCTCCAGGTTGGCGGTGAAGATGTCCCGCCAGTCGCCGCGCGTCACGCGGGTGGCCGGCATCCAGGTCGAGGGCGCCGCGCCGCCGGCGACGTTGACCAGACCGTACAAACTGCCGTCGGCGCCGCGGGCTTGGTCGAGCACGGCGGCGATGCCGTCGTCGGTCGACGCGTCGGCGGCGACGGGCACGACCGCCAGACCCTCGCGGGCCAGCGGGACGACGTGCTCGTCGAGGTTCTCCTTCGACCTGCTCACCGCGATCACCGTGGCCCCGGCCCGGGCGGCCATCGCCGTCACGGTGGTGCCGATCCCGCCACCGCCGGCACCGGAAACCACCACGATGCGGCCGTCAAGCCTGAGGTAATCCTGCATAACCCGCTTTGGAATCTAGATTGTCCGGACAATGAATCGTGTTCTGCCGATCGGAGAATACTATTCCGAAGCACATATGGGCCTGTCAAGGCCGGTTCTCACGCTGGCGAGCCTATTGTCTGGACTACAACTAGTTGATAACGTCCAGCCATATGTCCACCTCAGCGACTGTCTCGGAGTCCCTGCCAGCGCAGCCCTCGCGGTATGGACTGCCCCATCCCACCGAGGTGGCCGAGGGCTGGCGACTCGAGCGGGTCACCGCCCCGAGTCGGCTGTTCGGCGCCAACGGGTTGCGCACCGGCATGGACGGCCGGATCTACATCGCGCAGGTGACCGGCAGCCAGATCAGCGCGCTGGATTCGGCCACCGGGCAGGTCGAGGTCGTCAGCGCCAAGGGCGGTGAGATCGTCGCCCCCGACGACGTCGCCTTCGACGCGAGCGGAAACCTGTACGCGACCGAGGTCATGGACGGCCGGGTCAGCATGCGCGACCGCGCCGGCCGTACCCGGGTGCTGCGCGACGACGTCCCGTCGGCCAACGGCATCACCGTTCACCAGGGCCGGTTGTTCATCGGTGAATGCCGCGAGGGCGGGCGCCTGCTCGAGTTCGACCTGGCCGGCGGGCCGCCCCGGGTGCTGCTGGACGGGGTACCGTCACCGAACGCGATGGAGGTGGGCCCGGACGGCCTGCTCTATTTCCCGGTGATGGGCGCCAACGAGATCTGGCGCATCGACCTCGACGGCGGCGAGCCCAAGTGTGTCGCAAAGGATCTCGGCGTGCCCGACTCGGTCAAATTCGATCCGCAGGGCCGCATCGTTTCCACCCAGGTGGCAAGCGGACAGGTGCTGCGCATCGATCCGCGCAGCGGCGAACAACAGCTGCTGGCCCAGCTGAACCCGGGGCTGGACAACTGCACCTTCGTCGGCGACCGGGTGCTGGTCTCCAACTTCACCGGCGAGATCACCGAGATAGCGCCCGACGGCGCGACCCGAACCGTGCTGCCCGGCGGGCTGAATTGGCCGATGGACTTGGCCGTGGGTCACGACGGTCGGCTTTACATCGCCGACGGCACGTATTTCTACACCGCGCTGCCGGACGGGTCGCTGCAGACGGTGGGGATGCTGTTCAGCCCGGGGTATCCCGGGTTCCTGCGCGGCGTCGTGTCGAGGGGCCCCGGCGAGTTCGTGGTGACGACCTCGGGCGGTCAGGTCGGCCGATACCGGCCCGCCACCAGCGAAACCGACGTGCTGGCAGACGGTTTCGACCAGCTCTACGGTGTCGCGCTCAACGCCGGTGCGGTGGTCTTCGCCGAGCTGGGGACGGGGCGAGTGCTCTCGCTGACGTCGGGCGGGGTCGAGGTTCTGGCCACCGGCCTGCGTGAGCCGGTCGGTGTCGCGACCGGCCCAGACGGGGCGTGCCTGGTGGCCGAGGCCGGTGCCGGTCGGGTGGTCAAGGTGAACGGCTCGAAGACCGCCGTGCTGGTCGCCGATCTCGCCCGCCCGCAAGGCATTTGCGTGCGCGATGGTGTGCTCTACGTCGTCGATGCCGGCGCCAAGCAGTTGATCGCGTTCGACCTCGACACCGGCGTTCGGCGCACCATCGCTTCGGGCCTGCCGGTCGGCCCGCCGCCGGGCGTGGTGGCCAAGCCGCTGAAAGGAATGCCGCCCTTTTCCGGGCCGCAGGGTCCGTTCGCCGGCATCGCCGCCGCGGCCGACGGGACGCTCTACGTCTCGGCCGACGGTGACGGCAGCGTCCTGGCGGTGCGCCCGGCACGGGAAAAACCCTGATGTCGCAAGCCATTTCCAGCGAGCACCGCTACCTGCAGATCGCCCGGACTCTGCGCAAAGAGATCGTCGACGGGGTGTATCCGGTGGGCTCGCAGCTGCCCACCGAACACCAACTGTGCGAGCGGTTCGCGGTCAGTCGCTACACCGTCCGCGAGGCGCTGCGCCGGCTGCGCGAGGATAACCTGGTGGCGTCGCGACCGCGTGCGGGCACCCGGGTAGTTCCCCGACCGGCATCGAGTTCCTATGCGCAGGACGCGATGTCGATCGACGACCTGCTCGAGTTCGCCGCGGGCGCGCAGCTGAGCATCGAATCCAACGAGATGGTGACCATCGACGACGAACTCACCAGCCGCACCGGACTGGAGCCCGGCAGTCAGTGGCTTTCGGTGCGCGGATATCGGCAGGCAGACGGCGCACCGGTACCCCTGTGCCGCACCGAGTACTACATCAACCGCACTTTCGCCGCGGTTGGCAGGCTGCTGCAACGCCACACCGGACCGATCTTTCCGCTGATCGAGGATCTGTTCGGCGTCAGCATCTCCGAGCTGCACCAGGAAATCGCCGCGGTGCTGCTTTCCGCCGAACTGGCTGACGGCCTCGGCGTCACCCCGGGCACGGCGGCGCTGCAGATGCGGCGCAGCTATAAGACCTCCGACGGCGAGATGGCTCAGCTGACCATCAACACCCACTTGTCGTCGAACTTCCGCTACGCGATGACCATGCGCCGCGTGACCGGTCAAGCGGCCGGCTGACGTGATCGCCCGAGCCCGCCAGGACACGGCACACGCGCAGCAGGCGTACGAGCGCGGGCTGTGGGTGCCCAGCACGTTGGCCGATTCGTTGCGCGCGGCCGCCGAGACCACGCCGCAGCGAACGGTATTGGTCGACAACCACACCCGGCTGGACTGCGCCACCCTCTACACGCAGGCCGTCGGGTTGGGCGTCGCCCTGATGCGGCGCCTGCCGGCCGGCAGCACCGTGTCGTTCATGCTGCCGAACTGGCATGAGGCCGCCGTCATCTACCTGGGCGCGACGCTGGCCGGGATGGTGGTGAACCCGATCCTGCCGTCGCTGCGCGACCACGACCTGCGCTTCATCCTCGAAGACGTCGAGACGGCGATGATCTTCGTCCCACACCAATTCGGCGGCCATGACTACGCCGCGATGCTGCAACGCGTGACCGCCGCGATGAGCCCGGCCCCCGAAGTGGTGGTGCTGCGCGGCGAATCCGCCCCGCACACGCCCTATTCCGCGCTGCTGGGCCAACCGCCGGAGGCCGCCCGGCTCCCGGCGCTGGATCCCGACGCCGTGCACATGGTCCTCTACACGTCCGGCACCACCGGGCGGGCGAAAGGCGTGCTGCACAGCCATAATTCGATCCACGCGCTGATCTGCCAGATCCGCGACCAGTGGAACGTCGAGCCGGGCGACACCTTCCTGGTCCCGTCGCCCATCGCCCACATCGGTGGCTCGATCTACGCCTTCGAATGCCCGCTGCTGCTGGGCACGACCGCGGTGCTGATGGACCGGTGGGATCCGTTGCGGGCGGTGGCGCTGATGGACACCGAGCGCTGCACCCATATGGCCGGGGCGACACCGTTTCTGCAGCAGCTGCTGTCCGCCGCCGAGGACACCGGCAGTCGCCTGCCCGACCTGAAGGTGTTCATCTGCGGCGGCGCCTCGGTGTCGCCGTCGCTGATCCGCCGCGCCGCACAATATTTCGCCCGGGCGGTGGTCACCCGCGTGTACGGCTGCACGGAGGTGCCCGTCGCGACCGTCGGCGCACCCCGGCCGGACGAAGCCGGCCCGGCGGCGGACACCGACGGACGGGCCGGCATCGCCGAAATCGAGGTCGTCGCCCACGAGGGCGCGCCGGCCGGCGACGGTGAGATCTGTGTGCGCGGCCCGCAGATGCTGCTGGGCTACCGGCATCCCGAAGACGAGGCCGACTCATTCGATGCCGCAGGATTTTTCCGCACCGGCGACCTCGGCCGCTGGGTCGACGAGAACTACCTCGTCGTGACCGGCCGCGCCAAGGACGTCATCATCCGCAACGGCGAGAATATCTCGGCCAAGGAAGTCGAGGACCTGCTCGCCGACCACCCCGGCATCGCCGAAATCGCGGTGGTCGGGCTGCCCGACCCGCGAACCGGAGAACGCGCGTGTGCCGTGATTGTGCGGGCCGGCGAGGCAGGCGAGGCCGGGCCGGACGTCGCCGACCTGCTCGCACTGTTGCAGAGCAAGGGCGTCGCGAAATTCAAAGCCCCTGAGCAGGTGGTCATTTGGGATGCGCTGCCCAAGAACGACGCGGGCAAGATCCTCAAACATCGGATCCGGGCCGAGTTGATACAGGCAGGGCCACAGGATGGATAACATGCAGGTCGCTATCGTCACGGGCGCAACCAGTGGTATCGGTTTGGGCTGCGCGAAGAAGCTCGCCGAGACGGGGATGGCCGTCCTCGGTACCGGCCGCGACGCGGACCGACTGGCCGAGCTGGAAAAGTCCATCGGCGACCCGGCGCGGGTCGCGACCCTGGCCGTGGACCTGACCCACGACGACGCGCCCCGGCGCATCGTCGACCTGGCCGTCGATCGGTGGGGCCACGTCGACTTCTTGATCAACAACGCCGGCGTCGGCGGTCCCAAACCGGTGCACGAAACCGACGACGAAACACTGGACTACTTCCTGGGATTGATGCTGCGGGCCCCGTTCCGACTGACGCGTGAGGTGCTGCCGCACATGGGGCCGGGCTCGGCGATCATCAACATCACCTCGACTTTCGCCGTCGTGGGCGGCATGCGCGGCGGCGCCTACTCGGCGGCCAAAGGCGGGTTGACCGCGCTGACGACCCACATCGCCTGCCAGTACGGCGCATCCGGCATCCGCTGCAACGCCGTCGCGCCCGGTGTGACGGTCACGCCGATGGTCGAGAAGCGACTGGAGGACGAGCGGTTCCGCAAGATCAACACCGAGCTGACGCCGCACCAGCGGCTGGGCACCATCGACGACATCGCCAGCACGGTCGCATTCTTGTGCTCACCGGGCGCGAGCTTCATCAATGGCCAGACGATCGTCGTCGACGGCGGTTGGAGCTCGACGAAGTACATGTCGGATTTCGCGCTGAACTCGCAATGGATCGCGCGGTGAGGGTTTCGCCCGCCGCCTTTGTGCGCACGACGCTCCCGCTGAACCTGTCGGCCCTGGCTGAGCTCGACACCGGCCGGTACCACTCGATCTGGCTGCCCGATCACATGGTGAGCTTTTGGCCCGACGCGCTGTGGACACCCGAATTCACCGACCTGGCAACGGCTTCGCCCTCGCCGCACCGCCACCTCGACGGCATGGCGGTCGCCGCTGCGGCCGCCGTGCTGACCGACACGGTGCCGCTGGCCACCAGTGTCGTGGACACGGTGCGACGGCACCCGGCCTCGCTGGCACAAACCGCGCTGACCATCGACCATCTGTCCCGGGGGCGATTCATCCTCGGCCTCGGCAGCGGCGAAAGCGAAAACATCGTGCCCTACGGGTTCGACTTCACCCGACCGGTCAGCCGCTTCGAGGAGGCGCTGCGGGTCATCCGTCTGCTCTGGGACAGCGACGGCCCGGTGGACTTCGACGGCCGGTTCTACCAACTGAAGCGCGCCCGGCTGGACGCCGAGCCCTACGACGGCCGCTTCCCGCCGATCTGGATCGGTGCCAGCGGGCCGCGGATGCTCGATATCGTCGGGCGCTACGCCGACGGCTGGTGGCCCGCCGGGGCCTGGACCCCCGAGCACTACGCCGAGATGCTCGGCACCATAAGGCAATCCGCGGATCGGGCCGGCCGGGACCCGGCGGCGATCACGCCGTGCTATGTCCAGGTGTGTCTGATCGGCGAGGACTACGACGCCCTCGCGCGGATCGTCGACGCACCCTTGGTGCGCTCCTTCCTGCTGCAGGTTTCGGCGGAAGTGTTGCGCGGGTTCGGCTTTGACCATCCGATGGGCGAAGACTGGGGCGGTTTTCACGATATCGACCCGACGACGCTGACGCGCGAGCGGATCGTCGACTTCCTGGACCGCGTCGAGCCCGAAGCGATCCTGGCGGTCGTGCCGCACGGCACGCCGCACCAGGTCGCCCAAATCATCAAGTCGTATGTGGATGCGGGGCTGCGCGTGCCCAAGATCCTGGATTACGGCGCGATGGCCGGGCTGGAATTCAGCGCGGCATCGGCGGCCAATGTACGCAAGACGGAGGATGAATTGCTTGCTTTGTGTGGAGCTCGGCCATGATCGCGACCCTCGACGCGTCCGCGATGCTCGCTCGTGCGCAGGCCGAGACGGGGCTGGACGACTACGGTGATCCGACGCTGCCGGAGCGGTTCACGTTGGCCGTCGAGCACCTCAACGGTATCGGCTTGGACGCCAACGGCATTGACCAAGCCCAGGGTGTTTGTCATTGGCTGCTGACGTCGCGGCTGGAGTTCATCGAGGACCGCCGCCGCTATCCGATCGCCGCCGAGGTGATCGACCGGCCGATGTTCGTCACCGGCGAACCGCGCTCGGGCACCACGCTGATGCACGCGCTGATGGCGGTGGACCCGGACGCGCGCGCGCTGCGATTCTGGGAAGTGATGTACCCGTCGCCGCCCCCCGCCGTCGGTGGGCCGGACGATCCGCGCCGGGCCCGCGCCGACGCCGACTGGCGCGAGATCAACGCGAAGATGCCCAAATGGCTGCTGAGCCATCCGTACAACGACATGCTCGGCGACGGCCTGCCCGAGGACGAGCGGACCTGGGCCTTCGACTTTCGCGTGATGACCCCGACGGCATGGTGGCGGGTTCCGATGCAGACGCTGGTGGGCGGGTTGCCGACGGATGCCGCCGCGCAATACCGTCTGCACAGGGCGATGCTGCAACAGTGCCAGTACGACCGGCCCCGGAAATACTGGGTGCTGAAGGGATTTCACGGATTCCGCCTGCAGGAGTTCTTCGACTGCTATCCCGACGCGAATCTGCTGTGGTTGCATCGCGACCCGGTTCAGGTCGCGGCGTCGCGCACGATGATGATGGCGGACATCCTCGACGGTATCGTCGGGCCGATCGACCTCGCGGTCGAGGCGAAAAAGCACCTCGAGATGACCCGCGCCAGCATTGCCAACACCATGACCAACCCACTCGTGGACGACCCACGGATCCTGCACATCCCTTATACCGAGTTCATCGCCGACCCGGTCGCGACCGTGGGCCGCTATTACGCGTTTTGCGGTCGAACCCTCACCAGCCAGGCCGAGAGGGCGATGCGTGATTACCTGGCCTACAACCGCGGCGACCGCTACGGGAAGTTCCGATACTCCACCAGCCTGCTGACCGATATCGGGGAGAACCTCGACGATCTGCACGCGGAATTCGCGCCGTTCCGGGAGCGGTTCGGAGTCAGCATCGAACAGCGCGACTGACGATGCCCACGCACGACCGCCTGTCGGTCCACAACGTGACGTTCCTCGGGGCGGATCACGCTGAGTTGCAACGCAATTGGACAACGCTTGGCCTGCGACACCTGAGCGTCCTGGACAGCCAACTTCTCGATCCCGCCTTCGCGGCAATCATTCGCGCCGAGGGGTACGCGGTCGAGGCGGTCTACCACCTGTTCGGCGGCGCCGCGGAGCTGTCCCGGCTGATCGACGCCGCCGCGGCCACCGGCGCGCGGTGCATCTACATGCTGACCGGCGGCCGAAACGGACTCGGCTGGGAACAGGCCGCCGAGCGGTTTTGCCGGGCGATCGAGCCGTGCGTGCGACAGGCCGAGCGGGCCGGCGTGAGCCTGGCGATCGAGAACGCGTCCAGCCTCTACGCCGACATCCATCTCGCGCACAGCCTGCGTGACACCATCACGCTGGCCGAGCTGGCCGGCATCGGCGTCTGCATCGACCTGTTTCACTGCTGGGCCGAAGCCGATCTCGCGGGTCTGCTCACCCGCGCGCTGCCGCGGACACAGCTGATCCAGTTGAGTGATTACGTGCTGGGGGATCGGGCGCTGCCGGCGCGCGCGGTGCCCGGCGACGGCGCGATCCCGATCGAACCCTTCGTGGCTGCGGCGTTGGCCGGCGGCTACCGGTTCGGCTTCGACCTGGAATTGCTCGGGCCGCGGATCGATGCCGAGGGCAGGTTGGCGGCCGCGGGCCGGGCCTGCGCGGTGGTGAGCGCGATGCTCGACGGGCTCGACGACTGAGAAGGGAGGGACCACAGTGGCTTTCGGCGACGGGGCAGACGACGCGGCACTCGATGGCGCCTGGAGTGAATTCTGCGACCGATTGAAGGCCGCCGGCCGACAAGCATTTAAGGATTTCAACGCGACCTCCGGCCTGCAGCGCGCCGACGCATTTCGCTTCCTCACCCAGAACCTCGGGCAGGCCTTCGATCTGGCCCTGGAAACCCGCGACACCCGCTATCCGGTGCTGCACGCGTTCTGCAACCCGAGCCGCAAGCTGGGCGGCGACTGCGCCGATTTCACCTACCAACAGGTCTGGATCGACGGTGAATCGACCTATCGCATCACCGGAACCCGTGGCACCGCACCGTTTTTCAACATTACCGTGCAGGGCGCGCGTCCCGATGGCCCGGGCGTCCTGCACGAGCCGTTCGGCGACGTGCCCGAAGTCAACCTGTTCGGCCACCAGCTGCATGTGGAGCCGGACGGCAGATTCGAGGTCTATGTCGGCGGCCCGGAGCGTGGACCGAACTGGCTTGGAACCACCGCGGATTCACGCAAGCTGTTCATCCGCCAGGGCTTCGATCGCTGGGACGAAGTCCCCGCCCGGATGCGCATCGAGCGCGTCGACATGACCTCGCCCAAGCCGCTGCCGACTCCCGACACCGTGGTCGAGGCGATGCGCTGGGCGGGGGATTTCGTCACCGGACTGATGAACGACTGGCCCGAATTCCCGTTCACCTACGGCGGGGTTGACAGCCAACATCCGAACCGGTTCCCTGCGCTGGACGCATCCGAAGCCGACGCCAAACGCGGCCGAGCCGCCACCAACATGTACTGGGAACTGGGCGCGGACGAAGCCCTCATCATCGAGTTCGACGCCCACGAGGGCCTCTGGATGATCACCAACATGGGCGCGTTCTTCACCAGCATGGACTTCCTCTACCGGCCGGTGAGCTACACGCCGAGCCGCGCAACCGTGGACGACGACGGCAAAGTCAGGCTGATCCTGGCCCATCACGACCCGGGGTTGCACAACTGGATCGACACCCAGGGATTCGAGCGCGGCAACATCACCTACCGGCACATGCTCGCCGGTCAGCCCGCCGAACTGACCACCCGGCTCGTCAAGCACGCGGAACTCGCGGCGGCGTTGCCCCCGGAAACCGCGCGCGTCACCAGCGCCGAACGCACCGCGTTGATGTGGGAGCGCTTCAACGGCATCCGCAACCGGTTCCCGCTGTGACCCACATTGACCCCGCGGCGCGACTAGTGCTAAGCAAGTGCTCAGCACCAGACGTTGAGAGGAATGGGCGATGACGCTGCAGACGGTCCTGGATGACATCCAGAAGCGACCCGGCACGGGGGAGGTGATCCCGATCATCGACCCGGTGACCGAAGAGCAGCTCACCGAGTTCACCGACTGCGGTCCGGAGGCCGTCGACGAGGCCGTCGCGCGGGCCAAGGCTTCCTATGAAGCCGGCGTCTGGGCCGGGCTGCCCGGCCGCGAACGGGCCAAGGTCATGTGGCGCATCGCCGATCTCATCGAAGAACACGCCGCCGAGTTCGCCGAGATCGACGCGACCAACACCGGCATGCCGATGATGCAGGCGGAATTGATCGTGCCCACCTGCGCGGAGTTTTTCCGCTACTACGCCGGCTGGTGCACCAAGCTCAACGGCAGCTCCTACGACGTGAAGACCAGCGGCATCGCCTCGGACACCTACGTCGACCAGCACGCGTACACGCTCAACGAGCCGTACGGCGTTGTCGGCCTGATCTTTCCGTGGAACGGGCCGATCTTCAACGCCAGCGCCAAGCTGGCGCCGGCCCTGGCCGCGGGGTGCAGCAGCGTGGTCAAACCCGCCGAGGAAACCCCGCTGTCGGCATTGCTGCTCGACCGCCTGATCGCCGAGGCCGGCGTGCCCGACGGCGTCGTCAACCTGTTGACCGGCTACGGCCACACCGCGGGCGCGGCCATCACCGCGCATCCCGACGTGGAGAAGGTCGCCTTCACCGGGTCGACCGAGGTCGGCAAGGAAATCGTGAAAGCGTCGGCGGGCAACCTGAAGAAGGTCATGCTCGAGCTCGGCGGCAAGTCGCCCGTGCTGATCTACGCCGACGCCGACCTGGACAAGGCCATCTTCATGGCGGCCATGGGCATCTTCGTGCACTCGGGTCAGGGCTGCGTGTGCGGCTCGCGGATCTTCGTCGAGCGCAGCGTCTATGACCGCGTGGTCGAGGGCATCGCCGCGGTGGCGAACAGCATGAAGCTCGGCGGGCCGAAGGAAGAGGGCTGTATGAGCGGCCCGTTGATCAGCGCCAAACAGCTGACCCGCGTGATGGGCTTCCTCGACGAGGGCAAGCGCGACGGCGTGGAGGTGGTCACCGGCGGCCACCGGCTCGACCGCAAGGGTTACTTCGTGCACCCGACCGTGCTGACCAACGTCGACCGCGGGATGCGGCTGTTCCAGCAGGAGATCTTCGGGCCGGTGGTGACGATCCTGCCGTTCGACAACGACGACGAAGCCGTCGCGATGGCCAACGACACCACCTACGGATTGGCGTCCACCGTGTGGACCAACAACCTCAGCCGGGCCCACACACTGGCCAAGCGGTTGCAGGCCGGCACCGTCTCGATCAACTGCCAGTTGGTGTTCGACCACAGCGTCCCGTTCGGCGGGTACAAGCAGTCGGGCTGGGGCCACGAATTCGGCCGCGAGGGCGTCGAGGCCTACCTCAAAAAGAAGTCCGTTTTCGCCCAACTTTGAGACTTCTGGCTGCGCGCGTGTCCTCCCGTGCTCTCGGCTTTCCCGCCTCTAAGCTTGCTGAGATCACGAGGAGGGACAGCGACGTATCGGCAGCAACTACGGCGCCGGGCGACGAGGTCAAGGCGCACTGACGGCTAAACCGGGCGGGGGTTTCCCCGCGCCGGGTTCTCCTGCTGAGCGGCGGCGTTGGGTCGCGCCGATGCGCCGCGTCGGCCGGCTGGCGGTCTGGGACAAACCCGAACGGCGAGAAGGCATTCCCGCGCTGGACGGGCTGCGCGCCATCGCGGTTGCGCTGGTGCTCGTCGGGCACGGCGGCATCCCCGGCGTGGGCGGCGGCTTCATCGGCGTCGACATCTTCTTCGTCCTATCCGGATTCCTCATCACGTCGCTGCTACTCGACGAGTTGGGGCGCACCGGCCGGATCGAGCTGACCGGATTCTGGATCCGCCGCGCCCGACGGTTGCTGCCCGCGCTGGTGCTGATGGTGCTCACCGTCGCGGTGGCCCGCCAACTGCTGCCCGACCAATCCCTCGCCGGCCTGCGAAACGACGCGCTCGCCGCCTTCTTGTGGATGGCCAACTGGCGCTTCGTCGCCCAGAAGACCGACTACTTCACCCAGGCCGCCCCGCCCTCGCCGCTGCAGCACACCTGGTCGCTGGGGGTGGAGGAGCAGTATTACCTGCTCTGGCCCGTCCTGCTGATCGTGATGACCCTGCTGCTGGCGGCGCGGGCCCGGCGCTACTTCGCCAAGGCCACGGTGGGCGGGGTGCGGTTCGCGACCTTCCTGCTGGCCAGCCTGGGCGCGCTGGCGTCGGCCGCGGTGGCGATCGTCGTCGTCTCGGACGCCACCCGCGACCGGGTGTATTTCGGCACCGACACCCGCGCGCAGGCGTTGCTCATCGGCTCCGCGGCATCGGCTCTGCTGGTCCGCGATTGGCCCTCGCTGAACCGCGGCTGGTGCCTGATCCGTACTCGGACCGGCCGACGCGTCGCGCGGCTGTTGCCGGTCGTCGGTGCGGCGGGCCTGGCGGCCGCGGCTCACCACGCGACCGGCGGCGTCGCCGAGTTCCGGCACGGGCTGCTGATCGGGGTGGCGTTCGCGGCCGTGCTGGTGGTCGCCCCGGTCGCGCTGGAGCAGCGCGGAGCCGTGGCCCGGGTGCTGGCCTGGCGCCCGTTGGTGTGGCTGGGCGGCATTTCCTACGGCGTCTATCTGTGGCACTGGCCGATCTTCTTGGCGGTCAACGGCGAACGCACCGGATGGTCGGGCCTTCCGTTGTTCGCGGCTCGGTGTGTCGCCACGGTGGCGGTGGCCGCCGCGTCGTGGTGGCTGATCGAACAGCCGATCCGGCGCTGGCGACCGTCGCAGGTGCCGTTGTTGCCGCTGGCGGGGGCCACGGTGGCCAGTGCGGCGGCGGTGACGCTGTTGGTGGTTCCGGTCGGAACGGGACCCGGCCTACACGAGGGCCTGCCGCCGGACGTGTCGGCGGTCGCGGCCATTTCGCCCTCGCCGCCGGGGCCGGGTCACCACCCGCGAGATCCCAACCGGCCGTTCACCGTATCGGTTTTCGGCGACTCGATCGGCTGGACCTGGATGCATTTCCTTCCGCCGACTCCGGGCTTTGCGTTCCTCGACCACACCGTGATCGGCTGCAGCCTGGTGCGCGGCACGCCGTATCGATACATCGGCAAGACGTTGGAGCAGAAGCCCGAATGCGACGACTGGCCGCTGCGCTGGTCGACACAGATGGGCCGGGACCAGCCCGACGTCGCGCTGCTGATCATCGGCCGCTGGGAGACGGTGGATCGGGTCAACGAGGGAAAGTGGACGCATATCGGTGACCCGACCTTCGACGCGTACCTCAACGCCGAATTGGAGCGAGCGCTGAATATCGTGGGCTCCACCGGTGTTCGCGTGGTGGTGGCGACGGTGCCCTACAGCCGCGGCGGCGAACAACCCAACGGCCGCCCCTACCCGGAGGATCAACCGGATCGGGTGAACCAATGGAACACCATGCTGCGCAACACCGTTGGCCACCATCCGGGCGTGCAGATCCTCGACCTGAACAAGAAGCTCTGCCCGGACGGCGTTTACACCGCCAAGGTCGACGGCATCAAGGTCCGCAGCGACGGGGTGCATCTCACCCCGGAGGGCGTCAGGTGGTTGACGCCGTGGCTCGAGGATTCGGTGCGCACCCGTTAACCGGTCGCTAATCGGCCGTGCGGCAACTGACTTCCATGCTGTCCTGCTCCCGGACGAGGAAGTTGAAGCTCTCGTAGCCGTTGTCGGGGCTGCGCACGTGGTCGAGGTAGGGCTTCATGTCCGGGGCGCTGGCGTTGTCGGCGACGACCAGCACGCCGGCTGACAGCCGCGGTTCGAGCAGCCTGATCACCGGCAGGTACAGGTCTTTCCACCCGTCGAGCAGGACGAAGTCGACCGGCCCGTCCAGGTCGGCCAGCGTGGCTAGCGCGTCCCCTTCGAGGATGGTGATCACGTCGTCCAGTCCGGTCTTGGCGAACGTCTGCTTCGCGGCCGCGATCTTGGTCTCGCTGAGCTCCGTGGTCACCACGCGGCCGGTGCCGTTGTCGCGCACCGCCGACGCCAAATGAATGGCGGAGATCCCGAAGGACATCCCGAACTCGACCACCGTTGCGGGACGGGTCGCGCGCACCAGAGAGTAGAGCAGCCGGCCGGCCTCGGGTGTCACCGGGATATAGAACTCGCTCAAGGCCTCGGTGCGTTCCTGGGCGGTCATCGGTCGCCCGAGGCCAGCGCCCAGCTCGCGCAGCTTCGACATCTGTTGTTTGGACTCGGCGTACATCCGGTCGAGCTCGGCCGCGACTTTCAGATCCTGCAACGTGTTGGGCATACCCACGAGCGTAAGCGTTACGTAAATGGGTTTGACGTGCGGTTAATCGCGTGCCACCATGGGACGTTGCAAGCACCTCGGTAGGTGAGGCGTCTGCACGGATACAGGCCACTGACCCCGAACGTCGAGAGACGCCCCGGGTCAGGACAGCTCTTCCCGGACCCAAGGGTTGAGCCCAAGTGGCTTCCGGACCCCCGGATACGCCGTGCAGTGCCGAAGCTCCGACGAGAGGGGTGCGTCCGGCGGTGTTTCCGCCGGGCTTTTCCGCCTCTCCCGTACAGGTGACTGTGACGACACCCGCGTGTGTCCCGGCCGTGAGGAGGTGAGGGCGAGATGAGCGATACCAGCGATAGTCCGTATCCCAAATCCGTCTTGTCCCGATCCGGTTCCGGCGTTCCTTCTGTGGCCTGAGTCCTCTCAGACGTCCGCGCCTTAATGCGCGTGAATGCCGAAAGCCGTCGGGCTTCCCGGCAGGAGAACATCATGACCTTCGTTGTTGCACACCATGACTTCGGCTTTTCCGTGGAGCGTCGCTCGATGCGGCGTGCGGGCCGGCGGCTGGCGCACAAGGTGCGCGGCCTGCGCATCCCGACCCCGCAAGAGCGCGCCGACCGGTACGTGTCGCGGACGCCGCTTGCGGTGCTCGCACCGCCGACAGCAGGCGAGCGCCGTTGACTGACTACGCCGCGCAGCACACGACGTAGTTCGGCCCCTCTTCAGTGAACGAGAGTCCCATGGCTTCCCTCTCCACGCAGTACCGCGGTGGCCTTCGCGCCATCCTCGGTCGCGGCGCTGCGGCCGCCCCGAACGAAAACCCGGAACCCGGCCAGGCCGTGCTGGATCCGGCGCACGTCGGCGATATCGTCGGCGCGTTCGGCCGCATCCGGCGCGACGGCACCGAGCCCTCCGGGATCTTCGGTGGGCGCTTCCGGCGCCTGCGGACGCTGATGGTCATTACCGGTCCGGGCCTCATCGTGATGGTCGGCGACAATGACGCGGGCGGTGTGGCCACCTACACCCAGGCCGGCCAGAACTACGGGATGGGCCTGCTGTGGACGCTGGCCCTGATGATCCCGGTGCTCTACGTGAACCAGGAAATGGTGCTGCGGTTGGGCGCGGTCAGCCGAGTGGGCCACGCACGCTTGATCATCGAGCGTTTCGGGAAATTCTGGGGCGCCTTCAGCATCGGTGACCTGCTGATCGTCAACGCATTGACCATCGTCACCGAATTCATCGGCGTCGCACTGGCCCTCGGGTTCCTGGGCTGCCCGAAGGTCGTTGCGGTTCCGGCCGCCGCCGCGCTGTTGTTCGCCGTCGTGGCCGGGGGCTCGTTCCGTCGCTGGGAAGGGCTGATGTTCCTGCTGATCGCGGTGAACGTGCTGATCATCCCGATGGCGCTGATGGCACATCCCACTGTGAAAGCGACTGCCGCCGGGCTGGTTCCGCAGTTCCCCGGCGGCCTGAACTCCACCGTGCTGCTGTTGACCGTCGCGATCGTGGGCACCACGGTGGCGCCGTGGCAGCTGTTCTTCCAGCAGTCCAACGTCGTGGACAAGCGCATCACGGCGCGCTGGATTCCCTATGCGCGAGCCGATTTGGTCATCGGGATCGTCGTGGTCATGGCCGGCGCTTCGGTGCTGATGGCGGTGACCGCGTTCGGCTTGACCGGCACCGGCGCGGCCGGCAACTTCACCGACGCGGGTGCGGTGGCGACCGCGCTGTCCAACCACGTCGGTCACCCGATGGGGGTGATGTTCGCGATCATCTTGCTGGACGCATCGCTGATCGGGGCCAACGCCATCGGGCTGGCGACCACCTACGCCGTCGGCGACGCGCTGGGCAAGCGCCACTCGCTGCACTGGAAGATCAGCCAGGCCCCGTTGTTCTACGGCGGATACGCGTTGCTGCTCACCGTCTCGGCGGCGGTGGCGTTCAGCCCCGACCCCGTCCTGGGCCTGGTGACTCAGGGCGTGCAGGCGCTCGCCGGTGTCTTGCTGCCCTCGGCCACCGTGTTTCTCGTTCTGCTGTGCAACGACCGCGCGTTGTTGGGCCCATGGGTAAATACGGTGCGGCAGAACATCCTTGCGTGGACCATCGTCTGGTCGCTGGTGCTGTTGTCGTTGGCATTGACGGCTACCACCTTCTTCAAGGACTTGCCCACCGCCACCATCGAGGTCGGGCTCGCGGCGGGTGCGGTGATCGGCATCGTGGGCGGCGCGGTCACGATTGTCGCCGGTCGTCGGTCAAGTGATCGCCGGAAGGCGGAGATCATCTCGCAAGCGTTTGGTGGTGGCCTCGATCCCGAGGAAGTCGACGAGATCGAGAACACGGCGTCCCTCACCCGCGCCGAACGGCGTGCCGTTCTTCGACAGGACCGGGCGAACTGGCAGACCCCGAACCTGGCCAGCCTGGACCGGCCGGTCATGTCGCCGGTCCGCCGGGCCGGACTGCTGGCGTTGCGCGGTTACCTGGTGTTGGCCGTCGTGTTCGTGGTGATCAAGATCGTCGAGGTCGCGGTGGCCGCACCGGCCGGCTCATTCTGAATTGTTGGGCAGCAGAACGATTTTGCCGCGCGTGTGTCGCTTCTCGAGTTCTTCGAACGCGTCGGCGACCCGGTCCAGCGGGTAGGTCGCGGCGATCTCGAAGTCAATGGCGCCGCTGACGATCAGGTCGGTCATTTCGTTCAGCACTTCCCGGGTGGACGCGTCCACACTGCCCTCGGTCTTGGCGCCGACCTCGCCGGCCTTCTGAAACGAGATGATGGTGTCGATGCGCTGCGGCTGCACGCCGAGGTCGACGGCGAGCTGGACGTAGTCGGGGCCGAACAAGTCGATGAACGCATCGATTCCGTCGGGCGCCGCCTCCCGCAGCCGATCGGCCAACCCGTCTCCGTAGGCGATCGGGATGACATTGTGGGCGCGCAGCCAGTCGGCGTTGCCCGGGCCCGCGATGCCAAGCACACGTGACTTGCGCAGAACCAACAGCTGCACGACGAGGCTGCCGACTCCGCCGGCGGCCGCCGAAACGGCCACGGTCTCACCGGGTTGCGGCGCGACCGCCCGCACGGCGGCATAGGCCGTCGCGCCGACCACGTACAGCGCACCGGCTACTTCCCAACGCAATTGGGGAGGCTTGCGGATCAGTTGGTCCACCGGCACGGCGGTGTGGGTGGCATGGCTGGATCGGCGAAAGCTGAACCCCAAGACCTCGTCGCCGACCGAGAACTCGGTGACGTCGGCACCCACCGCGGTCACCACACCGGCAAGGTCGCTGCCCTCACCGGACGGAAAGGTGGCCGGAAACATCTCATGCATCGCACCGACGCGGATGCCGGCCTCACCGGGGTTGATCCCTGCCGCGCGGACCTCGACCACGACCTCGCCCGGCCCCGGCGACGGCATCTCGATGTCCGCCACATACAACACCTCACGGCCCCCGTAACGGTCGAACCGCACGGCACGCGCTTGAGAAAGACGGGCAGCCGTCATCTCCTGCTCCTTGCCCTCGTCGAACCTAGCCCTCCCGGCGCCAGCATAGGCCGCCAAATGACGCCTTGTTCGGGACCGCATTTCGCAGTAGCCTCAAGCGCCGCGGGGGTCGGAAGGAGTGCCATGAAGCTCGCCCGGATCCCCGTCTGCTGCATTGCGGCCGCCCTCGCGGTCGGCGCCACCGGTAGCGCCTGCAGCACCGGAAACAAAACCGCGGCACCGTCGTCCACGTCGTCGAGGGCGACCTCGGCCACCGCGGCGCCCTCATCGACCGCCTCGGGAACAACGACGTCGGCCCAACCCACCGATTACACCTCGCTGTTGATCAAGCCCACCGACATCGGCGGAGACCTGAGCGCCCCCCAACCGCCCGTGGTCAATCCCAACGGCGCGACCGGTGTGGCGCAGCTGTTCGCCAACCCCGACAACAGCCGCCGCATCGGCGACACCATCCTGATCGTCGCCGATCCCGCGGCGGCGGCGGCCGGACTCGACAACACCAAAACGAATTACGCGGGCAAGGTCAGCGGCGATTGGCAGCCCGTCGACGTCGGCTCCAACGGCGCAATGATCTCGGGCGCCTCACCGGACAATTCTCAGGCCGTCACGGTGCTGTTGTTCACCGAGGGCAAGGCGCTGGTGAACCTGGAGTTCGACAGCGCGCCCGGCGACCCGATCGACGCGGACATCGCCAAAGAAATCGCCGGCAAGCAGGATGCCGCGATCAAGAAGGGGCTCGCCAGCTAGGCCCATCTGCGTTGGGCCGCAGTGCTTTTCGTCAGGCGACGACTTCGATGGGGTCGCCGACGCTCACGTTGTTGAAGTACCACGCGGCGTTGTCCGGGCTCAGGTTGATGCAGCCGTGGCTGACGTTGGCGTAGCCCTGCGAGTCCACCGACCATGGGGCGGAGTGCACGTAGACGCCGCTCCAGGTGACCCGGACCGCGTACTGCGCGGTGATCTTGTAGCCCTCCGGTGAACTCAGCGGGATGCCGATGGTCCGCGAGTCCATCACGACGGACCGTTCCTTCTCCAAGGCGGTGAAGTTGCCGATCGGCGTCGGGCGTGAGGGCTTGCCCATGGACGCCGGCATGGTGCGCAGGACCTCGCCGTTCCGGCTGACCGTGAAGGTATGCGCGGACAGGCTGGCGACGCCGAGCAGTGCATCACCGGTGTCGAAGCCCGTCGTCAGCGCCTGCACACCCACCGACACGTGGGTGTGGGCGGGCCAGTAGTGGGCAGGAACCCACTGCACGACGTTGTTCTCAACCCACTCGAAGTGTCCGGTTGTGTTGCTGGGCGAGCTGACGTGGATGGACCGCTCGACGGCGCCGCGATCGGTGACCGGCGCGGTGAACGTCACCACGACGGGGTGCGCGACACCCACCACCGCGCCGTCACTCGGCAAAACGGAGGCGATGGCGGGAACCGGCTGCGGCAACGGGACCGCAGCCTGGCTGAGTTGGCTGAGGCTGAGCGAACCCGCCACCGTCATCACGGCCATTACGCCGATGACGACTAGATAACGAGCAGCGCGGCGCATAGCGTTAACCCTTCGAGACGGCGCGATCACACCACCGTATTGTAATTGCGGTCCACCCATGACGGTTTTCAGCAAACTATGACACGGTCACCGACCAGCTCGGTAACAGGCTGGTCACCGTTCGATTTCGGAAGGGGTGCCGATCCGCGTTTTCCCGCCCCGCAATGACGCAGCTCGGGATTCGCTGGGCATCAGTCCATCTCGCGCCGTGCGGGGCTGGTGCGTCCGGCAGGCGAGACGCGGGTGGCTGTTTCCGGGGTCTGCGACACTGGTTTGTGCTCTTCCGCCAGCTGGAATATTTCGTCGCGGTCGCCCAGGAGCGGCACTTCGCGCGCGCGGCCGAGAAGTGCTACGTCTCGCAGCCCGCGCTGTCGGCCGCGATCGCCAAGCTGGAGCGGGAGCTCAACGTCACGCTGATCAACCGCGGACACAGCTTCGAGGGCCTCACGCCGGAGGGCGAGCGCTTGGTCGTGTGGGCCAAGCGGATTCTGGCCGAACACGATGCGTTCAAGGCCGAGGTGGATGCGGTGCGGTCCGGCGTCACCGGCACCCTTCGGCTCGGCACCGTTCCCACCGCCTCGACCACCGCGTCGCTGGTGCTGTCCGCGTTCTGCTCGGCGCACCCGTTGGTCAAGGTGCAGATCCGTTCCCGGCTCGCGGCCACCGAACTGTACCGGCGGATGGCCGACTTCGAACTCGACGCGGTGATCGTGCACGTCGCCCCCGACGGGGCGGACGAGGTCGACCTGGTCCCGCTGTATGACGAGCACTACGTGCTGCTGGCGCCGGCGGATATGCTGCCCGCCGGCGCATCCAGCCTGGCCTGGCCGGACGCCGCGCAGCTGCCGCTGGCGCTGCTCACCCCCGGTATGCGCGATCGCCAGATGATCGATCGGGCGTTCGCCGACCACTCCATAGCGGTGACACCCCAGGTCGAAACCGACTCGGTCGCATCGCTATTCGCGCAAGCCGCAACCGGTGATTGGGCGTGCATCGTTCCGCACACCTGGCTGTGGACCAATCCGATGGGCGGGGATCTCCGAGCGGTCGAGCTGTCCGACCCGAAGCTGACCGCCCAGGTTGCGTTGGCCACTAACTCCGCAGGGCCGGGATCCCCGGTGGCGCGCGCGCTGACCGCGAGCGCGAAAGGGCTGGCGCTGCACGAGTTTTTCGACGACCAGCTCGCGGAAATCACCCGACGGCGCTGACCGGGTTGCGGCTGGCCAGGTGGCCGCTTTCCACGCCGGCGGCCGGATCCAGTTCGCAGTCGACGATCGACGGTCCCTTCGACGCGATCGCCGCGGTCAGCGCGGCGTGTAGCTCGGAGGGCGTAGCGACGTGATACCCCTTGCCGCCGAACGCTTCCGCGATCAATTCGTGACGAGCGCGGGCATTGAGCACGGTGGGCGCGGGGTCACCGGCCGTCGTGGCCTCGTCACCGCGGTACACGCCGCCGTTGTTGAGGATGACAACGGTGATTGGCAGCCGGTAGCGGCAGATGGTCTCGATTTCCATGCCGCTGAAGCCAAATGCGCTGTCGCCCTCGATCGCGACCACCGGCATGCCGGTCTCGACGGCCGCGGCGATGGCGTAGCCCATGCCGATACCCATGACGCCCCAGGTTCCGGTGTCGAGCCGGTGCCGCGGCACTTCCATATCGATGACATTGCGCGCCAGGTCCAGGGCATTGGCTCCCTCGTTGACGACATAGACATCTGGATTCGACTGCAGGACACCGCGAATGGCGGCCAACGCGTTGTAGAACCGCATCGGGTGTGGATCATCGGCCAGCTGCCGGCGCATCTTGGCCTCGTTGGTGGCCTTGCGCTCGGCCAGTTCCTCCGCCCACTTTTCGGGGACGGCCAGCGGATGCGCCGACACGGCGTCGAGTAGCGCGGACATCACCGAGCCGATGTCACCGGCCAGCGGGGCCGCGATCGGCCGGTTGCTGTCGAATTCCGCTGCGGCGATGTCGACTTGGATGAACTTCACCCCTTCGGTCGTTGAGGCCGACCATTGCGGTGATTCCCCGTGGCCGAGCAGCCAGTTCAGCCGGGCGCCGACCAGCAGGACCGCGTCCGCGCGCGCGATCGCCAGCGAACGCGCGGCCGCCACCGACTGGGGGTGCGAGTCCGGCAGCAGCCCCTTGGCCATCGACATCGGCAGGAACGGAATCCCGGTGCGCTCCACAAACTCTCGAATCACGTTGTCGGCCTGCGCGTACGCCGCGCCCTTGCCGAGCACGATCAGCGGTCGCTCAGCGTGGCCCAGCACACCGAGCGCGCGATCGACGGCCTCGGTTGCGGGCAGCTGCCTCGGGGCCGGGTCGACGACGCGCCAGATCGTGTCCGCGGCGGCCGCGGCGTCGATGGACTGCCCCAGCACGTCGCCGGGGATGTCGAGATACACACCGCCCGGTCGGCCGGCGGCCGCGGTGCGGATCGCGCGCGCGACGCCGCGCCCGATGTCCTCCACCCGGCCGATCCGGTACGCCGCCTTCGCGAAAGGCCTTGCGGCGTTGAGCTGGTCGAGGTCTTGGTAGTCGCCCCGCTGCAAGTCCACGATCGCCCGATTGCTCGATCCGGAGATCTGGATCATCGGAAAGCAGTTGGTGGTGGCGTTGGCCAACGCGGGCAGGCCGTTGAGAAAGCCGGGGCCGGAGGTCGTCAGGCAGACGCCCGGCCGCTTGGTCAGGTAGCCGGCGGCGGCGGCCGCGTTGCCGGCGGAGGCCTCCTGCCGGAAGCCTATGTAGCGGATCCCGGACGCCTGCGCGACGCGAGCGAGGTCGGTGATCGGGATGCCGACGATCCCGTAGATGGTGTCGACGTCGTTGGCCTTGAGGGCGTCCACCACGAGATGGAAGCCATCGGTCGAACGGGTCGTGGTCATGTCGCGACTCCTTTGCGTGTCTGCTCAGTAATCACTGTGGTCCGCGTGACCCGTCAGTGTCCAAGACCGGCCGGCTATCCGGCGATTCACGGCGTCTATCAACTCATCGGGGATCGATATTGGACGCGGCACGGGGTCGCCCGGCATGGTCAAAGCATGAGCACCGAATCCTCCAGCCCCCGCATCGCCGATCTGGTCGAGGCCGCCGCGACCGGGCGGCCGGCCGCGCCGGCCCTCCTCGTCACGGCCGATCACGTTCGGCTCGGCTACGGCGATTTAGTCCGCCTCGTCGACGACCTCGCCGGCCAGCTGACGCGAGGCGGCCTGCGGGCGGGCGATCGCGTGGCGTTGCGCGCGGCCAGCAACGCCGAGTTCGTTGTCGGCCTGTTGGCGGCGTCTCGGGCGGACCTGATCGTGGTTCCGTTGGACCCGGCCCTGCCGGCGGGCGATCAGTGCGCCCGCAGCCAAGCGGCCGGCGCGCGGGTGATGCTCGTCGACGGCGATGGCGACGCGGAGGGATCGCCGGTGCCGCACTGGCCGATCGCGGTGTCCGTCGGCGAGCAGCCGTCGGTGCGGCTGGGCCCGGCCACGCCAGCCCACCCGGCGGACTCCGCTCCCGAAGGGCTGCGGGAGGACGACGCGATGATCATGTTCACCGGCGGGACAACGGGTTTGCCGAAAATGGTGCCCTGGACGCGGGCCAACATCGCCGCCTCGGTGCGGGCGATCATCGCCGAGTATGGGCTCGGGCCGCACGACGCGACCGTCGCGGTGATGCCGCTCTACCACGGGCACGGGCTGATCGCCGCGTTGCTGTCGACCCTGGCGTCCGGGGGTGCGGTGTTGCTGCCCGCCCGCGGCCGGTTCTCGGCGCACACGTTCTGGGACGACATCGACGCCGTCGGCGCCACCTGGTACACGGCGGTGCCGACGATCCACCAGATCCTGTTGGAGCGCAACAAGACCGACGCGGCGCAACGGCGCCCGGCCGCGCTGCGGTTCATCCGCAGTTGCTCCGCGCCGCTCACCCCCGAGACCGCGCAAGCGTTGCACGAGGTGTTCTCCGCGCCCGTGGTGTGCGCCTTCGGCATGACCGAAGCCACCCACCAGGTCAGCACCACCAGCATCGACAGCGACGAAAACCCCGCCGCGACAGCAGGTTTGGTGGGCCGGTCGACGGGGCCCGAGATCCGCATCGTCGGCGCCGACGGACAGCCGCTGCCCCAGGGCGGCGTCGGCGAGGTCTGGCTGCACGGGCCCACGGTGGTGCGTGGCTACCTCGGCGACCCCGCGATCACCGCGGCCAACTTCACCGAGGGATGGTTGCGCACCGGTGATCTGGGATCGCTGTCCGCGGCGGGCGACCTGATCATCCGCGGCAGGATCAAGGAACTCATCAACCGGGGCGGCGAAAAGATCTCACCCGAGCGGGTGGAAGGCGTGCTGGCCAGCCATCCCGACGTGCTGGAGGCCGCCGTGTTCGGTGTGCCGGACAAGCTCTACGGGGAGGCCGTGGCCGCGGTGATCGTGCCGCGTGGATCCGCGGCGCCGGCGCAGCTCGCCGAGTTCTGCCGGGAGCGACTGGCGTCCTTCGAGGTGCCGGCCAGCTTCCGCGAGGCGAGCGCCCTGCCGCACACCGCGAAAGGCTCGCTGGACCGCCGCGCGGTTGCCGAACAGTTCGGCGGCGCGTGATCCGGGAACTAACCACGCACACGCTCTACGGGGAGGCGACGGTTCCCCACGCCGCGCGCGCACCCGACTCGCCGACGCGGTAGGTCTGCACCAGCGTGGCCACGGCGGCGGCGACGACCAGCACCCCGACCACCGCGTGCAGGCCGGCTCGCACCGTCCGTCCGCGGGCCTGGCGAACGTGGACGACGGTCAACACAACGACGGTCGCCGTCAGCGCGGCCACCATGTAGATCAGGGTGTCGCCCAGTTCGGCGTGCGCCCGCACCGGGGGCGACGCGCCGACCTTCCCCATCAGCCACCCACCCGAGTCGGTGGTCAACGGGGTCAGGATCAGCGTGCCCACCGACAGCACCAGCACCAGCCAGATCAGCCGGCGCCGCGCCGCGGGCCACAGCGCGCAAAGGATCGCCAGGATCGCGGTCAGTGGCCCCAGGACGACGACGAAATGGTTCAGCAGGATATGGGCGGGCAGCCCGTTGACCGTAGAAATCGAAGGCACAACGCAGGACTCTAGGTGACGTCGGCTTTCACTTTGGCGGCCGCGGATTCCGGCATCGGTTCATAGCGGACGAACGACCGGGTGAACGATGCCGCCCCGTGCGCCAGCGAGCGCAGGTCGATGGCGTAGCGCGTCAATTCCACCTGCGGGACTTCGGCTTTCACGACCGTACGCTCGTGGCCCGCGGTGTCGGTGCCCAGCACCCGGCCCCGACGGCTGGACAGGTCGCCCATTACCGCGCCGACGAAATCGTCGGGTACCAACACCGAGATCTCGTCGATCGGCTCGAGCAACGTCACCTTGGTCGCGGCCGCCGCCTCCCGCAACGCCAGCCCGCCGGCCATCTGGAAGGCGAAGTCCGAAGAGTCGACGCTGTGCGCCTTGCCGTCGAACAGCGTGACCCGGATGTCGACGACCGGGTACCCCGCGAGGACCCCCTTCTCCATCTGCGCACGGACCCCCTTCTCCACGCTCGGGATGAAGTTCCGCGGTACCGCGCCGCCCACCACCTTGTCGACGAACTCGAACCCCGAGCCCTCGGGTAGCGGCTCCACCTCGATGTCACACACCGCGTACTGCCCGTGCCCGCCGGACTGCTTGATGTGGCGGCCGTGGCCTTTCGCCTTGCCGCTGATGGTTTCTCGCAGCGGCACCCGCAATTCGATCGTGTCCACGGTGACGCCGTACCGACTGGCCAGCGCGTCGAGGACGACGCCGGCGTGGGCCTCGCCCATGCACCACAGCACGATCTGGTGTGTTTCCTGGTTCTGCTCGATGCGCAACGTCGGGTCCTCGGCGGCCAACCGGCCCAGGCCGACCGACAGCTTGTCTTCATCGGCCTTGGCGTGCGCCGCAATGGCGATGGGCAACAGCGGCTCCGGCATGGTCCAGGGCCTGAGCACCAGCGGATGAGCCTTGTCCGACAGCGTGTCGCCGGTTTCGGCGCGACCCAGCTTGCCGATCGCGCAGATGTCGCCCGCCACCACGGCCGACGCCGGCCGCTGCTGTTTGCCCAGCGGAAACGACAGCACGCCGATCCGTTCGTCTTCGTCGTGGTCGGGGTGCGCGCTCAGGCTGCCGTCGCCGTCGGTTCCCCCGAAGAAGGACGAAAAATGGCCCGACACGTGAACCGTCGCGTCGGGCTTGATGGTCCCGGAGAACACCCGGACCAGGCTGACCCTGCCGACGTAGGGGTCCGACGTCGTCTTGACCACCTCGGCCAGCAGCGGTCCGCCCGCGTCGCAGGCCAGCGTGGCGTGGGCGGCGCCCTGCGGGGTGAAGACCTCGGGTAGCGGGTGTTCCAGCGGGGACGGGAAGCCGCGGGTCGCGATCTCCAGCAGCTCGAGCGTGCCGACACCGGTACCGCTGCACACCGGGATCACCGGGAAGAAGGAGCCCCGCGCGACGGCGCGCTCCAAGTCCTCGACCAGCACCGACTCGTCGATCTTTTCGCCGCCCAGGTAACGCTCCATCAGGGATTCGTCCTCGGACTCCTCGATGATGCCCTCGATCAGGGTGCCCCGGGCCTCCTCGATGCGGTCCGCGTCCGACGGGTCCGGCGGCTGGGTGGTGCGCTTACCGCCGTCGTACTTGTAGTAAGTCTGTGAGAGCAATCCGATCAGGCCCGTGCACGACGGCATGCCGGTCGGCAGGTAGAGCGGTAAAACCTTGTCGCCGAACGCGTTTTGCGCCGCGGCTAACGCCTCTTGGTAGTTCGCCCTGGCGTGGTCGAGCTTGGTGATCACCACCGCGCGGGGCATGCCGACCTGGCTGCATTCCTGCCACAGCGACTTGGTCGGCTCGTCGACGCCCTCGTTCGCCGCGATGACGAACAGCGCGCAATCGGCGGCCCGCAACCCGGCCCGCAACTCGCCCACGAAATCGGCGTATCCGGGCGTGTCGATGAGGTTGACCTTGATCCCGTCGTGCGACAGGGAGGCCACGGCAACCCCGACCGACCGCTGTTGGCGGATCTCCGCCTCCTCGAAGTCGCAGACCGTGGTGCCCTCCACCACCGAGCCCTGCCGGTTGAGCACCCCGCCCGCGACCAACAGCGCCTCGACGAGGGTGGTCTTGCCGCCGCCCGACGGCCCGACCAAGACCACATTGCGAACGGCGCTCGGACCGTCCGCGGTGGGTGCGGCTGCCGCGCCCTGGGAACCATTCGCTCTGTCGGCCATGACATACCTCCGGTGTTCGCTCGGCGGGTGGGTGCTGATGTGTTCTAGGCCACACCCGTAAGCAACTTTTCTCCCAACTGGGGCCCAACACAAGGGTCGCGGAGCGTCGGGATCAGGCGTGCCAGCTCGACCAGCGCCGCACGGCGACCGCGATCACCGGACCGTCCAACGGAACCGATTGGTACTGGGGATATTTGGCGCGCAGCAGCCGGTATCCCGCCTGCATCTGCTCGCCGTCGTGATGAATCGTGGCGACACCGTCGGCCCGCACCCACCACAGCTGCGTCCAGTCGTCGCTGTAGTGGTCAACCAACAGGCTGGCCTGCGGATTGTTCTCGATGTTGGCCAGGCGGCGCAGCTTCTGCGTCGTCTTTGGCTTCGCGTCGACGGCCGTGTACGCAATATCGGCGTCGACCGCGAACACCACCGGCACCAAATGCGGCACGCCGTCGGGCGTCACCGTGGCCAGCCGCGCCACCGGGGACCGGCCAAAGCTGGCCCGCGGGTCGAATTCGCCCACCCGGTCAGCTTAGAAGCCACCTTGAGAGCGGCACGTTAGGTTGGTGAGCAGCGTGGTTTACGGTGATGCTGATCCCCCACCCCGACGCAGGAGGAAACGCGATGAGCAAATGGCACCACCGCTCGCCCTGGTGGTCATGGTTGGTCAGCGTGCTGGCCGTGGTCGGGTTGGGACTGGCCTTGGGACTGCCCACCGCGCCGGCGTCTGCCGCACCTGCCCTGAACGGGTTCAGCGAGCGGCCCGCGCCCAAGCTCGACCCCGCCGCGATGGTTGCGCCGCAGGTCGTCAACATCAACACCAGGTTCGGATTCAACAACGCGGTGGGCGCCGGAACCGGCATGATCATCGATCCGGCCGGGGTGGTGCTGACGAACAACCACGTGATTTCGGGCGCCACCGACATCAGCGTGTTCTCCAACGCGAACGGCCAGACCTACGCCGTCGACGTGATCGGTTACGACCGGGTGCAGGACGTCGCGGTGCTGCAGCTGCGCGGCGGGGGCGGCCTGCCCGCCGCCGCGATCGGTGGCGGGGCCACGGTCGGAGAGCCGATCGTCGCGCTGGGCAACACCGGCGGGCAGGGCGGCATGCCCAGCGTGCTGCCTGGCAAGGTGGTCGCCGTCAATCAAAGCGTGCACGCGTCGGACTCGCTGACCGGCGCCGAGGAATCGCTGAACGGGTTGATCCAGGTCGACGCGCCGATCAAGCCCGGCGACTCGGGCGGCCCGATCGTCAATAGCGCCGGACAGGTGATCGGGATGACCACCGCCGCGACCGACAACTTCAAGATGTCGGGCGGGGCGGGCTTCGCCATCCCGATCGGACACGCGATGGGCGTGGCCGCGGCGATCCGGGGCGGGGGCGGCGGCGGCACCGTGCACGTCGGCCCGACGGCCTTCTTGGGTCTGGGCGTGGTGGACAACAACGGCAATGGTGCGCGGGTCGAACGCGTGGTCGGAACCGGACCGGCGTCGGAGGCCGGGCTCTCGCCCGGCGACGTCATCACCCGGGTCGACAACACCGCGATCACCTCGGCGACCGCGATGGCGGATGTGCTCGTCCCGCATCACCCCGGCGACAACATCGCGGTCACGTACCGCAGCGCGTCGGGCAATGTCCGCACGGTGAATATCACGTTGGCCGACGGGCCGCCGGCCTGACAGCTACCTAATATCGCCCAATATCGGGACGGCGTCGGCAATTTCGCTTCCGCCGGAGCCGATTTGCCGATCGTCGGCGAGCGTGATTCCAGGTGTCCCGCCTCGGGTACCCGTGGCATCGTGGTCTTGATGAACGACGGAAAAAACGCTGTCGAACACCATCCCGATCCGGCCGGGGGCAGTCACGTCGAAGGAGGTGTGGTCGAGCACCCGGATGCCGAGGATTTCGACAACGCCGCCGCGCTGCCCGCCGACCCGACCTGGTTCAAACACGCGGTGTTCTACGAGGTGCTGGTCCGCGCGTTCAGCGACGCCAACGCGGACGGTTCGGGCGACCTGCGCGGCCTGCTCGATCGCCTGGACTACCTGCAGTGGCTTGGGATCGACTGCATTTGGCTGCCCCCGTTCTACGATTCGCCGCTGCGCGACGGCGGTTACGACATCCGGGACTTCTACAAGGTGCTGCCCGAATTCGGCACGGTCGACGATTTCGTCAAGCTGCTGGACGCCGCGCACCGGCGGGGGATCCGCGTCATCACCGACCTGGTGATGAACCACACGTCGGATTCCCACCCGTGGTTCCAGGAGTCGCGCCACGACCCCGACGGCCCCTACGGCGACTACTACGTGTGGAGCGACACCAGCGACAAGTACACCGACGCCCGCATCATCTTCATCGACACCGAGGAGTCGAACTGGACGTTCGACCCGGTGCGCAAGCAGTTCTACTGGCACCGGTTCTTCTCCCACCAGCCGGACCTGAACTACGACAACCCGGCCGTGCAAGAGGCGATGATCGACGTCCTGCGGTTCTGGCTCGACCTCGGCATCGACGGGTTCCGGCTGGACGCGGTGCCGTATTTGTTCGAACGCGAGGGCACCAACTGCGAAAACCTGCCCGAGACGCACGCGTTCCTCAAGCGCGTCCGCAAAGTCGTCGACGACGAGTACCCGGGCCGGGTGCTGCTGGCCGAGGCCAATCAGTGGCCCGCCGATGTCGTCGAATACTTCGGCGACGCCAGCACCGGCGGCGACGAATGCCACATGGCTTTCCACTTTCCGCTGATGCCGCGCATCTTCATGGCGGTCCGGCGCGAATCGCGGTTTCCGATCTCGGAGATCATGGCGCAGACGCCCGACATCCCGGACCTGGCCCAGTGGGGGATCTTTCTGCGCAACCACGACGAGTTGACGCTGGAAATGGTCACCGACGAGGAACGCGACTACATGTACGCCGAGTACGCCAAGGATCCGCGGATGAAGGCCAACGTCGGGATCCGTCGCCGACTGGCGCCACTGCTGGACAACGACTTCAACCAGATGCGGTTGTTCAACGCGCTGCTGCTGTCGCTGCCCGGCTCTCCGGTCCTGTATTACGGCGACGAGATCGGGATGGGCGACGTGATCTGGCTCGGCGACCGCGACGGGGTCCGCACGCCGATGCAGTGGACGCCCGACCGCAACGCCGGATTCTCCACCGCCAACCCGGGCCGGCTGTACCTGCCGCCCAGCCAGGACCCCGTCTATGGCTATCAGGCCGTCAACGTCGAAGCGCAACGCGACACCTCGACCTCGCTGCTCAACTGGACCCGCACCATGCTTGCGGTGCGCCGCCGGCACGAGGCCTTCGCGGTCGGCACCTTCGAAGAGCTGGGCGGGTCGAACCCGTCGGTGCTGGCGTTTGTGCGCCAGGCGGCCGACAGTGCCGGCTCCGGTGGCTCCAGCGGCTCCGGGGGTGACGTCATGGGTGACACTGTGCTGTGCATCAACAACCTGTCGCGGTTCCCGCAGCCCATCGAGCTGAACCTGCAGCATTGGAACGGCAGCACGCCGGTCGAGCTGACCGGACAGGTTGAGTTCCCACGCATCGGACACCTGCCCTATCTGCTGACGCTGCCCGGGCACGGGTTCTACTGGTTTCAGCTGATCCCATCCGAGGAGAACAACGCATGACTTCCCCGGCCGAGCACCCAGCCAAGCTGCCCTGGTCTGAGTGGCTGCCGCAACAACGTTGGTACGCGGGGCGCAACCGCGAACTGTCCGCCGCCGAGCCGGCCGTCGTGGTCCCGCTGCGCGACGACCTCGACCTGGTGCTCGTCGACGCCGAGTACACCGACGGCTCGGCGGAGCGCTACCAGGTGATCGTCGGCTGGGATTCCGCGCCGGTCTCGGAGTACAGCACCGTGGCCACCATCGGCGCCGCCGGCGACCACACCGGCTTCGACGCGCTGTATGCCCCGGACGCGCCGCAGTTTCTGCTGTCGTTGATGGACACTTCGGCCGTGCGGACGGGGTCAGAGGTCTCGGATATCGAAGTGGTGTTCGGCAAGGAGCCCGATGTCGAACTGCCCCTGGAATCCGAGCCGCATGTTTCTGACGCCGAGCAGTCCAACACCAGCGTGATCTTCGATCGGCGCGCCATCTTCAAGGTGTTCCGCCGGGTCAGCGAGGGCATCAATCCCGACATCGAACTGAACCGGGTGCTCGCGCGGGCCGGCAACCCGCACGTGGCCCGGCTATTCGGCACCTACGAGATAGCGGCCGCCGACGCCGACAAGGTCTGCCCGCTGGGCATGGTGACCGAGTTTGCGGCCAATGCCGCCGAAGGCTGGGCGATGGCCACCGCCAGCCTCCGCGACCTGTTCGCCGAGGGCGACCTGTATGCGCACGAGGTCGGCGGCGACTTCGCCGGCGAGTCCTACCGGCTCGGCGAAGCCGTCGCGTCCGTGCACGCCACCCTGGCCGAGTGCCTGGGAACGGCGCAAACAACGTTTCCGGTGGACAACGTGCTGGCACGGCTGTCGTCGACCGCGGCGATCGTTCCTGAACTGGGCGAGTACGTGCCGACGGTCGAGGAGCGCTTTCAGAAGCTGGCCAACGAGACGATCACCGTTCAACGGGTGCATGGCGATCTGCATCTGGGCCAGGTGCTACGCACCCCGGAGAGCTGGCTGCTGATCGACTTCGAAGGTGAGCCGGGCCAGCCGCTGGTCGAGCGGCGCGCGCCGGATTCGCCGCTGCGCGACGTGGCCGGCGTCCTGCGCTCCTTCGAGTACGCCGCCTACGGGCCTTTGGTCGATAAGGGGCTGGACCAGGCGCCCGACAAGCAGCGCGCGGCGCGCGCCCGGGAATGGGTGGAACGCAACCGCACCGCCTTCTGCGACGGGTATGCGGCCGCGTCGGGGGTTGACCCCCGCGATTCGGCCTTGCTGCTGGCCGCGTACGAACTCGACAAGGCCGTGTACGAGACCGGTTATGAGGCCCGGCACCGGCCCGGCTGGCTGCCGATCCCGCTGCGGTCCATCGCGCGGCTCACCGCCGTTTAGCGGGCGCGGCCCTCGGATGAAAACATGTCCGAGTGCCGGGCGAGATCTTCAACAGTGAATCGCGGTTGTCGTGGGTGCTGGCGGTGTTGGCCGGCGTGCTGGGAGCCACCGCCTACATGCACTCCGCGGGCTACTTCGTCACCTTCATGACCGGGAACGCCCAGCGCGCCGTGCTCGGGTACTTCAGCAACGATGCCGGGCTGGCGGTCTCGGCGGGCGTGCTCATCGTGTGCTTCGTCGCCGGCGTGGTGGTCGCCTCCATCTGCCGGCGGCGACTCTGGTCGGGGCATCCGCACGGCCCGACCGTGCTGACCACCTTCAGCCTGGTGGCCGCCACGGTGCTGGATGTCATCGACGAGGGCTGGGCAGAACTGCAGCTCGATTTCACGCCAATCATGTTGGTGGCCTTCGGCATTGGCGCGTTGAATACGTCGTTCGTCGAAGACGGCGAGGTGTCGGTGCCGTTGAGCTATGTGACGGGCACGCTGGTCAAGATGGGCCAGGGCATCGAACGGCACATCGCCGGGGGCACCGCGTCGGACTGGCTCGGCTACTTTCTGCTTTTCGCCAGCTTCGTTGTGGGCGCGGTGATCGGTGGCGGCATCAGCCTGGTGGTCAACGGCACATGGATGCTGGTGGTCGCCTCGCTCATGTGCGCGCTGACGACCGGCTACACCTACTTTCACCAGGATCGCCGCGCCCGGGAATTCTGATAAATCAGCCCCAAAAGGAAGCATCGGCAGCAGCGCTGGCCGTTGCGCTGCTGCCGATGCTGGCTTGATGGACGCTCGGCCTAAGCAGAGTTGTTGCCGGCGTTGAGCACCTGCTGAATGTCCGGCTTCATCGCGATCAGCTGGGCATTCCAGTAGGGCCACGAGTGCGTGCCGTTGGCCGGGAAGTTGAACACCCCGTTGCGCCCACCCGAAGCCGTGTAGGTCTGCTGGAACTGCTCGTTGGTCCGCAACGTCATGCTTTCCAGGAACTTCGCCGGGACGTTGTCGCCGCCGAGGTCGTTGGCTGCGCCGTTACCGCAGTACACCCAGATCCGAGTGTTGTTGGCGACCAGTCGCGGAATCTGGACCATCGGGTCGTTGCGCTTCCACGCCGGGTCGGTCGACGGGCCCCACATGCTGTTGGCGTTGTAGCCGCCCGAGTCGTTCATCGCCAGGCCGATCAGCGTCGGCCACCAGCCCTCGGACGGGTTGAGGAAGCCGGAAAGTGATGCGGCGTAGGGGAATTGCTGCGGGTAGTAGGACGCCAGGATCAGCGCGGAGCCGCCGGACATGGACAGGCCCACCGCCGCGTTGCCGGTCGGCGAGACCTGCTTGTTGGCCTGCAGCCAGGCCGGCATCTCCTGGGTCAAGAACGTTTCCCACTTGTAGGTGTAGTTTTGCCCATTGCCCGACGACGGCTGGTACCAGTTGCTGTAGAAGCTGGACTGCCCGCCGACCGGCATGATCACCGACAGACCCGACTGGTAGTACTCCTCGAAGGCGTTGGTGTTGATGTCCCAGCCGTTGTAGTCGTCCTGGGCGCGCAGGCCGTCGAGCAGGTACACCGCGTGCGGTCCGCCGCCCTGGAACTGGACCTTGATTTCTCGGCCCATCGACGGCGACGGAATCTGCAGGTATTCCACCGGAAGACCCGGCTTGGAGAATGCCCCCGCGGTCGCCGTGCCACCGACGGCACAGACAAGACCGGACAACAGTCCCGCTCCTATGGTCGCGACAGCCAGCCGGCGTGGCAGCTTTGCCGTGGCGCCACGCAACTTTCGCATCCCCTCGAACAGCGTCATAGCTTCTACCCATCCCAACTTTTTCTGCCGCGTGATGCGGTCGAATCTGTCAGGGCGAGTGAAACACAGGGGGACAGCTCGCTTCGGCTGTCGCGGCCGCAGCTCGATGTCGCGGTTGGCTAACGATTAGGAGTCGGAGCGATCGCAAGCCCGGCGCAGCCGGGCGCAGCGGGTCGCGACCATCGGGTCAGGAGCGATCGCAAGCCCGGCGCAGCCGGGCGCAGCGGGTCGCGACCATCGGGTCAGGAGCGATCGCAAGCCCGGCGCAGCCGGGCGCAGCGGGTCGCGACCATCGGGTCAGGAGCGATCGCAAGCCCGGCGCAGCCGGGCGCAGCGGGTCGCGACCATCGGGTCAGGAGCGATCGCAAGCCCGGCGCAGCCGGGCGCAGCGGGTCGCGACCATCGGGTCAGGAGCGATCGCGAGCCCGGCGAAGCCGGGCGCTGCGGGTCGCGACCATCGGGCCGGAGCGATCGCGTCGGGATTCAAGCTAAGGGTCAAGACACCAAGCGGCGCAACAACGTTGAGGCCGTCGCAATGCCGATCAGCGCGGCCGCCACCAGCACGACGATGTCGAGCGGATTGAAGGGTGTGCCAATCAGCAGCGCCCGCAACGCATTGACTTCATAGCTGAGCGGGTTGACCGTGTTCAGCGCGCGCAACCAGGAGGGCATCACGTCGACGGGGTACAGCGCATTCGACGCGAAGAACAGCGGCATGGTGATGGCCTGCCCGATACCCATCAGACGATCGCGACTGCGCACCAGCCCGGCCAGTGTCATCGACAGGCACGCGAAGAACGCGGCCCCGAGCATCACGATGGCCATCGCGCCGAGGATCCGGAGCGGGTTGATGGTCAGGCCGACGCGCATCACATAGGCCAGCGCCATCACGCCGACGACCTGCGCGACCGACCGCACGCCGGCCGCGAAGGCCTTGCCGGTGATCAGCGCCGACGCCGGAGCCGGGGTCACCATCAGTTTGGCGAGGATGCCGGCGTCTCGATCCCAAATGATCTGTATGCCATAGAAGATCGAGATGAACAGCGCCGACTGGGCGATGATCCCCGGCGCCAAAAACGCCAAATAGGACACCGATCCGGTGTGAATCACGTGCAGCTTGCTGAACGTGGTGCCGAAGATCAGCAGCCACAACGCGGGCTGCACCATCCGGGTGACCAGTTCGGTGCGATCGTGTTGCAGCTTCTGCAGCTCGACGATCGCGAACGCGCTGACGCGATCCAGCGTCGCGGTGACCCGGTGCCATCCGCGCGGGGCTCGCACCAGGGTGACCGTCGCGGCGTGGTCAACTTGCACGGCTGGCAACCTTTCTGCTGGAACGGATTTGGCGGAACGACCCGGCTTCCTCTTGCGCCAAGTCCGCGGCCGCGTAGTGCCGGAACACGTCCTCGAGGGTGGCGCCGGGCGCCACCGCTTCCTTGAGCCTGGCGGGGGTGCCCACGGCCCGCAGTTCGCCGCGATGCATCAACGCGACCCGGTCGCACAACGCGTCGGCTTCCTCCATGTAGTGAGTGGTCAGCAGCACCGTCATGCCGAACTGGGACTGCATCTTCCGCACCTGAGCCCAAACACCGTCGCGGGCAATCGGATCCAGCCCGACCGTCGGTTCGTCGAGCACCAGCAGCGACGGGCGGTTGACCAGTGCCTGGGCCACCTCCAGGCGGCGCACCATGCCGCCGGAGTAGGTCCCGGCCAGCCGGTCGGCCACGTCATGTAACTGCATGGCGGCCAGTGCTTGATCGGCACGTTCGGTGCGCTGGGCGCGGGGCACCCCGTACAGCCGAGCGAACCATTCCACGTTCTGCCGGCCGGTCAGTGATGGCTCTATCGAAAGCTGTTGCGGCACATAGCCGATGTTGCTTCGGATATCGACGGTCTGATCGTGCGAATCCATTCCGAAGATGCGCAGCTCACCCTGCTGCACCGGCGCCAGCGTGGTGAGCATGCGCACCAGCGTCGTCTTTCCTGCGCCGTTGGGCCCCAGCAGGCCCATGGTCTCGCCGGGACGTACCTGCAACGTCAGGTCATCGACGGCGGTGAACTTGCCATAGCGGTACGTCAGCTTCCGGCAGTCGATGGCCGGCGGCAGTGATCCACTCATGATCGTCGCTCCTGCAATAGTCGGGTCATCGTGTCGAGAACCTCCAACCCCTTTGTCAGAGACTCGATTTGGTCACCGTCGAGTTCGGCGAGCACGTCGGCGAGCAGGGCGCGCCGGGCCCGACGAGACGCGTCGACGATCCGCTGGGTGGGCCCAACGAGCCGTAGTCGGCCAACGCGGCGGTCCGTCGGGTCAACCGTCCGCAGCAGTAGGCCCTTGGCTCCCAGCTTGGAGACCAGCGTCGACGCGGTGTTGGGCACCAGACCGAGTTCGGCGGCCGCGGCGCTGATCGAGATCCCCGGCCGCCGGCCGATGAGCCACAACAGCTCCGCCTGCGCTTCGGTGAGCCTTGCCGAATCCAAGCCCCGAGGCACGGACCGCCGAAGTTGCCGGCGAAACCGGCCCACGACGCCGAACACTTCGGCGATCAGATCCGTGCGTTCCTTGAGTGCTGGCATATATATCTCTGTTTACGAGCTATATATGTGCGCGCGCTGTGCCTGGCCTAGCCGTCAGCTACTTTTGTGCACGCGATGCAGCTCGACGTCCCTTAGCACCCCGCCGTCGGCGCTCGCGGTCATGTAGGTGCAGAACGGTTGGCGGCGGCGGTCGGTGGGCGAACCCGGATTGAGCAAGCGCAACCCGGTGCCCGTCGTGGTGTCCCAGGGGATGTGACTGTGCCCGAACACCAGGACGTCGCTGTCCGGATACAGCCGTGACATCCGGCCCTCGCGGCCGGCGGCCGCCCCGGTCTCGTGCACGACGGTGAAACGCACGCCGGCCAGCGTCGCGTCGGCGCGCTCCGGCAACCGCTCCCGCAAGACATCGCCGTCGTTGTTTCCCCAGCACGCGATCAATCGAGCGGCCCTGGCCTCCAGCTCGTCGAGCAGGTCGGGGGTCACCCAATCGCCGGCATGCACGACGACATCGGCCCTCGCGACTTCATCCCAGACCTGTGGGGGCAGGTCGCGGGCGCGTTTGGGGACGTGGGTATCGGCAATCAGCAGCAGCCTCACGGGTTCTATGCTTACCCCTCATGCGCACCTTCGAGTCAGTAGCGGACCTTGCCGCGGCCACGGGCGAGACCCTCGGGCAAAGCGACTGGGTGACCATCACCCAGGAAGATGTCAACCTGTTCGCCGATGCGACCGGCGACCACCAGTGGATCCACGTGGACCCCGAGCGTGCGGCCAAGGGCCCGTTCGGGAAAACCATCGCGCACGGCTACATGACGCTCTCGCTGCTGCCGCGGCTGCAGCACGAGATCTACACCGTGAACGGCATCAAGCTGGCGATCAACTACGGCCTCAACAAGGTCCGCTTCCCGTCGCCGGTACCCGTCGGCTCCAAGGTTCGCGCGGTTGCCTCGCTGGTCAGCGTCGACGACGTCGGTGACGGTGCCGTGCAGGCGGTGGTGTCGACCACCGTCGAGATCGACGGTGCGCCCAAGCCGGCGTGCGTCGCCGAGAGCATTGTCCGCTACGTTTCGTAGCTGCTCGGAGTCAGAACTCCGCGATCGAATGCTCTAGCCGCTCAGCCAGCCTCGCCTGTGCTTCGGCACGCCGAGTGGGAATGTGCTGTGACGGGAAAGGCGTTGTCACAGGCTGATATTCGCGCAAGGTGCGGCGGGCGACCGTCATCTTGTGCAACTCCGTCGCACCGTCGGCGATGCCCAGCGACTCGGCGGCCACCATCATCTTGACGAACGGCATCTCGTCGGAGACGCCGAGCGCGCCGTGCAGGTGCAAGGCCCGCTGCGCCACGTCGTGCAGCACCTGCGGCATCGCGACCTTGACCGCGGCGATGTCGCGGCGCACCTTCTGGTAGTCGTGGTGTTTGTCGATCAGCCACGCCGTGCGCAGCACCAGCAGCCGGAACTGCTCGATCTGGATCCAGCTGTCGGCGATCTTCTCCTGGGTCATCTGGAAATCGGACAGGTGACCGTGCCTGGTCCTGCGTGACACGGCGCGCTCGCACATCATGTCAAAAGCCTTGCGCGCCAGAGCGATTGTGCGCATCGCGTGGTGAATGCGGCCCCCACCCAGGCGAGTCTGCGCGATCATGAACGCCGACCCTTCACCGCCCAGCACGTGATCGGCCGGCACCCGGACGTCGTTGTAGCGGACGTATCCGTGCGAACCGTGCTTGCCCGACTCGGCCCCCACCCCGACGTTGCGGATGATCTCGATGCCCGGTGTCTCGCCGGGCACGATGAACAGTGACATCTTGTCGTAGGTGCGGGCGTCGGGCTTGGTCACCGCCATCACGATGAAAAACGATGCGTGCTTGGCGTTGGACGAAAACCACTTCTCCCCGTTGATCACCCAGTCGTCACCGTCGCGGGTCGCCTGCGTGACGAACATGCCGGGATCGGAGCCGCCCTGCGGTTCGGTCATCGAGTAGCAGGACGTGATCTCGCCGTCCAGCAGCGGCTGCAGATAGCGGGCCTTCTGCTCGTCGGTGCCGAACAGCGCGAGGATTTCCGCGTTTCCCGAATCGGGCGCCTGACAACCAAACACCGACGGTGCCCACCGCGAACGCCCGAGGATCTCGTTGAGCAGCGCAAGCTTGACCTGACCGAAGCCCTGGCCGCCGAGGTCGGGAGTCAGGTGCGCCGCCCACAATCCCTGATCCTTCACCTGCTGCTGCAAGGGCCGCAGGATCGCCATCATCTCGGCGTTGGTCTTGTCGTATGGATCAAGCGAGACCAGGTCGAGCGGTTCGAGTTCCTCGACCATGAACTTTTCTACCCAGTCCAGCTTCGCCTGGTATTCCGGGTCCGTTTCGAAATCCCACACGTTTGAATACTCGCATGGACCCGCGTGCTATCACCATCGTCCCGATCGGCACCGTGCACAGCACCCGCACGGAACCGACCGACGACGCCTGGGACCGCGAGACGACGCTGATCCGGCTGTCCGATGAGTTCGACGAATCGGCGCTGTGGGGCCTGGACGGCTTCTCCCACATCGAGGTGATCTACGCGTTCCACCGCGTCGGCGCCGACGACGTCGAGCTCGCCGCGCGCCGCCCCCGGGGTAATCCCGACTGGCCCGAGGTGGGCATCTTCGCCCAGCGCGGCAAGAACCGCCCGAACCGTCTCGGAGTCACCACCTGCACCCTGTTGGGCGTCGATGGACTCGCGATCACGGTCCGGGGGCTCGACGCGATTGACGGCACGCCGGTGATCGATATCAAGCCCTACATGAAGGAGTTCGGTCCCCGCGGGCACGTGCGCCAGCCCGCCTGGGCGACGGAGCTCATGGGCGGCTATTGGGAATGAATCGGGCCACCGGAGGGTCTGAGAACGTATGAAACTCAACGACGCCGCACGCGATCTCATCGGAAAGGGTGTCGACGCCACGCTGGTCACCCTGAACCCCGACGGCAGTCCGCAGGTGTCCCTGGTCTGGGTCCAACTGCAGTCCGCGCCCGACGGGGAGCCGGACGGCGACGAACTCGTCACCGCCCACCTCGGCGAGCACAAGAAGGTTCGCAACGTCCGCAACGATCCCCGCGTGGCCCTCACGATCGCCGCGGTGGGCGACGTCGTCCCGGAGATGCGCCCCTACCTCGCGGTCTATGGCACTGCCCGGATCGTCGAGGGCGGAGCCCCGGAGGTGCTCAAGGAACTGGCGCAGACCTTGTCCAACCCCGAGGTGTTCCCGCCGGCGGGCGCACCGCCCGGATTCCTGACGCGCATTCGCATCGACAAGATCGGTGGCATCGGTCCCTGGGCGTCCTGAGTAACGTGACCCGGGTGGCTCCCCAAGCACGTCCGGCGCACAAGGGCGACGTACGCGAGCTGTCGCGCACGCTGGCCCGGGCCTTCTACGACGATCCCGTGATGAGCTGGCTGCTTCCCGACGCGAAATCGCGTACGGCGCAGCTACCCCGGCTCTTCGCGACGATAACCCGCCACCACCATCTGGCCCGCGGCGCCGTCGAGGTCGCGTCTGACGGGCCGGACATCGGCGCGGCGGCACTGTGGGACCCACCCAACGAATGGCAAGAATCGCGCTGGGAGCAGCTGGCGCAGATACCGACGTTCCTGCGGGTGTTCGGCCGGCACTCGGCGCGGGGACGCGCGATACAGGAATTGATGAAACGCTGGCACCCCGAGGAGCCGCACTGGTATCTGGCCGTCATCGGCAGCGACCCGTCGGTGCGTGGCAAAGGATTCGGACAGGTGTTGATGAGCTCGCGCCTCGACCGCGTCGATGCCGAACACGCTCCGGCGTATCTGGAGTCGAGCAAATCCGAAAACATCCCCTACTACCAACGATTCGGCTTCGAGGTGACCGGCGAGATCGTGTTACCGCACGGCGGCCCCACCATGTGGCCGATGTGGCGCCAGCCGCGTTAAGGCCTTAGGAAATCGGCACGTTCATCGGCCCGTCCGGCACCGGCGTCGGCGCGGCGGCCGGTATGGGCGGTGCAGTGACGACGGACTGGAACTGCGGGCAGTAGGCGGCGATCGCGGACCCGGTGAAGAAGGTGCTGTCGGCCATCGACAGGTTGGCGTCGCTGGCCACGACGGTCACCAGATCACTCATCGATGTGGCGGGGTTCCCGGCCAGTTGACCGCACACGTCGTTCTGCGCCACCGCGATCGCCCGGTCCATGGTGCCGTACTGCACGCCCCGGCCGTCGAGGGCTTGCAGGAAGGAGTCGTCGGCGCCGTCGGCGCGGGCCGGCGCCGAAACCAGACTGACCGCGGCCGCCATGATCCCGGCGACAAAGGCCGCTGCGGCCAGAGATACGCGGTAGTACATGGGCGGAGCGTATGCCGCTAGGGACTGCTGCGCCAGCTCGCGATGCCGATGGCGATCATCCGCAGCTGCTTGACCGCCACTCGCCGGATTTCTTCCAACGCTTCGGCGCTCTGGGCGTCCTCGATCAGCTCGGCGATGGCGATCATGGCATTGACGAAAAGCGTGGCCAGCACGTTGAGGTCTTCGGTGCTCCAGGCGTTGAGCCCCGGGAAGCGGGCCAGGTCGGTGGCCAGCTCGGAGGTGATCAGCCGGATCTCGGTGCGGATGGCGTAGCGCAGCACGGACAGCCCGCTGGAGCGCTCCCGGCCGATGAGGCGCCAGTGCTCGCGCCGTTCGGCGACGCTGCCGACCAGGATCTCGACGGAGGATTCGATCACCCGGGTGGGGTCGAGCTTGCCCGCGCGCGCTCCGCGCAGGGTGTCGCGCAGGGTGCGAAACGACTCGTCGATCAGCACCAGCCCGAGGGCCTCCATCGACTCGAAGTGCCGGTAGAACGCCGCGGGGACGATCCCGACCTCGCGGGTCACCTCGCGCAGGCTCAGGCTGGAAAAGCTCTGGTCCTGCAGCAGCTTGAGCGCGGCGGCGATGATGGCGCGCCGGGTGGCCTCTTTGCGCTCCTCGCGCGACGGGCTTTCGCGTGAACGGCTCCGCCCCGACCGGCGGGGGTGTGAGCTAGGAGTACGGCTGTTCACTGTGTGAAGCCTACCACATACCAGCAAAAAAGCCTTGACTAGCTGGGGTATCTAGTCGCACGGTGTACATATGTTCACTCAAACTTTGAAGCAACGAGTCCTGGGTTCCAACCTAGTCGACCTGCTTACCGGTCCGCACGGCGTCGACCGCTATACCGAGTTGGTGGCGCCGACCTGGACGATCGGCGAGGCCCGAGCCAAGGTGATCGACGTGCGGCGCAGCACACCGCGCAGCGTCACCCTCACGCTGGCCCCGAACGCCGCGTTCAATGGCCGCTCCCTGCAGGCCGGTCAATATGTCAACCTCACGGTCGACATCGACGGCCGCCGGCACACCCGGTGCTACTCGCCGGCCAACGCCGAGGGCGGCCCCCACCTCGAGCTGACGATCGGTCACCACGACGGCGGGCTGGTCTCGACGTACCTCTACGAGCGGGCCCGGCGCGGCATGGTGGTCGGACTGGCCGGCGTCGGCGGCGGCTTCGTGATGCCCGCCGAGCGTCCGCGCCGCATCCTGTTCGTCTCCGGCGGCAGCGGCATCACACCCGTCATGGCGATGCTGCGCACGCTGGTCAATGAAGGCCACCGGGGCGAGGTCGCGTTCGTCCACTACGCGCGCAGCCCGCAAGAGGCCTGCTATCGCGACGAGCTGGCTGAGCTGAAGCGGGTGCGGGTGCTGCACGGGTACACCCGATCGGGTGCCGGCGACCTCGTCGGCTCGTTTGGGCGGGAGCACCTGGCCGCCGCGATGCGATCACCCGACGCGGTGTTCGTTTGCGGCCCAACAACTTTGGTCGAGGCCGTCCGGCAGCACTGCGACAACGTGTACACCGAAAGCTTCGTGCCGCCGGTGTTTGAACCCACCGCGAACCCATCCGGTAGCCGAATCACCTTCTCGGACAGCGGAATCGACGTCACCGACGACGGCCGTTCGCTGCTTGAGCAGGCCGAATCGGCGGGCCTGACGCCGCAAAACGGATGCCGGATGGGCATCTGCCACACCTGCACGCGGCGCAAGACCGCCGGCACCGTGCGAAACCTCACCACCGGCTCGGTCTCGACCGGCGCCGACGAAAACATACAGATCTGCGTGTCCGTCCCGGTCGGCGATGTCGACATCGCACTTTAGGAGGAAATGCCATGCCTAACAACACGATTACCCTGACCCGCGAGCAGGCCGACGAATTCGGTCGCGAACTGGACGCCATCAAGGAACGCATCATGGCGGACCTCGGCGAAAAGGACGCCGACTACATCCGCCGCGTCATCAAGGCCCAACGTGCGCTGGAAGTCGGCGGGCGCGCCCTGCTATTCCTGCCCCCGGCGTGGCTGCTGGGCACCGCGATGCTGGGCGTGTCGAAGATCATGGACAACATGGAGATCGGGCACAACATCATGCACGGTCAGTACGACTGGATGCGTGACCCGGCGATCTCCGGTCAGTCCTTCGAGTGGGACACCGCGTGCCCCGCCGATCAATGGCGGCATTCGCACAACTACATGCATCACACCCACACCAACATCGTCGGGATGGACCGCGACATCGGCTACGGCATCCTCCGGATGAGCGAAGACCAGCCCTGGGAGCCGTACTTCTTGGGCAACCCGCTCTACGCCTTCCTGCTGATGGTGCTGTTCCAGTACGGCGTGGCGCTGCACGAGCTGGAGACCGAGAAGATCCGCGCCGGCGAGATCTCAGTCCGCGACAAGCGGGACACCCTCAAGGAGATCTGGAAGAAGACCCGCCGCCAGGCGCTGAAGGACTACGTCGCCTTCCCGTTGCTGGCCGGGCCGTTCGCGCCCTTCGTCTTCACCGGCAACCTCACCGCCAACCTGATGCGCAACGTGTGGTCGTACATGATCATCTTCTGCGGCCACTTCCCCGACGGCACACAGGAATTCACCGTCGAGGAGACCACGGACGAGTCCCGCGGCCAGTGGTATTTCCGTCAGGTCCTCGGTTCGGCGAACCTGACCGGCGGCAAACTCTTCCACCTGCTGTCGGGCAACCTGTCGCACCAGATCGAGCACCACCTGTTCCCGGACATGCCGGCGCGCCGGTACGCCGAGATCGCGCCCGAGGTGCAAGAGATCTGCGAACGCTACGGCATCCCCTACAACAAGGGTCCGCTGCTGCGCCAGTTCGGCACCGTCGTCCGCAAGATCGTCAGGCTGGCGTTCCCGGACTCGCTGAAGTCCACGGCCGACAGGCCTGACGATCGGGTACCTGCCGCGGCGTAGACGGGAGCACAATAGGCGTCGTGGAATGGACCGGCGCCCGCTACGCGGACAACCCAACAGTGGAAGCATCGACGTGGATCGACGCTGACCCGGAGCGGGTCTGGAGCCTGGTCTCCGACATCGAACTGATGCCGACGCTCTCCAACGAGCTGCAGCGGGTCGAGTGGACCGACGGGGCCGATCGGCCCCGGGTCGGCGCCCGCTTCGTCGGATATAACGAGCACGACGCGTTCGGGCAATGGAGCACCACCTCGCAGATCGTCGAGTGCGACCAGCCACGTGAATTCTGTTGGGCGGTAGGCGACCCCGAGAACCCCTCGGCGAAGTGGCGCTTTCGGCTGGCGCAACGCGACGGCGGTACCGCGCTGAGCTTCTGGATGCAGATGGGCCCGGGACGCTCGGGCTTGTCGGTCGCCATCGACTCGATGCCCGACAAGGAGGAAAAGATCGTCTTCGTGCGGATGCGCGAGTTCGAGGCGGCGATCGACAAGACCCTGGCGGCGATCAAACGGCTGGCCGAACACGGGGTGCGCTGATGCGGACCGCCACGACGGTCGAGCTGTCCCAACCGGGGGTGGTCGACTTCGTGGTCGAGGCCGAAAAACTGGGCCTGGATGTGTGCTGGGTCGCCGAGGCGTGGGGGACGGACGCTCCGTCGGCCATCGGCTACCTCGCGGCCCGGACCGACCGGATGGTGCTCGGCTCGGGTGTGATTCAGGTCGGTACCCGCTCGCCGGTACTCGTCGCGCAGACGGCGATCACGCTGTCCAACCTGTCCGGCGGACGGTTCCTGCTCGGCCTGGGGGCGTCCGGACCTCAGGTGATGGAGGGCCTGCACGGGGTGTCCTTCGCCCGTCCGTTGACCCGCATGCGCGAGACCGTCGAGCTCGTCCGGCAGGTGTTCGAGGGCGGGAAGATCTCGTACTCCGGCAAGGAGATTCAGATTCCGCGCCCGGGCGGGGAAGCGGTGCCGATGCGCTTGTCCACCCGGCCCGAGCATCCCATTCCCATTTATCTGGCCACCTTGTCGCCGGCGATGCTGCGGTTGACCGGACAGATCGCGGACGGCTGGCTGGGCACCAGCTTCGTCCCGGAGGGCGCCGACGACGCCTACTTCGCCCACCTCGACCAGGGACTGGCGGCCGCCGGGCGCACCCGCGCCGACATCGACATCTGTCAGGGCGCCGAGGTCGCCTTCGCGGCCGACGAGGGCGAACTCAGCGGCATGGTCGCCGACCGCAAGAAAGACCTGGCGTTCAGCCTCGGCGGCATGGGGTCGTCGAGCACCAACTTCTACAACCAGGCCTACAGCCGTCAGGGCTGGGCCGACGTCGCCGCCGAGGTCCGCGAGCGCTGGCAGCGCGGCGACCGCGACGGCGCGGCCGCGTTGGTGACCGACGAGATGGTGCTGGCCACCACCTTGATTGGGACGGAAGAGATGGTGCGGGCGCGCCTCAAGGTGTGGCGCGACGCGGGCGTGGCCACCGTGCGGCTGTATCCGGCGGGCGACAGCTTGGACGCCAAGCTGGACACCCTGGGCCGGGCGATCGATCTGGTCCGCCGAACGTGAACTGAGGGCGGGATTTTCGCGATTTTTCCGCCCTCAGTTCACGCTCGGCGAGCTAGGAGACGGACGTCGGCGCGTCCGACACTTTTACCAGCTCTACCTGCGGTCGCGCCGGCACGGTGTCGGCGAGGAACCAGCGGAACGCCAGGTTGCCGAGTGGATACCCAAGCGTGGTCAGTGAATTCGGATGGGTAAGTATCTCGCGGGACAGAACGATGGTCACCGAGCCGTCGCTGTTGAGCGCCGCACTGTGGTTGTTGAGCGAGGAGCGGGCGTCTTCGTCGCCGTAGGTGGCCATGAACTGGTTCCACACCACCAGATTCCAGAACCGGCACGACGGCGGCCGATGCGTGATGACCAGCGCCTCGTCGTCGTCGAGCACGAAGCTGCCGTAGGCGTAGCAAGCGTCGCGGGCCGACCAGCCGAAGTTGGCGTCGGGGACCTGATAGGGATCGGCGAATTCGTTTGCGGTGTGGGCAGTTTCGTGGCCCAGCCCGTGATGGTCGTCGACGCGGTTTCCCACCGGCAGCGGCACGATGGCGCCCATCGTGCGCATCCAGGCGGCAGCCGCCCGCAGGCGGGCCGCGGTTTCGGCGTCGCCATGACGGATCGGGTCCGGGTCGTCGAGCGCCTCGATGTTCCACGTCACCGGGCGGCCCGTTCGCGGGTCGGCCTGGTAGTCGCGGGTCATCAGCACGGCGGCGTCGGCCGTCGGCGGGAATTCGAAGGAGAAGTTGCCGTCGGCATCGATGTCCAGATCGGTGTCGCGCACGATCGCGACGATCCGGTCGGACCAGGCGCCCGGGGATGGCTCGTTGTAGGCGGTCACCGAGAAGTACACGCTGTCACCCTTGTTGCCGCTGATGCGGTAGCGACGCTTCGGGTCGACCGGGCAGATGAAGTAATACGCATCGGTGTTGTCGCCGCCCCAGCGGCGGTCGCGACGGAATGGCGTGTTGACCGCGACGAACTGCGGGCGACCGGGCTCGGGGAACAGGTACGTGTCGAAGGCGACGCCCAGGGTCGTCGCCAGCATGCGGTAGCCGTCGGCAATGTGGCGGTCGTCGGAGACCGCCCGGTCGCCCTCCAGAAAGTTGCGGTCGAGGTCGCCGATGGTGGCCAGCAACTCTTTCCACGCGGCGGTCGATTCGTGCGTCATGCGGTGATTCCTTTCAGGAGCAACGTGGTGGTGCGATCGACCCAGGTGCCGTCGAGTTCGGCGGGGCGGGTGAGCAGGCCGATCAGCGTGATGCCGGCCATCGCTTCGGCCAATTCGGCCGCGGTCACGTCCGCGCGAACCTCACCGCGCGCCGCGGCACCTTCCAACAGTTCGGCGAGCCCGCCGCCGATGATGCCGGCGAAGCGCTCCAACAGCGCCGCATGCAGCGTCGGGTCCGCAGCCATCTCGCCGACCAACCCCGGCAGCGCCGCTTTCGCGGCCGGCGTCGTCAGGAAAACCATTGCGCGGCGCACCATTTCGCGCAGATCCTCCGGCAGTGAGCCGGTGTCGGGAAGGTCGGTCGCGGCGCCGATGGGAAACACCGCCTCGTGCACGAGGTGCGCCTTGCTCGGCCAGCGCCGGTAGATCGCCGGCTTGCTGGTGCCGGCGCGCTCGGCGATGGCGGAGACCAGCAGTCCGGGATAGCCGGTTTCGGCGAGCAGCTCGACCGTGGCGCGCAGCACCGCGGCGTCGATGCGCGGGTCGCGGGGTCGGCCAAAATCAACAACCATTACGAAACTCAAAGTAACATAAGTCGCCGTGACCGACGTCGTTCGCCTAAATGACCTGGCCAAGCCGGAATTCAGCGGCGAGGCCCAGCAGATTCTCGACATGATGGCCGCCATGGCCCCTCAGTGCCCGTTGGATGCCGACGCGCTGCACGCCCAGGCCAGCGCCGACACCGGCCTCAGCGATTTCGGGCCGCCCGACTACCGCGAACGCTTCGACGTCTACCTGGCCGCGCTGCGTGAGATTGACGGCCTGCACGACGCCGGGGTGGTCAACTTCTACGGGCAACTGCTGCAGTTGCTCAAGAACCGGTTGCTGCTGACCGACCTGCTGCGTCGGCACCCCGAGATCGGCGACATCGAACTGCATCCGCCGGTGGTGATCGCCGGGCTGCCCCGAACGGGCACCACCCACCTGCACAACCTGCTGGCGGCGGCGCCCACGTTCCGCACCATGCCCTATTGGGAAAGCAACGAGCCGTTCCCGCTGCCGAACGAGCTTGGCGCCGAACCGGATCCGCGGCGGGCGCGGATGGACGTCGCGGTGACGGTCGTCAATACCGTGATGCCTTATTTCCCGCTCATGCACGAGATGACCACGGACCACGTCCACGAAGAGATCCAGCTACTCGCCAACGACATTTCCACGATGTTGTTCGAGACACTCGCCGAGGTGCCGCGCTGGCGCGACTACTACCGGGCACACGACCAGACGCCGCATTACCAATACCTGGCGACCCAGCTCAAGGCGATGCAGTTCCTGCGCGGGGGGCGGCGCTGGCTGCTGAAGTCGCCCCAGCATCTCGAGCAGGTGCCGGTGCTGAATCGCGTCTTCCCCGGCAGCATCGTCGTCTTCACCCACCGCGACCCGGTGCCAGTGGCGCTGTCCATGGTCGCGATGATCACCTACTCCGCGCGCATGCACCGCACGCCGGTGCCGGTCGAACAGATCGCCAATTCCTGGATCGAGCGCCTCGAGCAGATGCTCAACGCACTGGTCCGCGATCGCCACACCATCGGGCCGGACCGCTCGATCGACATCCGCTTCGACGATTTCATGGCCGACGAAATCGGGGTTGCCGAAAGGGTTTACGCGTTGGCCGGCGAACCCTTCGGCGCACCGGAGCGCGGCGCGGTCGCCGAGTATCTGAGTGGGCACCAGCGCGGCCGGCTGGGCAGCGTCGAAACATCGTGCGAGATGTTCGGGCTGCGCGAGGACGATCTGCGGACCCGCTTCGCGCCGTATGTCGAGCGGTTTCTGACATAGTCTGTCGGCATGGTGGCAATGCCGACGCTCGAGGGTGTCGAACACAGGTACGTCGATCTCGGTGCCGGTGTCACGATCCACGTCGCCGATGCCGGCCCCGCTGACGGTCCGGCGGTGATGCTGGTGCACGGCTTCCCGGAGAACTGGTGGGAGTGGCATGACCTGATCGGACCGCTGGCCGCCGACGGCTACCGCGTGTTGTGCCCCGACCTGCGCGGGGCCGGCTGGAGCTCGGCGCCCCGGTCCAGCTACACCAAGGACGAGATGGCCGAGGACCTGGCCGGCGTGCTCGATCAGTTGAACGTCGACGCGGTCAAGATCGTCGCGCACGACTGGGGCGGACCGGTGGCGTTCATCATGATGCTGCGACACCCGGCGAAGGTGACCGGCTTCATGGGCGTGAACACCTCGGCGCCCTGGGTGACGCCCAATCTCTCGTCGCTGCGCAACATCTGGCGGTTTTGGTACCAGATCCCGATGGTGCTCCCGGTCATCGGTCCCCGGATCATCGCCGATCCGAAGGGCCGTTATCTGCGTATCCTCGCCGGCGGATTCGGCGTGCCCGAGGAAGACATCCGCATGTATGTCGAATGCATGCGTCAGCCGGGGCACGCGGAGGCCGGTTCGCGGTGGTATCGCGCGTTTCAGACCAAAGAGGTGCTGCGGTGGATGCGCGGCGCGTTTGACACCCGCGTCGGCGTGCCGGTGCGCTGGCTACATGGAACCGGCGATCCGGTCATCACGCCCGACATTCTGAACGGATATGCCGACCGCGCAAGCGATTTCGAGGTCGAATTGGTCGACGGTGTCGGCCACTGGATCGTCGAGCAGCGGCCGGAGCTGGTGTTGGACCGGGTCCGGGCCTTCCTCAGGGCTTGACCAGGATCCGGATCGGGTCGCCGTCCTGACGCTCCAGCTTCTCGATGCCCGATGCGACGTCTTCGAGTGAGACGATCTCGCTAATCGAGCGCGAGAGGTCAAGGCGCCCAAGCGATACCAACTTCGCCAGGGTGGCGATGTCGGCGTTCTGGTAGCCGAGGTGCCCGAGCACCTGCTTGCGGGTCAACCCGAACATGGCCGTGGGTCCGATCGTCGGCGCCTCGGCGCTCATCCCGACGCCGACCAGCCGGCCGCCGGGGGTCAGGCAGTCGAGGGCTTGCTCGAACGTCGCTTTCACGCCCACGGCGTCGAAGGCCACGTCGAGTTTGCGTCCCTCGGTGACCTCGGCGATTTTGTCGGGCAGCCGTTCGTCGCGCGAGTCGAACGCGTGGTCCGCGCCGAGTTCCAGGGCGCGGTCCAAAACGACGGGGTTGATGTCGACGGCAATCACCGGCACCGCGCCGACCAACCGGGCGAGCTGGACGGTGTGCGTGCCCAGGCCGCCGACACCCCAGACGCCAACCGATTCGCCGACGGCCACTTGCCCGGTTCGGACCACGGCGCCGTACGGCGTCGACACCGCATCGGCCAGGATCGCGGCCTGTTCCAGCGGAACGTTGTCCGGCACCCGGGTCAGGCCGACGGCCTGCGCCACGGTGTATTCGGCCCAGGCGCCGTCGTAGGCAAAGGCCATCAACTGGATCCGCAGGCAGTTGACCACGTCGCCGCGTCGGCAGTTCGGACACCGCTGGCACGGGCGGCCGGCGGCGACCACCACGCGATCGCCCTCGTTCCAGCCGGTCACCCCCGCGCCGAGGGCGGCGATGGTGCCCGAGGCCTCGTGGCCCTGGATCACCACCGGCAACTGGGGCGGGAACGTCCCGTTGATCAGACTCAGGTCTGAGTGGCATATGCCGCAGAAGGCGACTTTGACGAGAACCTCACCGGGTCCCGGGTCAGGTATCGGAACATCTTCCAGCGCAATGGTTTTGGTGTCTGCGTAGAAGCGTTCGGCGCGCATGGTGGCCGCCACGGTTATTCGACGCCGATCGTCACTTCGGTCGACTTGATGAACACCGTCGCGGGCTGACCGACCGCCAGGCCCAGCTCGACCGCGGCATCCTTGGTCACCGAGGAGGTGACGATCTGATCGCCGCCGTCGAGTCGAATCTTGACCACCGCCATCACGGTGCCGAGGTCGACCTCGGTGATGGTGCCCTTGAGCTGATTTCGGGTGGATAGCCGCATGGCGATGAGCCTAGGCGCGCGGGCCCAGCAGCGCTATGGACGCATCGACGGCGGGTTCGACGATCTCGCGGACCGGCCTGCCATCTTCGACGGCGAGCGCGGTGAGTTCGCGCAGCCCGCCCACCAGGATGACGGCCAATGGCGGAGTCAGCGGCGGCAGGTTGGCCCGGCGCACCCCGGGGCTACCGGTCAAATCGATGAGCAGTGAGGTCAACGACCGCAACCCGTGACGCTGCACGGAGCGACTGACGTCGCCCAGCGACGGAAGCTCCCGAATCCAGGCCAGCGTCATGGCGGGTCGGGACTCGATGCTGCCCACGTAACCCTCGACGGCCTGCCGGATCTGTTGGTGCCAGTCGGCCTCGGGATCGACCGCGGCGCGGATGTCCTCGGCCGTCTTTTCGATCTCGGCGCGCACCAGCTCGAGAAAGCACGGCTCCTTGCCTTCGAAGTGGTCGTAGAACGTGCGCTTGGACGTGCGCGCGTGGCGGACGATGTCGGCGACGGTGGTGGCGCGGTAGCCGCGCTCGCCGATCGAGGTGGCGAGGCCGTCAAGCAGGCGCAGCCGAAACGGGTCAGCGTCTGCGGCCACTGCCGTCGTCACCGCTGATGTCACGGGCGGTCCCCTTCCGGTGCCGACGAGGCCTTGTCATCTTTGGTACCACAGAGTACCGTACCGGGAAAGCCCTCGGTACACCGCGGTACCAACCCCGAAACGGGGTGGCGAATGTTGGGAGCACTCCGCCATGAGCGAAGCAGCCGAAGCAGTCCTGGCGCCACCGGCAGCACCCGCTGTCAACCTGCCGCCCGCCACCAGACTGCCGAAGGCCGTCCAGGGTCTGGCCTTCGCGATGTCGCGGCGCTGGATAATCCCGCGGCTGGCCCGCCGCTACGGCAATGTCTTCTCGCTGAACGTGCCGATGTTCGGCCGCATCGTGGTGGTCGCCGAGCCCGAGCTGGCCAAGCAGATCTTCACCACCAGCCCGGACGAGCTCGGCAACATCCAGCCCAACCTGAGCCGCGTGTTCGGCAGCGGCTCGGTCTTCGCCCTGGATCGCGAGGACCACCGCCGTCGGCGGCGGTTGTTGGCGCCCCCGTTCCACGGCAAGAGCATGAAGAACTACGAGGCCATCATCGAAGAAGAGACCCTGCGCGAGACCGCGAAATGGGTTGAAGGCCAACCGTTCCCAACGCTGCCGTCGATGATGCGCATCACGCTCAACGCCATCCTGCGCGCGGTATTCGGGGCCGACGGGGCCGAACTCGACGAGTTGCGCGAGATCATCCCGCCGTGGGTCACCCTCGGCTCGCGGGTGGCGGCGCTGCCGAAACCCAAACGGAGCTACGGACGCTACAGCCCGTGGGGCCGGATGGACAGGTGGCGACGCCAGTACGACGTCGTGATCGACAAGCTGATCGCCAACGAGCAGGCGGACCCGAACTTCGCCGATCGAACCGATGTCCTCGCGCTGATGCTGCGCAGCACCTACGACGACGGTCCGGTCATGTCGCGCAAGGACATTGCCGACGAACTACTCACCCTATTGGCCGCCGGGCACGAAACCACCGCCTCCACGCTGGCCTGGGCATTCGAGCGGGTGACCCGCCACCCCGACCTGCTGGCGGCGTTGGTCGAGGAGGCCGACGGTGGCGGCCAGGAGTTGCGTCAAGCGACGATCCTGGAAGTCCAACGGTCCAGGACCGTCATTGATTTCGCGGCCCGCAGCATCTACCCGCCGGTCTACCAACTCGGCGAATGGGTCATTCCCCGCGGGTACTCGCTGATCGTGAGCATCGCGCAGATACACGACAACCCCGAGGTCTTCCCCAACCCGGAGCGTTTCGACCCGCAGCGGTTTATCGGATCCAAGCCGTCCACGTTCGCGTGGATTCCGTTCGGCGGCGGCACCCGCCGGTGTGTCGGGGCCGCGTTCGCCAACATGGAGATGGACGTGGTGTTGCGAACTGTGCTGCGCCACTTCACCATTGAGGCCACCGATGTTCCCGCGGAGGACTGGTACTGCCGCGGTGTCGCCTACACGCCGAAGGATGGCGGACGGATAGTGGTGCGCCGCCGCTGATTCGCCCCCGTCATCGCCGAGCGTGAGCTGAGGGCGAAATAATCGCGAAAACCTCGCCGTCAGAACGCTTTCGGCGAGGGCCGGCGGGGGTCGGCGGGGGATGCGTCAGCGGCCCGCGTCGGCCCGTCGGGGCAGCTTCCAGCCCGGACGCACGTAGTGGCAGGTGTACCCGTTGGGGTACCGCTCCAGGTAATCCTGATGCTCAGGCTCGGCCTCCCAGAAGTCGCCGGCCGGGGCGACCTCGGTCACGACCTTGCCGGGCCACAGGCCCGACGCTTCGACGTCGGCGATCGTGTCCAGCGCGATGTTCTTCTGCTCGTCGTCGAGGTAGTAGATGGCCGAACGGTAGCTGGGCCCGATGTCGTTGCCCTGCCGGTTCTTCGTTGTGGGGTCGTGGATCTGGAAGAAGAACTCCAGCAGCGCGCGGTAGTCGGTGACCGCGGGGTCGTAGATGATTTCGACGGCCTCGGCGTGCATGCCGTGATTGCGGTAGGTCGCGTTGGGAACCTCGCCGCCGGCATAGCCGACCCGGGTCGAGAGCACGCCGGGCTGCTTGCGGATCAGGTCTTGCATTCCCCAGAAGCAGCCGCCCGCCAGGATGGCTTTTTGAGTGCTGGTCACTCGCCCCAGGCTACACTCCGGCGATGACGTCTAACCTCGCAAAGAAGCCCTCGTGAGCAGCCCGGCGTTCTCCCGTAGCGAACTGGCCGCCGCCTTCGAAAAATTCGAGGAAACGGTCGCCCGGGCCGCCGAAACCCGCGACTGGGACGCCTGGGTCGCCCAGTACACGCCCGACGTCGACTACATCGAGCACGCGATGGGCACGATGAAGGGTCGCGAGCAGGTGCGCGACTGGATTCAGCGGACGATGACGACGTTTCCGGGCAGCCACATGATCGCCTTCCCCACGTTATGGTCGGTCATCGACGAGCCCACCGGGCGCGTGATCCTCGAATTGGACAACCCGATGCGCGACCCCGGTGACGGCAGCGTGATCAGCGCGACCAACATCACGATCATCACCTATGCCGGCGACGGCCTGTGGTCCCGCGAAGAAGACATCTACAACCCGCTGCGCTTTTTGAAGGCCGGGCTGAAGTGGTGCCGCAAGGCCCAGGCTTTGGGCACGCTCGACGACGACGCCGCGCGCTGGATGCGGGAGAACGGCGGCGGGACTCAATGAATTCGGTGAGCCCGAAGCTGGTGATCGGCGCCAACGGCTTCCTCGGTTCACACGTGACCCGCCTGCTCGTCGCCGACGGCCACGACGTGCGGGCGATGGTGCGCCCGAACGCCAACACCCGCGCCATCGACGACCTTCAGGTCACCCGGTTTCACGGCGACGTCTTTGACAGCGACACCCTGTGCGAGGCGATGGACGGCGTCGACGACGTCTACCACTGCGTCGTCGACACCCGGGCCTGGTTGCGTGATCCGTCGCCGCTGTTTCGCACCAACGTCGAAGGTTTGCGCAACGTCCTCGATGTGGCCGTCAAACAGCCCGAGCTGCGTCGCTTCATCTTCACCAGCACCTACGCGACGGTGGGTCGGCGGCACGGGCACGTGGCAAGCGAAGAGGACGTGATCGGCACGCGCGGCTTGACTCCCTACGTCCAATCCCGGGTCGAGGCCGAGAATTTGGTGATGCGGTACGTGGCCGAGGCCGGCCTGCCGGCCGTCGCGATGTGCGTGTCGACGACCTACGGCAGCGGCGACTGGGGCCGCACCCCGCACGGCGCCTTCATCGCCGGCGCGGTGTTCGGCAAGCTGCCGTTCTCGATGAACGGCATCCAGTTGGAGGTCGTCGGCGTGGACGACGCCGCGAGGGCGATGATTCTCGCCGCGGAACGCGGGCGCATCGGCGAGCGGTACCTCATCTCGGAAAAGATGATGGCGATCAAGGAAGTGGTGCGGATCGCGGCCGACGAGGCCGGGGTGCCGCCGCCGGCGCGATCGATCTCGGTGCCCGCGCTGTATGCGCTGGGCGCACTCGGCAGCCTGAGAGCGCGGCTCACCGGCAAGGACGCCGAGCTCAGCCTGAAATCGGTGCGGATGATGCGCGCCGAGGCCGAGGTGGATCACAGCAAGGCCGTGCGCGAACTGGGTTGGCAACCGCGCCCCGTCGAGGAGTCGATTCGCGAGGCCGCCCGGTTCTGGGCCGCGATGCGTACCGCCGGGAAGAAGAGCAGCCCGGCCTGAGTCGCACGCGCTGAGCCTGAGCACGGCCTCGGGCTGATCGGCGCTTACGGGCCGCCGGCGCCGCCGTCGCCGCCGTGGACTGTGGTGCCGCCGCCGCTGCCGAAGGCGCCGCCGCCGCCACCACCACCCCCGATGTTGGCGCTGCCGCCGCTGCCGCCGGTGGCGGTCGCGCCGCCCGAAGCAAAGCTCTTGCCGTCGGCCCCGTCGGTGCCGGCGCCGCCGACGGGCTGGCCCGTGCCGCCGGTGCCGCTGGCGCCGCCGGCAACGCCCTGGGCGCTGCCGCCTTGGCCGCCGGCGCCGCCGGCGCCGCCGGCGATTGCGCCGCCACCACCCCCACCACCACCGGCGGCGTCCCTACCACCGACGGCGGCGGCCGGCTGGCCGCCGTCGCCGCCGACCCCGCCGCCGGTCCCTAGTCCGTTGGCGCCGTCGAAGCCGCCGCCGGAGGTTGCGGTGGTGGTGGTGACGTCGGCAGCGGCGCCGCCGCCGCCCCCACCACCGGGGCCGCCGGTGGCGCCGGCGGCGGCCCCGCCGCCACCTCCGGCGCCACCGTTGCCGGAGACAGAGGCACTGCCGACCGTCGCGGCGACGCCACCGCCATTGCCGCCTTGGCCGCCGTTGCCGCCGGCGCCGCCGCCGGTGCTGTTGCCCCCGTGGCCGCCGCCGCCACCACCGCCGGCGATGGAGATGGCGTCGGTGGTGCCAGTGCCGGACGCGCTGCCGCCGTTGCCGCCGTTGCCGCCGTTGCCCCCGGTGACGCCGTTGCCGCCATTACCGCCGTTCCCGCCCTGCAAGCCCTCGGCCGCCACGACGCCCGTGCCGGAGGAGGTGGTGTTGCCGCTGTTGCCGCCGTTGCCGCCGGTGCCGCCGATGCCGGCGGCGCTGCTGCCGCCGGTGCCGCCGGCGCCGCCGAACCCGGCGACGCCGCCGGAGGAAGCGGTGTCGTTGCCGCCGTCGCCGCCGTTGCCGCCGGTGCCGCCGGTACCCGCGGCGCCCGCGCTGGCGCCGGTGCCGCCCGCGCCACCCAAGCCGGCGGCCCCGCCGTTGCCGCCGTTGCCGCCGTGGCCGGCGGACCCGGTGTCGACGTCCGCGCCGTGGCCGCCTTGGCCGCCCGCGCCGCCCTGGCCTCCCGCGCCACCGCCGCCGGCATGGCCGCCCAACAAACCCGACAATCCCTCGGCTTGCCCACCGCTGCCGCCCACCCCGCCGTTGCCGCCCAAACCGCCGTTCGTGCCGTTGACACCAGCGAGGGCGTTGCCGGCTCCGCCGGCCCCACCCAGCCCGCCCGCGCCGCCGGCGCCGCCGGCGCCGCCATTGCCGTGCAGCAGCCCGCCGTTGCCGCCGGCCCCTCCGGCCCCGCCGTTGCCACCGGGGCCGCCGGGGGTGCTGGTGCCCGCGTTGCCGGTGGTGCCGGTGACGCCGGCGCCGCCCGCCCCGCCCCGGCCGCCGCTGCCAAACAAGAAGGCGTCGCCGCCCTTGCCGCCCGGCTGCCCCGGCGCCCCGGAACCGCCGGCGCCGCCGTTGCCAAACAGCCAACCGCCGTCGCCACCGTTTTGTCCGGTCCCGGCCTTACCGTTGGCGCCGTTGCCGACGATCGGGCGTCCCGTCGCCGCGGCGACGGGGGAAAACACCGCAAGTTTTTGAGCACCAGCCACCAGGGCTGCCAGGGGCGAGGCGTTGGCTGCCTCGACGGCCGCATAGCCGGCCCCGCTGGCCGCCAGCGTCGATGCGAACTCGGCGTGAAACGCCGCGGCCTGCGCACGAAGCGCTTGAAAGGCCTGCCCATGCCCGGAAAGCAGCGACGCGATCGCCGCCGAGACCTCATCCTCGGCGGCGGCCGCCACCGCGGTGATCGGGGCCGCCGCGGCGGCATGCGCGGCGCTCAGCGCCGAGTCGATGACTTCCAAATCCGAGGCCGCCGACGCGAGAAAGTCCGGGATTGCCACCATGTACGACATCGCGCCCCCTCGAGGTCGCTGGCCGATCGCCGCAACACACGACGTTCAAAGCTATCGCAAAGCGTACGCCGAACCGGCTCGTTGTTTTAGGGTTGCCTTTTCGCCGAAACGGTGGGGAAGCCTTGCGCACCGGTCGGTGTTGCACACAAGACCTGCGTCTGAGGAGGAGAAAGAGCCATGACCCACCCGGAAATCAAAGAACCCAGCGCCGGTCATCCGATCACTATCGAGCCGACCAAGGGACGCGTGCAGGTGCGCATCAACGGCGAGCTCGTCGCCGACACCACCGCGGCACTGGAATTGCGGGAAGCGACTTTGCCTGCGGTGCAATACATTCCGCTTGCCGATGTGGCTCAGGAACGGCTGACTCGGACCGACACCGCCACCCATTGCCCATTCAAAGGCGACGCCGGCTACTACAGCGTGACGACCTCCGCCGGTGACACCGTCGAGGACGCGATCTGGTTCTACGAACGGCCCTACCCCGCGGTCGCGGAGACCGCCGGGCACGTCGCGTTTTACCCAAACAAAGCCGAGATTACGGTCGTCGGTGACTAACTGACCCCGGGAAATATCGACGCCGCGAGCCGGGTATCGCTGTACTCCCGCCACGACACGATCAACCCGTCGCGGGTGTCGAACAGGCACACGAACGGGGTGTCATACCGGTCGCCCGCTGTGGTGGTCGCGTGAAACTGCCCTTCGATGACTACCGTTTCGCCGTCGTTGACGCAGCGCAACAGGTCGATGCTGACCGCTGTCAGAAGGCCTTTGCGTTGTTCGATCGCCGTGCGCAGGGTGTCCTTGTCGAACGACATCCCCGTGTTGATGCTCCAGTAGGTGAAATCGTCGCTGAGCAGCGCCAGGCCCTCGTCGAGGTCCGCGTCATCGCCCAGGCTCTGCAGAAACATCCACGCCAGTTCGGCCTGCGGGTCATCGAACGGCGTCGTCACATGGCCATAGTGTCTCGGTAGAGAGATTGCGGTCAAACACGATGGTTCAGAAGGGCAGTCAGGTGAAGAGCGAGCGCACCGTCACGTTCCCCGGAGCGGTTAGTTTCGGGCACACGCTTGCGCCGCTGCGCCGGGGCCCTCGCGATCCGAGCTTTCGGATCGTCGAGGACGGCAGCATCTGGCGCACCAGCCTGCTGGCCACCGGTCCCGTCGCCGCGCGCATCACCCGGGCGGCCGCCAACGCCGTGGCCTGCACCGCGTGGGGTGGGGGCGCCGAGGAGTTCATCGAGCGACTGCCCGTGCTGCTGGGCGCCGATGACGACGCCTCGGGCTTCGTGCCGACGCACCCGACGGTTGCCGCAGCGCACCGACGCGTGCCGCACCTGCGCCTGGGCCGCACCGGGCGGGTGCTGGAAGCCCTGGTTCCGGCGGTCATCGAGCAACGGGTGCCCGGCGCCGACGCCTTCCGGTCCTGGCGGGCGCTGCTGACCAAGTACGGGACCCCGCCGCCCGGTCCGGCGCCGGCCGGCATGCGGGTGCCGCCCTCGGCGCAGGTGTGGCGAAGCATTCCGTCGTGGGAGTTTCACCGCGCCAACGTCGACCCCGGCCGGGCCCGCACGGTGGTGGGCTGCGCGCAACGCGCGGCGTCGCTGGAACGGCTGGCGTCGTGGCCCGCGGACCGGGCGCGCGAGGCATTGACGTCGCTGCCCGGCGTCGGGCAGTGGACCGCCGCCGAGACCGCGCAGCGAGCGTTCGGCGACGCCGATGCCGTGTCGGTGGGCGACTATCACATCCCGAAGATGATCGGCTGGACCTTACTGGGTCGCCCGGTCGACGACGACGGCATGCTGGCATTGCTGGAACCCATGCGACCACACCGGCACCGGGTGGTCAGCCTGCTCTACGCCAGCGGACTGGCCTACGAGCCGCGCCGCGGCGCCCGGCTGCCGGTGCAGCAAATTCACTCGCTCTGAATTCCGCGTGTTTCCGGGAACCGCCTTCGGGTACCCGAGTCCGCATGACACAGTTCACGATTCCGGGGTTGACCGACAAACAGGCCGCGCGGCTCAGCGAATTGCTACAACGCCAACTGAGCACCTACAACGACTTGCACCTGACGCTGAAGCACATCCACTGGAACGTGGTGGGGCCCAACTTCATTGGCGTACACGAAATGATCGACCCACAGGTGGACGCGGTGCGCGGGTTCGCCGATGACGTCGCCGAGCGGATCGCGGCTCTGGGGGCATCGCCGGAAGGGACCCCCGGCGCGATCGTGCGGGACCGGAGCTGGGACGACTATGCGATCGGGCGGGACACCGTGCAGGCGCATTTGGCCGCACTCGACCTGGTCTACAGCGGCGTGATCGAAGACATCCGCAAAGCCATCGAGGAGACCGATGAGGTCGATCTGGTCACCCAGGATTTGCTGATCGGACAGGCCGGGGCGCTGGAGAAGTTCCAATGGTTCGTCAGAGCGCACCTGGAGAGCGCGGGCGGGACGCTGGCCCATAAGGGTGCCACGCACGAGAAGTCTGCGGCGAACGCCGCGCGGCGCAAGGCGAAGTAGCCCGACTCGCCGAACGGCGAGAAATCAGCAGTGTGCACGTCGGATCGCGGTCGGCGCCAACCGAATTCAAGCGACCGCGGGACGCGGCATTTCACCGCGGGCCTTTCGTAACGAATTCAAAGGTTGAATTGATCGACGCGATCGAGCACTCCAAACTAAAATGTTTGGTCGAATCCCGCCGAACGCACTAATGTCACACCGCGGCGGTGGCACAATCCAGTAGTGCCAAGTACGGCAAGTCGAAGGCCCGGGCGTCCCCCGGCGGCGAAGGCCGACGAAACGCGCAAGCGGATCCTGCGAGCTGCGCGTGAGGTGTTCAGCGAACGGGGTTACGACGGGGCGACTTTCCAGGAAATCGCCGTCCGCGCGGACCTGACCCGGCCGGCGATCAACCACTACTTTTCCAGTAAGAAGCTGTTGTATTGCGACGTGGTGGACCAGACCAACGAACTGGTGGTCGCGAACGGCATCCAGAACGCCAAGCGTGCGCTGCGGCTGATGGATCGACTGTCCGAATTCATTGCCGTGGTGATGCGCGCTAGTTCCGAAGATCCTTCGGTATCACCGTTTTTGGTTACGGCCGTGCTGGAATCGCAGCGGCATCCCGAATTGAGCCGAAACGAAAACGACGCAGTGGCAATTAGCCGCGTATTCCTTAATTGGGCGGTAAACGACGCCATCGAGCGCGGCGAGCTCAAAGCCGACACGGATGTGCCCTCGTTGGCCGAGACGCTGCTGATCGTGCTCGTGGGCGTCGGCTTCTATGCCGGCTATCTCGGGAACTACCAAGAGATGCGGGCCGTGATCGAGACGTTGCGTCGGCTGCTGGAGGGCGCGTTTTGGGAGCGGGGCGCCTGACCCGGGCCTTGCCGGCGGCGTCGGTGATGTCGCCCACAAAGCGCATAGGCTACCTAACTTTTTCGGGTACCATGGTCGCAACCATGACTGACCTCGACGAACCGTCTTCGTTGGCCCCCTCGTTGCGAACTGCGGGCGACAGCTGGGCCATCACCGAACTCGTCGGCGCCACCGCTTTGGGGGTCGCCGCCGGCCGTGCCGTGGAAACGGGCGGGGCCGATCCGCTGATTCGGGACGACTTCGCCGAGATTCTGGTGTCCTCGGCCGGCCCGGCCTGGGCCCGGCTCGCCGATCCCGAGCTGGCCTGGCTGGACGACGACCCACACGGGAAACGGGTCCACCGGCTCGGCACCGACTACCAGGCCGTGCGCACCCACTTCTTCGACGAATACTTCGCCCAAGCAACCAGCGCCGGCGTTCGGCAGGCGGTCATTCTCGCCGCCGGCCTGGACTCGCGGGCCTACCGGCTGCAGTGGCCGGCGGGCAGCACGGTTTACGAGATCGACCAGCCCAAGGTGCTGGAATACAAAACGGGAGTCCTGGAAGCCCACGGCGCGCGCCCGGCGTGCCGACGGCGCCCGGTCGCGGTGGATCTGCGCGACGACTGGCGCGGCGCGCTGCTGGCCGCCGGCTTCGACCGCACCCAACCCACCGCGTGGCTGGCCGAGGGCCTGCTGCCGTACCTGCCCAGCGACGCCCAGGACCGCCTGTTCGAGGAGTTCACCGCGCTCAGCGCGCCCGGCAGCCGTGTTGCCGTCGAGGTGTTCGGGGTGAATAAGAACAGCAACACCAACCGCTGGAAGCGGATGCGGGAGCGGCTTGGCCTGGACGTCAATGTCGAAGCGTTGACCTTTCACGAGCCCGACCGTTCGGACGCCGCCGACTGGCTGGCCCAGCACGGCTGGCAGGTGCACGCCGTCAACAACCGCGACGAGATGGCCCGGCTGGGCCGCGCGGTACCCGACGATCTCACCGATGAGGCCGTCCGCAGCACGCTGCTGCGAGCGCGGCTCGGATCGATTCACGAAGCTCAAGGAGCCAAGCAATGAGTTCACTGCGCACCCACGACGACACCTGGGACATCAGGACCAGTGTCGGCAGCACGGCCGTGATGGTGGCCGCCGCCCGGGCCTACGAGACCGAACAGCCCGATCCGCTGATCCGCGATCCCTACGCCAAGCTGCTGGTCTCCAAGGCCAATGCGGGCGTCTTGTGGGAGGCCATGCTCGACCCGGAGATCGCGGCTCGGGTGCAAGAGCTCGACGAGGAATCCGCCAACCACATGCAGCACATGCGTGGCTATCAAGCCGTGCGGACGCATTTCTTCGACACCTACTTCCTCGACGCGGTCACCGCCGGCATCCGGCAGGTGGTGATCCTGGCCTCGGGGCTGGACTCGCGGGCATACCGCCTGGACTGGCCGGCCGGCACCACGGTCTACGAGCTGGACCAGCCGGAGGTTCTCGCGTTCAAATTGACGACGCTCGCCGAGCATGGGGTGACCCCGTCGGCCGATCGCCGCGAGGTGGCAATCGACCTGCGCCAGGACTGGCCGGCCGCGCTGCGCGCCGCCGGCTTTGACCCGAACCAGCGGACCGCATGGCTGGCCGAGGGCCTGTTGATGTACCTGCCGGCCGAGGCGCAGGACCGGCTGTTCACGCTGATCAGCGAGTTGAGCCCGCCGGGGAGCCGGGTTTCGGCCGAGACCGCGGCGACGCAGGCCGACGAGCGGCGGCAGGAAATGCGTGCCCGGTTCAAGAAGGTCGCCGAGACGATCGGGCTGGAGGAGACCCCCGACATCGGAGAGTTGATGTACCGCGACGACCACCGGGCCGACGTGACGGAGTGGCTCAACGCCAACGGCTGGCGGGCGCACGCGCAGCACTCCATCGAGGAGATGCGCCGAGTCGGCCGCCTGAATCAGGACCTTGAGCTGCCCTTCGACAAGGCGGCCTTCTCCGACTTCGTGATCGGTGAGCGCTTGTAATGCCGCGCACCGCGGACGACTCCTGGGACATCGCAACGAGCGTGGGGGCGACCGCGGTCATGGTCGCGCTGGCCCGGGCCCGCGAGACCGCCAGCGATGACCCGCTGATCCGGGACCAGTTCGCCGAGCCGTTGGTGTCCACACCCGAGCTCGAGGGCGTGCGCGCGCAGGTGGCGGCGTGGTGGGCGGGCGACCCCGACGATGACGTGGACTTCGCCATCGGCGCGCAGCAGATGATCAACTACCAGGCGGTGCGCACCCACTTCTTCGACGCGTACTTCGCCGCAGCCACCGACGCCGGGATCCGGCAGGTGGTCATTTTGGCGGCGGGTCTGGATTCGCGCGCATACCGGCTCACCTGGCCGGACGACACCGTCGTCTACGAAATCGACCTGCCCAAGGTGCTGGAGTACAAGGCCCAGACCCTGGCGCGGCATGGCGCCGAGCCGACGACGGATCGCCGGGCCGTGGCCGTCGACCTGCGCCACGACTGGCCGCGGGCGTTGCGCGAGGTCGGCTTCGACCCCGCCCGCCCGACGGCCTGGCTGGCCGAAGGGCTGCTGCCGTTTCTGCCGGCCGACGCGCAGGAAGCCATGTTCGACTCGGTCGATCGGCTCAGTGGGCCCGGCAGCCGGGTGGCCGTCGAAATCTTCGGTGCCGACGAGCAGAAGCGCAAAGAGGCCGAAGAGAAGTGGGCGGCGCTGCGGGCCAAACGGGAAGCGCGCGGCTCCGATATTTCAGACACGTCGTTCAACCCGTTCGATCTCTGGTTCGATCACGGGGACCGCTCCGAGCCGGCCGACCGGTTCGCCGCTCGCGGCTGGGCCACAAAATCGGTCAGTGCCCGCGACGAAGCGGCCCGGTTGGGCCGGGAGCCGTTGTCGGACGCGCGGCCGTTTCTGAACAGCTTCCTCACCGCCACCAAGCCCTGACGGCCGGATCCTTCCCTACTGCTCTCCCAACCGGATGGTTAGCATGGCGGTTATCGCCCGTGCGAGGGAAGGACTCCCATGACCACCGAATCGGTTGCACCGAAAACGCAAGAATCCGAGCACGAGACCTCGACCGGCTCCGCAACCGGCGTCGCCGAAACCGTGGCTCGCCTGCGCAAGACCTTCGCCACCGGCCGAACCCGCAGCATCGAATGGCGCAAAAAGCAGTTGCTGGCGCTCGCGGCGCTGATGGAAGAGAACGAGGACGCGATCGCCAAGGCGCTCGCCGAGGACCTGGACCGTAACCCGACCGAGGCGTTCATCGCCGACGTCGCGACGACGGCCAGTGAGGCGAAATACGCGGCCAAGAAGCTGCGCAAGTGGACCCGCCGCCGGCACCTGCTGTTGGAGTTGCCGCAGCTGCCCGGCCGGGGCTGGGTGGAGTACGAGCCGTATGGCACCGTGCTGATCATCGGCGCCTGGAACTACCCGTTCTATCTGACGCTGGGTCCGGCCGTCGGCGCGATCGCCGCCGGCAACGCCGTCATCCTCAAACCCTCGGAGATCGCCGCCGCGTCGTCGCGGCTGATGGCCGAGCTGGTGCCCCGCTACCTCGACAACGACGCGATCGCGGTGGTCGAGGGCGACGGCATGGTGAGCCAGGAGCTGATCGCCCAGGGCCTGGATCGGGTCATGTTCACCGGCGGCACCGAGATCGGCCGCAAGGTCTATCAGGGCGCGGCCCCGCACCTGACCCCGGTCACCCTCGAGCTCGGCGGCAAGAGCCCCGTGGTGGTGGCGGCCGACGCCGACGTGGAGGTGGCCGCCAAGCGGATCGCCTGGATGAAGATCCTCAATGGCGGGCAGACCTGCGTGGCCCCCGACTACGTGCTGGCCGACGCCAGCATCCGCGACGAACTGGTCAGCAAGATCGGCGCCGCCCTCACCAAGTTCCGCTCGCAGGACGACCAGTCCGGGATGCGCATCGTCAACCAACGTCAGTTCGATAGGTTGAGCGGCTACATCGCGGCCGCCGAAGCCGACGGGAAGGCCAAGGTGGCCGCCGGCGGCAAGTGCGACGCGTCGAGCCTGCGGATCCAGCCGACCGTCGTCGTCGACCCCGACCCCGACGGACCGTTGATGACCAACGAAATCTTCGGGCCGATCCTGCCGGTCATCACCGTCCAAAACCTGGATGACGCAATACGTTTCATCAACGCCCGGCCAAAGCCGTTGTCGGCGTACCTGTTCACCAAGGGACGCGAAACCCGCGAGCGCTTCATCAAGGAAGTCCCGGCCGGCGGCATGTTGGTGAATCACCTCGCCTTCCAGGTGTCGACGGCCAAGCTGCCGTTCGGCGGTGTCGGCGCCTCGGGCATGGGGGCCTATCACGGCAAGTGGGGGTTCGACGAGTTCAGCCACCGCAAGTCGGTGCTGACCAAACCGACTCGTCCCGACCTGTCCAGCTTCATCTACCCGCCCTACACGGAGCGCGCGCTGAAGCTTGCACGTCGCATGTTCTGATTGTTTGTTCGCCCCTGAATCGCTCTGCCAGAAAGGAACCTGATGCCAGGAGTGCAGGATCGTGTCGTCGTCGTCACCGGAGCCGGTGGGGGATTGGGCCGTGAATACGCCCTGACCCTCGCCCGCGAGGGCGCCAGCGTCGTCGTCAATGACCTCGGCGGAGCCCGCGACGGCACCGGCGCCGGCCTCAACATGGCCGACGAGGTGGTCAAGGAGATCAAGGACGCGGGTGGCCGCGCGGCCGCCAACTACGACAGCGTCGCCGAGCCCGAGGGTGCGGCCAACATCATCAAGACCGCGCTCGACGAGTTCGGTGCCATACACGGCGTGGTGAGCAACGCCGGGATCCTGCGCGACGGCACCTTCCACAAGATGTCGTTCGAGAACTGGGACGCCGTGCTCAAGGTGCACCTCTACGGCGGCTACAACGTGATCCGCGCGGCATGGCCGCACTTCCGCGAGCAGAGCTTCGGCCGGGTGGTCGTGGCCACCTCCACCAGCGGGCTGTTCGGCAACTTCGGCCAGGCCAACTACGGCGCGGCCAAGCTTGGACTGGTCGGCCTGATCAACACGCTGGCGCAGGAGGGGCGGAAATACAACATCCACGCCAACGCGCTGGCCCCGATCGCGGCCACCCGGATGACGCAGGACATCCTGCCGCCCGAGGTGTTCGAGAAGCTGACACCGGACTATGTCGCGCCGGTGATCGGCTACCTGTGCACCGAGGAATGTGAGGACAACGGGTCGGTGTTCATCGTCGGCGGCGGCAAGGTGCAGCGCACCGCGCTGTTCCAGAACGAGGGCGTCACCTTCGGCAAGCCGCCGTCGGTGGACGAGGTCGCCTCCCGTTGGGCTGAGATCACCGATCTGTCGGCTGCGCAAAAAGCCAACTTTAGCTTGTAGCCTGCATGAAAGCCTGTGTCGTACAGGAGCTTTCGGGACCGTCGGGAATTGTCTACTCCGATATCGATGACGTCGCCGAGGACGACGACAAGGTCATCATCGATGTCCGCGCCGCCGGGGTGTGCTTTCCCGACCTGCTGATGACGAAGGGCGAGTATCAACTCAAGTTGCCGCCGCCCTTCGTCCCCGGCATGGAAACCTCGGGCGTCGTCCTGTCGGCGCCGGAGGACTCGGGATTCCAAGTGGGCGAACGGGTTTCGGCATTCGGCGTGCTCGGCTGCTACGCGGAGCGGGTGGCGGTCCCGGTGGGCAACGTGCTGCGCAGCCCGGCGGAACTCGATGACGCCCAAGCGGTTTCGCTGCTGGTCAACTACAACACCATGTACTTCGCGCTGGCTCGGCGCGCCGCGATGCACCCGGGTGACTCGGTGCTGGTGCTGGGCGCCGCCGGCGGGGTGGGCACGGCGGCCATCCAGATCGCCAGGGCGATGAACGCCAGCCAGGTGATCGCCGTGGTGCACCGGGCGGGAGCGTCCGATTACGTTGCGTCCCTTGGCGCCGACGTGGTGCTGCCGCTGACCGACGGGTGGGCCGAGCGGGTGCGCGAATACACCCACGGTCGGGGCGTGGACATCGTCGTCGACCCCGTCGGTGGGCCCACCTTCGACGACGCGATTCGCGTGCTCGCCATCGACGGCAAACTGCTGGTGATCGGCTTCGCCGCCGGCGGCATTCCCACCGTGCAGGTCAACCGGCTGCTGCTGCGCAACGTCAGCGTGGTCGGCGTCGCGTGGGGCGAGTACCTCAACAAGGTGCCCGGCTCGGCCGCGCTGTTCGCCTCGGGGCTGAGCCAACTGGTGTTCATGGGCCTGAAACCGCCACCGCCGCAACGCTATCCGCTATCTGAAGCACCGGAGGCGCTGCAGTGTCTCGCCGACGGCGGTGTGCTCGGCAAGCTGGTGCTCGAGCCGTAACGGCCGAAGCTAGAGGCTGATGCCGAATGCGTTCAGTACGACCTCGAGCTCGATGAGGGCTGCCAGTGAGATCAAGGCCGTGTCGGCGGCAAACGGAGCGACGAGCGCATACTGCAAGCCACCCAAAACGTCGCCGCCGAGGGCCTGCTGAATTCCGCTCAGGAACAGGTTGATGTCGTAGGCCGGCATCACGGTGACCAAGGTATTGATGATGTCTGCCGTCGGCAGCAGGGCTCCGTAGAGGTTCGCAGCGGTGTTGGAGATCCCGTTGGCGGCGTTGGTGACCGCCGTTTGGATCGCCGGGATGATGCTGTCGGGTGACAGGCCCGCCACTGCGGAGCTCAGGGAGTGCAGCGCGGCCTGCTGGCCGCCCGTCGTGCCCAGCGCGGCCAGTTGGTGCGACACGTTGGCCACCGACGTCGCGGTTTGCGTTTGGATGTCGCTGTTGAAGGCCACGGCCCCCTGATGGGCCCCGAGGATCAGGTCCTGCGCCAGCAGGGCCTTGTTGTAGTGGGGGAACAGCCCGAAATACGTTTGCACGTCGGCCGGGGCGGTGCTGTAGCCATAGTGGGGGTCTCCGTAGCCCAGGTTGACGAGCATCGTCAGGTCCGGTTGCAGCAGATCGGCCAGCGGATTGCCGATGCCCGGGATCAACCGCAGCGGCTCCAACAGCGGCAGACCGTTGGGCGTGGTGATCATGTAGTAGTTGGTGACGCCGTTGTAGCCCGGCGACGTCGGCAACGTCACCAGCTCGTAGCCCGGGGGCAGCGCCGACGGGTCCAGGCTCGGGTACTGGCCGTGCACGAACGCGATGCCCAATTCCGCGTTCAGGTCGGACAGCAGGTTAAGCGGGTATCTCGGGAAGTCGGCCCAGCCGTCGTATTCCAGCGTGTAAATGTTGGTCGGGTAGATGGTGTCCGAGGGCGTCGCGCCGTACAGCGTCAACCCGAGGGCGGGGAACTGCAGAGGGTGACCACCGAAGCCCGGGAAGCGGGCAAAAAAGCCGCCGTTGGGATTCATCTGGTTACCCAGCAGGGTGAAGCTCAGTTGGTCGGCGCTTGGCGGGTTCGGGTTGAGCAATGGGTTCGCGAGGTTGATCATTTCCAGCGAGGAAATGTCGGCGCTCTGCGAATAGCCCAAAATGGCGACGCTGTCACCGGGATTGGCGGCCAGCGTGGTTTTGATCGCGCTGTCGAGGATCTGCAGGCCCTGACTTATCGACGGGGTGAGGGGCAGGCTTTTGAGGATCAGCGGGTAGTAGCCCTCGGGCGTGAACAGGGGGTTCGCGTTCTGCGGAAGCACATTGAAGCCGTGGTTGACGTAGTTCAGGACGGCGGTCACGTACTCCGGCGGCGGGATCGGCAAACCGCTGCCGCCCATGATCAAACCGAACGTCGTCCCCTGCAGCATCGGCTGCACGACCGGAGCCGGTCCGCCCAGGATGGGGCCGATGGGGCCGCCGATCAGGTGGCTGAGCGCGCTGGCACTGGCGGCTTCGGCCCCCGCGTAGGCGTGCCCGGCGGCGGCCAGCGCCGCGGCGAACTCGTCGTGAAATGCCGCGGCGTGATTGAGGACCGCCTGATACTGCTGGGCGTAGCCGCCGAACAATTTCGCGGCGGCCGCCGATACCTCATCCGCGGCCGCGGCCACCACACCCGTCGTGGGACCCGCGGCGGCCCCGGTTGCCTCGCTGATCGACGACCTGATGGCCGTAACGCTCTTGGCCGCTGTCTGGACCAGTTCCGGTTCGGTGATCAAGGTCGTCATCGGCTGTTCCCTTCACGCAGGTGCCTGTACATACCGACAACGCGGTGAGACCGATGACCTGACCAACCCGGCCATCGCGGTGCCCGGCATTGAAGTAGCTTAGAGCGGTTTGCTTAGTATGTCCGCGATTTACCTTTTGTTTCTGCGCCGGTTCCGGCGCACGCGAGAACCGTTGCGGGCGCGGGGTTTCTGACACCGATCGGATTGCGCTAGGGCAGCAGGCTCCTGATATCGGCGATGTTTTGGGCAATAGCTGAGCCGATGACGTCGATTTCGACCAGGGCCGCGACGGTGGCCAGCCCAATGTCGGCGGCGATCGGATAGCCGATCGCGTTGGCCAGGTTGCCCTGCAGTAGCTGGCCCACGAACAGGGTGGCGTCGTAGGCGGGCAGCGTGGTCACGAACGCGAGCAACGTGTCCGCCGTGGGCTGCAGGACGGCGTAGTCCGTCGAGATGATCGACGCGATCGTGTTGGCGATGTTGAGCGGGGTCGGCGGGACCGCGGGCGGCATCGAACTTGGTGTCGGCGGCGAGAAGGCCTGCACAAATTGCGGTTCGAACTTCGGCAGCGTGATCGGCGTCGAGTGGATGTTCGCCAGATCGGCGTGGAAGGCCTGGATGCCCTGCTGGGTTCCGGTGGCCAGGTCGCCCAGGACGACGCTCGCGCCGACGTGCGGGGCCAATCCGAACGGGGTGGTCACATTCGCGTATCCGGTCGACCAGCCGTAGTCGGGGTTGCCGTAGCCGAGATTCACCAGCACTTTCAAGTCGGGTTGGAGCAGGTCGGCGATCGGATTGCCGATGACCGGTATGGCCCGCACCGGATCCAGCAGCGGCAGATTCTCGGTGGGAATGATGTAGTAGTGCGTGACGCCACCGTTGGTGTAGTAGTCGGGCGACGTCGTCAACGGAATCGCGTTGTCCACCTGTATCGGCGTGACCGCGGGATGACCCAGGAACGGGCTCACGTACGTCGTGTGCACGGTGAGGATCCCCATCACCGCGTTGAGGTCGGACAAGAAGTTGAGCGGGTACTGCGGGAAGTCGGCGAAGCCGTCGTATTCCAGCGTGTAGATGTCGGTGGGGTAGATCGTGTCCGCGGGTGTGCCGCCGTAGAACGTCAGCCCGAGACTCGGGATGCTCAGGCCCGGGAAGCGGGCGAGCATGCCGCCATTGGGGTTCATCTCGTTGCCGACCAAGACGAAGTGAAGTTGATCCGCGGTCGGCGCCAGCGGACCCATGGCCGCGAGCTTCTGCATTTCCAGCGAGGCGATGATGGCGCTCTGCGAGTAACCGAAGACGGTGAGGGTGTTCGTGGAGCCTTGGGGGAGTTGTTGGGTGATCGCGTCGTCGAGGATTCTCAGGCCCTCGGTTACCGAACTATTCAACGTCATGCTCTTGACGCCGGTGAGTGGGTAGAGCTCTTCGGGCGTGAACAGCGCCTGCAGCGCGTTGACCGATCGGACGTAGAGGTTGTTGGCGTTGGTGACGTACGTCGTCGTGGGGGTCGGGTTTCCGGTGGGGCCCAAGAACAACGTCAGGTCGGAGTTGATGGGCGTGAATTGCGGCGCCGCCAAGGCGCCGGCGTTGGCGCCCTCGATGTTCGCGTACGCGTTGCCCGCGTTCGACAGCGCTTGGGTGAATTCGTGATGAAACGCCGCCGCGTGTTTGACGACGGCTTGGTAGTCCTGGCCGTAGGCGCCGAAGAGTTTCGTGATCGCCGCCGACACCTCATCGGCGGCCGGCGCCAACAGCACCGACGTGGGGCCCGCGGCGGCCGCGTGCGCCGCGCTGATCGCCGAACCAATCCCCTCGACATCGGTGGCGACCGCCGCGATGATGTGCGGCTCAGTGATCACAAAGGTCATCAGCACGTCCTTCCCCGCGATGGTGCTCATCAGCGTAGAGGGATCTGGCCAGCCTGTCGGGCATTTCCCGTATCAGTTGCGCGCGAACCCTTTAGGGGATCAGGTCGGTGAAGTCTTTGATGATCGAGGCGACCGCGCCTAAGACGACCAAGCCCTCGACACCGCCCGCCACAATCAGCAGGCCGGTGGTGGCGGCGATCGGGTAGCCGATCGCGTTGACTAACCCCATCGGGTCGCCGGCCAGCGCCTGCGCGATCCCGCCGAGGAAGAGGTTGACGTCGTAGGCGGGCACCGAGATCAGGGCGGCGTTGACGATGTCGGCGGTGGGGAGCAGCACGCCGTAACCGGTCGAAAGGGCCTGGGAGAACGCATTTGTGACGTTGGTGGTCACCGTTTCGAGGTGATTGATGAAACCGTCGGTCGACGGTGGCGCAATCGTCGGCAGCGAGTGCGGGATGCTCGGTACCGACATGCCCGATATCTCGGCCGCGATGTCGTGTGACGCAGCGGTGACTCCCTGCTGGGCCCCGGTGGCGAGATCGGCGGCGATGACGCCGGGGCTGACGTGCGGGAAGAGCCCGAACGGTGTGGTGAGATTCGCCGGCCCGGTTGAATAGCCATAGTTGGGATCGCCGTACCCCAGATTGACGAGCACCCGCAGGTCCGGCTGCAGCAGATCGACCAGCGGTTGGCCGATCACCGGGATCTTGCTCAGCGGCTGTATCAGCGGCAGGTTCGGGTTGAGAACCATGTAGTAGTTGGTGTTTCCGGTGTAGTCCGGCGATGTCGGCAATTGCTCGAGGGAGTAGCCGGGTGGCAGCGCCGACGGGTCGAGGTGCGGGTAGAGGGGGTGCACCAGGACGATGCCCGCGACGGCGTTCAGGTCGGCGAAGATATTGAGCGGGTATTGCGGGAAGTCGGCGAAGCCGTCGTATTCGATCGTGTAAATGTTGGTCGTGTACGGGGTATCCGCGGGCGTCGCCCCGTAGAAGTCGATACCCAGGCTCGGCAGCGTCAGGCCCGGGAAGCGGGCGAGCAGACCGCCGTTGGGGGCCATGAGATCCGCCAACAGGTTGAAGGCGAGTTGGTTGGGCGCCGGCGGGTTCGGGGTGAGTTGGGGATTCATCAGGTTCTGCATTTCCAGCGACGCGATGATGGTGCTCTGCGAATAGCCTTGCACCAGAACGCTATTGCCGGCCCCGATTTGTTGTTTGATGGTGGCGTCGAGGATTTGGACGCCTTCGTTCACCGAGATGTTCAGCGGCAGGCTCTTGGTGCCGGTGAGCGGGTACAGGTTCTCGGGTGTGAAGATGGTGTCCACGCCGTTCCAGGTGTAATGCAGCTTGGCCCAGTTGAGAACGCCGGTCACGTAGCTCGAATCCGGTATCGGGTTGCCGCTGCCGCCCATGACGACGGCGACGATATTTCCGGTCAGGGGTGAGTCGCCCAGTAGCGCTTGGGCGCCCGCTTCTGCTGCCGCGTAGCTGCTTCCGGCCGATGCCAGCGCCGCGGTGAACTCGTCGTGAAAGGCGGCCGCGAGCCGAGCGACGGCCTGGTACTGCCGACCGTATGCGCCAAAGAGTTTCGCGATGGCCTCCGACACCTCGTCGGCGGCGGCCGGCGCCAGACCCGAAATCGGGCTCTCGGCCGCGGCGTTGGCGCCGGTGATCGTCGACCCGAGCTGTTCGATGTCCGCGGCAACCGACGCCAGCGCTTGCGGTTCAACGAGAAGGTCGGCCATCGACTTCATCCCCCTGGGCGAATTGGGACACCATTGCCGATGATCAGCCTAGGTCCATCGCGCGCGCCTGTCCGGCTGTTGCGGTAAAGCGTTGCCGCCCAGGCGGTTCAGGACAGCAGCGCGCCGCGCAGTCGGTCGATGTGAGTCGCGGTGATGCCGGCGTCGCGCAGGTAGTCGTCCAGTGACCCGTACGTCTCGTCGATGGTGCGGCGCGAAGTGTCCAGGTACTCCGGGCGGACCCCGAGGACCTCATCGGACAGGCGCGCCTCGGTGAACTTCAGGATCTCCGGGGTCACCTCGATGTCGGTGCGTTGCGAGAGCGACTCGGTGATCCGCTCCCGCAGCACCGATACCGAGTCGTTGCTGCGCAGGTAGTCGGCGACGATGGCGTCGCGATCGAGGCCGATCATCTCCAGCACGGTGGCGATCACGAAACCGGTGCGGTCCTTGCCCGCGAAGCAGTGCGTGAGCACCGCGCGCCCTTCCCCGAGCAGGGTGACGACTTGGCGCAGCGCGCGTTGTGTGCCGTTGCGCGTTGGGAATTGGCGATATTCGTCGATCATGTACCGGGCCGCGACCTCGGCGGGAGACTCGCCGGAATCGTCCGGCCCGCCGGCTTCGAAAGCCTTGCGAAATGCCAACTCGTGCGGCGGTTCGGCGTCGGGCTCGACGTCATTCTGCTCCCCAAGGTCAGGCATGGGCAGCAGGTGGATGTCGACGCCGTCGGGAACCAGTCCCGGACCCCGGCGGGCCACTTCCCGAGCCGCGCGCAGGTCGGCGACGTCGGTGACGCCCAGCCGCCGGAGTGTCGTGCGGCCGTCGTCGTCGAGGCGACTCAGCTCGCCGGACCGGAACAGTCGGCCCGGGCGCAGGCCCGTGGTGCCGTCGGCGACATCGCGAAAGTTCCACGCGCCGGACAGTTCTTGCAGCGCCTCAGTCATGAGCGGTGACCGCCGCGGCGAGGGCGGACTGCTCTCGGCCGATCTCCGAGCGCGCGATGGTGCGCATGTGCACCTCGTCGGGTCCGTCGAAGAGCCGCATGGCGCGGTGCCAGGCGTACATCCGGGCCAGCGCGGTGTCCTCGCTGACGCCGGCGGCGCCGTGCACCTGGATGGCGCGGTCGATCACGTTGCACGCCACCTGGGGGGCCACCGCCTTGATCTGCGAGACCAGCGTGTGCGCCGCCTTGTTGCCGTGCTGGTCGATCGTCCACGCCGCCTTCTCGCACAACAGCCTGGCCTGGTCGATTTCGTTGCGGGACTTGGCAATTGCCTCCCGCACCACGCCCTGTTCGGACAGCGGGCGGCCGAACGCCACCCGATTCTGGACCCGGTGCACCATGAGCGCGAGGGCCCGTTCGGAGCCGCCGAGGGCGCGCATGCAGTGGTGGATGCGGCCCGGCCCCAGCCGGGCCTGCGCGATCGCGAAGCCGCCGCCCTCCTCGCCGAGCAGATTGGTGGCCGGCACCCGGACGTTGTCGTAGATGATCTCGCAGTGCCCGGGCTGGTCCTGGTAGCCGAAGACCGTCGTCGAGCGGACGATGTTCACGCCCGGCGTATCGGTCGGCACCAGGACCATCGACTGCTGTTGGTGGCTGGCCGCGTCGGGGTTGGTGCGGCCCATCACGATGAGGATCTTGCACCGCGGGTCCGCCGCCCCGGAGGTCCACCATTTGCGGCCGTTGATCACATAGTCGCCGCCGTCGCGCACGATGGAGGTTTCGATGTTGCGGGCGTCGCTGCTGGCCACCGCCGGCTCGGTCATCGAGAAGGCGCTGCGGATCTCGCCGGCCAGCAGCGGCTCGAGCCACTGCTTGCGCTGCTCCTCGGTGGCGAACAGGTGCAGGGTCTCCATGTTGCCGGTGTCGGGCGCCGCGCAGTTGAGCGCCTCCGGCGCCAGCTCCAGGCTCCAGCCGGTGAGCTCGGCCAGCGGCGCGTATTCGAGGTTGGTCAGGCCCGACTCGGCCGGCAGGAACAGGTTCCACAGGCCCGCCGCCTTGGCCTTGACCTTCAGCTCCTCGACGATCGGCGGAACGGTGTGGTCGTTCGGGCCGGCCTCGTGGCGGTATTTGTCGTATTCGGCCTCGGCCGGGAAGACGTACTCGGTCATGAAGTCGGACAGCCGCTTGTGGTAGTCGATGGCCTTGGGCGACATCGCAAAGTCCATGTCCGTCACGATATCTTCTGGCGCGAGCAGACGTGAAAACCCCTCGGCACGCCGCCGAATGGGTACTTTTGTGTCTGCTCGCCGACAGACACGATGTACTCATGACCGAGTCGCTGCCGCCGTTCCCGCCGTTCACCCTCGAAACCGCGCTGCAGAAGGTTCAGGCCGCGGAGGACGCCTGGAACACCCGCGACCCGGAACGGGTCAGCCGCGCGTACACGATCGACTCGCAGTGGCGAAACCGCGGCGAGCACATCGTCGGCCGCGACGAGATCGTCGCGTTCCTGACCCGCAAGTGGCAGCGCGAGCTGGACTATTCACTGCGCAAGGGCCTGTGGAGCTTCGACGGCAACCGCATCGCGGTGCGATTCCAATACGAGTGCCACGACGCTGACGGGCAGTGGTATCGCAGCTACGGCAACGAGCTCTGGGAATTCGCGCCGTCGGGTTTGATGGCGCGCCGCGAGGCCAGCATCAACGACGTCCCGATCGCCGAATCCGAGCGTCGCTATTTCGGGCCTCGCCCGACGTCGGAGCACGGCCAAGATTTCCCGCTCTGGTAGCTGCCGCTAGGGTGTTCACTCCAACGGGGGTACACGAGCAGGTAGCGCAACTAACGAAAGCAGATGTTAACGCCATGACAGAACCGCAGACGGTGCCGGTCAAGGTCGGCGTGGTCGCCGAGTCCGGGACCGACGAGCGGCGCGTCGCGCTGGTTCCCAAGGCGGTGGCGTCGCTGGTCAACAGTGGTGTGGCCGTCGTGGTCGAGGCCGGCGCCGGCGAGGGGGCGCTGCTTCCCGACCACCTCTATACCGAGGCCGGCGCCACCATCGGCGACGCCTGGGCCGCCGACGTCGTCGTCAAGGTCGCACCGCCGACCAAAGATGAGGTGGCCCGGTTGCACCGCGGGCAGACGCTGATCGGCTTCCTCGCGCCCCGCAACGTCGACAACTCCATCGACGCGCTCAAGCAGGCCGGTGTGCAGGCGTTCGCGCTGGAAGCCATCCCGCGGATCTCGCGGGCGCAGGCGATGGACGCGCTGTCGTCGCAGGGCAACGTGTCCGGCTACAAGGCCGTGCTGCTGGCCGCCTCGGAGGCGACCCGGTTTTTCCCGATGCTGACGACGGCCGCCGGAACGGTGAAGCCGGCGACGGTGCTGGTGCTCGGCGTCGGCGTGGCCGGCCTGCAGGCGCTGGCCACGGCCAAGCGCCTGGGCGCGCGCACCACCGGCTACGACGTGCGGCCCGAGGTGGCCGACCAGGTCCGTTCGGTGGGGGCGCAGTGGCTCGATGTCGGCATCGAGGCGGCCGGCGAAGGCGGCTATGCCCGCGAACTCACCGACGACGAGCGCGCGCAGCAGCAGAAGGCGCTGGAAGACGCGATCGCCGGGTTCGACGTGGTGATCACCACCGCGCTGGTGCCGGGTCGTCCGGCGCCGCGGCTGGTGACCGCCGCGGCGGTGGAGGCGATGAAGCCGGGCAGCGTGGTGGTCGACCTCGCCGGGGAGACCGGCGGTAACTGCGAGCTCACCGAGCCGGGGCAGACCGTGGTGCGCCACGACGTCACCATCGCGTCGCCGCTGAACCTGCCCGCCACCATGCCCGAGCACGCCAGCGAGCTGTACAGCAAGAACATCACCGCGCTGCTGGATCTGTTGATCAAGGACGGCAAGCTGGCGCCGGACTTTGACGACGAAGTCATCGCAGAGTCGTGCGTGACTCGCGGGAAGGACTCCTAGATGTACGACGAACTGTTGGCCAACCTGGCGATCCTGGTGCTGTCCGGGTTCGTCGGCTTCGCCGTGATCTCCAAGGTGCCCAACACCCTGCACACCCCGCTGATGTCGGGGACCAACGCCATCCACGGCATCGTCGTGCTGGGCGCCCTGGTGGTGTTCGGTTCGGTCGAGCATCCGTCGCTGGCGGTGCAGATCATCCTGTTCGTCGCGGTGGTGTTCGGCACGCTGAACGTGATCGGCGGCTTCATCGTCACCGACCGGATGCTGGGCATGTTCAAGGGCAAGAAGACGCCCGTCAAGACCGAGGAGTCGGCCGCCAAATGAACTACCTGGTGATCGGCCTCTACATCCTTTCCTTCGCGCTGTTCATCTACGGCCTGATGGGCCTGACCGGGCCCAAGACCGCGGTGCGGGGCAACCTGATCGCCGCGGTCGGCATGGCGCTGGCGGTGACGGCGACCCTGATCAAGATCCGGCACACCGAGTCGTGGGTGCTGATCATCGTCGGCCTGGTGGTGGGCGTGGTGCTCGGTGTGCCGCCGGCCCGCTACACCAAGATGACCGCGATGCCGCAGCTGGTGGCGTTCTTCAACGGCGTCGGCGGCGGCACCGTCGCGCTGATCGCGCTTGCGGAATTCATTGAGACCAAGGGCTTTTCGGCGTTCCAGCACGGCGAGTCGCCGACCGCGCACATCGTGGTGGCGTCGTTGTTCGCCGCGATCATCGGGTCGATCTCGTTCTGGGGGTCGATCATCGCCTTCGGCAAGCTGCAGGAGATCATCTCCGGATCGCCGATCGGCGTCGGCAGGCTGCAGCAGCCGCTCAACCTGCTGCTGCTCATCGGAGCCATCGCCGCCGCGGTGGTGGTCGGCATCCACGCCCAGCCGGGCAGCGGCGGGGCATCGCTGTGGTGGATGATCGGGCTGCTGGTCGCCGCCGGGGTGCTCGGGCTGATGGTGGTGCTGCCGATCGGCGGCGCCGACATGCCGGTGGTCATCTCGCTGCTCAACGCGATGACCGGGCTGTCGGCGGCGGCGGCGGGGTTGGCTCTGAACAACACCGCGATGATCGTGGCGGGCATGATCGTCGGCGCGTCCGGTTCGATCCTGACCAACCTGATGGCCAAGGCGATGAACCGCTCCATCCCGGCGATCGTCGCCGGCGGTTTCGGCGGCGGCGGGGTGGCACCCAGCGGCGATGGCGGCGGCGACAAGCACGTCAAGTCCACCTCGGCCGCCGACGCCGCGATCCAGATGGCCTACGCCAACCAGGTGATCGTGGTCCCGGGGTATGGGCTGGCCGTCGCGCAGGCCCAGCATGCCGTCAAGGACATGGCGTCGCTGCTGGAGGACAAGGGCGTCGCGGTGAAGTACGCGATCCACCCGGTCGCCGGCCGCATGCCCGGGCACATGAACGTGCTGCTGGCCGAGGCCGAGGTCGACTACGACGCGATGAAGGACATGGACGACATCAACGACGAGTTCGGCCGCACCGACGTCGCGATCGTCATCGGCGCCAACGACGTCACCAACCCGGCCGCGCGCAACGACGCGTCCAGCCCGATCTACGGGATGCCGATCCTCAACGTGGACAAGGCCAAGTCGGTGATCGTGCTCAAGCGGTCGATGAATTCCGGGTTCGCGGGCATCGACAACCCGCTGTTCTACGGCGAGGGCACCACGATGCTGTTCGGCGATGCGAAGAAGTCGGTGACCGAGGTCGCCGAGGAGCTGAAGGCGCTTTAGCTGTCTAGACCGGCGGGTAGGCCTGCGGCGGGTAGCCCTGCCCGTTCTCGACCCCGCGCAGCCCCCAGGTCAAATACCTGAAAAAGAATTCGATCTCGTCGCTGACGTCGTAGTCCGGACTCGGATCCATCAACCCCACCTCTCGACTCGCGACTACTCCTGTGGCGGAGTCTAGTCCCATCCGCACCATCGCGGCAGGGGCCTGCATAGACTGTCCAACCAGTTGATTGATGACCGCTTCGCAGAGGGAACCAGAGATGCCATCCGAGAACGGGCTTTCGCGCCGTGAGGAGTTGCTGGCCGTCGCCACCAAGCTGTTCGCCGCGCGCGGCTATCACGGCACCCGGATGGACGACGTCGCCGATGTGATCGGGCTGAACAAGGCGACGGTGTATCACTACTACGCGAGCAAGTCGCTGATTCTGTTCGACATTTACCGCCAGGCCGCCGAGGGCACGTTGGCCGCCGTGCACGACGACCCGTCGTGGACCGCGCGCGAGGCGCTCTACCAGTACACGGTCCGGTTGCTCACCGGAATTGCGGGCGACCCGGAGCGGGCCGCGGTGTACTTCCAGGAACAGCCGTACATCACCGAGTGGTTCACCGCCGAGCAGGTCGCCGAGGTCCGCGAGAAAGAGGCTCAGGTCTACCACCACGTGCATGGCCTCATCGACCGGGGCATCGCGAGTGGCGAGTTCTACCAATGCGATTCGCACGTCTTGGCGCTCGGCTACATCGGGATGACGCTGGGCAGCTACCGATGGCTGCGGCCCAGCGGGCGGCGCACGGCCAAGGAAATCGCCGCCGAGTTCAGCACCGCGCTGCTGCGCGGCCTGATCCGCGACGAGTCCATCCGGACCACCGCCCCGCTCGGACCCTAGCGGCGATCGCAAGCGCGGCGAAGCCGGGCGCAGCGGGTCGCCGCCATCTAGGGCTCTACGAGAACACCGGGATCTTGCTGAAGATGTCACCGATTCCGGTTAACGCCCTGGACAGCCCGGTGGTGTTGGGCTGGCCCAAATAGATGTGCAGGTGCGGATCGGGAGACGGCAGGTACGGGTAGGAGTCGGGATACCACGCCGTGGCCGGCGTGTAGCCGGATTCGACCACGATGTCCACCACGGCCGACCACGGACCCTGCACGGCGCCCTTGGCCAGGTCGTAGGCGACGACGGGCAGGTTGGGCACCGAGAGCAGCGAGGCCGGGGTCGGCAGGTTCGCGTAGCCGCCGCCGGGCCCGATGTCGCCGTAGCCCAGGTCGACGAGCACCCGCAGGTCGGGCTGGAAGATGTCCGCGATCGGGGGACCCGCGTAGGGGATGTCCCGAATGAATTGGATCAACGGCAGGTTCTGGGTCATCACCATGTAGTACGTGGTGTTGCCGGTGTAGCCGGGCGAGGTCGCCAACTGCACCGCGCCGGCAACCTGATCGGGAGTCAGGAACGGGTAGCTGCTGTGCAACACGAAGTAGCCCAGGAACGCGTTGAGGTCGGACACCAGGTTGAGCGGGTATTGGGGCGCGTCGGCGATGCCGTCGTACTGGATGGTGTAGATGCTGGTCGGGTAGGGGGAATTCGGCGGGGTCGCGCCGTTGAAATGCACGTTCAGGAACGGGATGTCGAAGCCGGTGAAGCGTTCCAGGATGCCGCCGTTGGGGTTGTTCGGGTCGGCGGCCAGGACGAAGGACAGGTGGCCCTGGTAGGGCGATCCCGCGGCCATGAGGTTTCGTATTTCGTCGGTGGCGACGGTGGCGCTCTGCGAGTAGCCGAACACGACGACGTTGTTGCCCAGGTCGTTGATCTGGTGGGCGATGCCCTTGTTCAGCAGGCTGACGCCCTGCGCGATGGACGTGCCGAACGTTTCGCCGGTGCCGGCGACCGGCCAGAACTGTTCGGGCGTGAGTTGGGCCAGCGGAATGGCGCCGGGGAAGTGCGGGAGGATGTACGAGAGGTTGACATTGTTCAGGTAGACCGGGCCGGGCAGCGGATTCCAGGTGCCGCCCATGATCAACGCCACCACTTGCTGCGCCTGCGGACCTTCCACCAGGGCGGCGTTGGTCGCCTCGGCGTTGGCGTAGGTGCTGCCCGCGGTCGCCAGCGCCGTGGCGAACTCGTCGTGGAAGGCCGCCGCCTTGCTGAGCAGCGCGTGGTACTGCTGGCCGTATCCGCCGAACAGTTTGGCGATGGCCTCCGACACCTCGTCTTTGGCGGCCGCCACCAACGCGGTGGTGGGGCCGGCCGTGTTTGCGTTGACGTCGGTGAGCGCCGATCGGATCTTGCCCAGATCGGCGGCGACCGCCGCCAATAGCTCTGGGGCAGTTACCAGATACGCCATCTCCCCGTCCCTCCCGACCGACCCGTAACCGCGGGTATGAGGTATTAACTGAGGGTAAGGCCGTCGTGGCCGGATTTCCCGCGTTTGCCCCAGCGGGTTGCGCTTGAGGCCGGTAGGCACCGCAGAAATTATGGACTAGTGTCTAGAAAAGTTTTGTGCGTTCACAGCGAGGGACGGAGCACACTCATGGCGATCCGCGTCGCGCACGTCGGCACCGGGAACGTCGGCGGGCTGGCCCTGACCGAACTCATCACCAATCCGGCGTTCGAATTGACCGGGGTGTGCGTGTCGACGCCGGAGAAGGTGGGTCGCGACGCCGGCGCGCTGTGCGGCGTGGGGCTGGACGCCTCGACGGTCACCGGTATCACGGCCGTCGGCGACCTCGACGCGCTGTTGGCCACCAAGCCCGACTGCGTCGTCTACTGCGCCATGGGCGACACCCGGCTGCCCGACGCGATGGCCGACGTCATGAAGATCCTCGCCGCCGGCATCAACGTGGTCGGATCGTCGCCCGGACTGCTGCAATATCCGTGGGGCGTCATGCCGGAGAAGTACATCTCGCGCGTGGAAGATGCTGCCCGGCAAGGCAATTCGAGCATCTTCATCAGCGGTGTGGACCCGGGCTTCGCCAACGACCTGATTCCGTTCGCCCTGGCCGGGACCTGTCAGCGCATCGAACAGGTGCGCTGCATGGAGATTCACGATTACGCGTCCTACAACGGCGCGGAGGTCATGTACTACATGGGGTTCGCCCGGCCCATGGACGAGATTCCGATGCTGCTGCAGCCGGGCGTTTTGAGCATCGCGTGGGGCACGGCGATCCGTCAGCTGGCGGCCGGGCTCGGCATCGAGGTCGACGAGATCAAGGAGTCCTACCAGCGCGAGCCGGCGCCGGAAGACTTCGACATCGCGATCGGACACGTGGCCAAGGGCACGCTGGCCGTGCTGCAGTTCGAGATCTGCGGCATGGTCAAGGGCCATCCCGCGATCGTCATCGAACACGTCACCCGGCTGCGGCCCGACCTGCGGCCCGACCTGCCGCAGCCCGCCTCGGGCGACGGGTCGTATCGCGTCGAGATCACCGGCGAGCCGTCCTATGCGGTCGACATCATTCCCAGCAGCCGCAAGGGCGACCACAACCACGCCGCGATCGCCGGCGCCGCCGGCCGCATCGTCAACGCCATCCCGGCGGTGATCGCCGCGCCGCCGGGGATCCGGACCACGCTGGACCTGCCGCTGGTCACGGGCAAGGGCCTGTATGCGCCAAAAGCCTTGGTGGCTCAATAAATTCACGCGAAGGAGCTCTTATGGGACGGGTTGACGGCAAGGTAGCGCTGATCAGTGGCGCCGCCGGCGGCATGGGCGCCGAGGATGCGCGCCTGCTGGTCGAGGAGGGCGCCAAGGTGGTGATCGGCGACATCCTCGACGACAAGGGCAAGGCGCTGGCCGACGAGCTCGGCGACGCCGCGCGCTACGTGCACCTCGACGTCACCCAGCCCGACCAGTGGGACGCCGCCGTCGCGACCGCCGTCGGCGAGTTCGGCAAGCTCAACGTGTTGGTCAACAACGCGGGAACGGTTGCGCTGGGCCCGCTAAAGGACTTCAAGCTGGACAAGTGGCAGAAGGTGATTGACGTCAACCTGACCGGCACCTTCCTGGGCATGCGGGCGGCCGTCGAGCCGATGACCGCGGCCGGCGGCGGCTCGATCATCAACGTCTCGTCGATCGAGGGCCTGCGCGGCGCGCCGATGGTGCACCCGTACGTCGCGTCCAAGTGGGGCGTGCGCGGGCTGGCGAAGTCGGCGGCGCTGGAGTTGGCGCCGTTGAACATTCGGGTGAATTCGATTCATCCCGGCTTCATCCGCACCCCGATGACGGCGCACCTGCCGGAGGACATGGTGACGATCCCGCTGGGGCGTCCGGGCCAGGTCCGCGAGGTCGCGACGTTCGTGCTGTTCCTGGCCAGCGACGAGTCGTCCTATGCGACCGGCAGCGAGTTCGTCATGGACGGTGGGCTGATCACCGACGTGAACCACAAGGACTTCTAGACTCGGTTCGTCGCCGAGCGTGAACTCAGGGCGAGAATTCGCCCGATTTCTCGCCGCCCGTGCACGCTCGGCGTAGGAGGAGTCGTGTCGATGCTGCACCGCCTGGCTGATGTGGTCGGGTCGAGCCACGTCGTCACCGATCCTGACGTCCTGGCCGGCCGCAGCGTCGATCACACCGGGCGTTATAGTGGGCGCGCGAGCGCGTTGGTGCGGCCGGGTTCGGCTCTGGAGGTCGCTTCGGTGCTGCGGGTGTGCCGCGACGCCGGCGCGCACGTCACCGTGCAGGGCGGGCGGACTTCGCTGGTGGCGGGAACCGTCCCGGAGCACGACGACGTGCTGCTGTCGACCGAAAGGCTTTGTGCTGTTGGCGATGTCGATGTGATCGAGCGCCGGGTGTTGGTCGGGTCCGGCGCCACGTTGGCGGCCGTGCAGCACGCCGCCGCTGCCGCGGGGCTGGTGTTCGGGGTGGATCTGGCGGCGCGCGACACGGCGACGGTCGGTGGCATGGCGTCGACGAACGCGGGCGGGCTGCGGACGGTGCGCTACGGCAACATGGGCGAGCAGGTCCTCGGGTTAGAGGTGGCGCTGCCCGATGGTTCGCTGCTGCACCGGGACAGCCGGGTGCGCAGCGACAACACCGGCTATGATCTGCCTTCGATGTTCGTCGGCGCCGAAGGCACTTTGGGCGTGATCACCGCGTTGGACTTGCGGCTGCACCCGACGCCGTCGCATCGGGTGACGGCGGTGTGCGGGTTCGCCTCGCTGGAGGCGCTGGTCGAGGCCGGCCGGGTGTTTCGTGACGTGGACGGGATCGCGGCGCTGGAGTTGATCGACGGCCGGGCGGCGGCGCTGACCCGCGAGCATCTCGGCGTGGGCGCGCCCGTCGACGGGGATTGGCTGTTGTTGGTGGAGCTGGCCGCCGACCACGATCAGACCGAGCGGCTCGCCGAGCTGCTCGACGGGGTTGAGCTGTGCGGTGAGCCGGCGGTGGGCGTGGATGTGGCTGCGCAGCAACGGTTGTGGCGGGTTCGCGAGGGTCTGGCGGAGGTGCTCGGCGTGTACGGGCCGCCGCTGAAGTTCGACGTTTCGCTGCCGCTGGCCGAGATCAGCGGATTCGCCTCGGAGGCAGTCGCTTTGATTGAGGCGCACGTGTCGGAGGCGCTGCCGGTGTTGTTCGGTCATATCGGTGAGGGCAACCTGCATCTCAACGTGCTGCGCGTCCCGGTCGAGCGGGAGGCGGCGTTGTACGCGCCGATGATGGATTTGATTGCGCGGTTTGGAGGCAACGTTAGCTCCGAACATGGCGTTGGTAGCCGCAAGCGCGCTTATCTTGGGATGTCGCGGGGGCCGGTCGACGTCGCGGCGATGCGGAGCATCAAGGCCGCGCTGGATCCGACTGGATACCTTAATGCCGCAGTGCTTTTCGATTAGGCGGCCATCCACGGGTGGGAACCGCAGCGGTTCGCTGTCATGGAAGAGATCGTCACCGCCAAGTTCGTAAATAATCTCGACCTCGCCGGCAAGCTGCGTGGGACCGCCGGCAGCGTGCTGGTGGAAGGAAACGACTGGCACGACCAGACCTGGGGCTCCTGCCGGTGCGCCGCGCACCGCGCCGTTCCCGGCGCCAACGCGCTCGGCGTCATACTGATGAGCGTGCGGATGCGCCTTGAAAGCCGCCCGTGAACCTGCGTCTTGGCTGATTCCGACGAACGTCTCAAACTGGCGAACCACGCTGCACAGCAGACGCTGAGCTGCAGGACGCCATACTCGAGGTTGCACTTACTTGGGCCGGCAGTCTCCTCGCAGCCACCGCGTTGTTCATTTCCTGCGCCGCATGAATCGGTTTGAACAACGATCCGAAAAAGGGCGTTATCTTTCCGAAGTAGGCAGCGCTGATCCTGCTCGTCGTCGTGATCGTCCGGGGAATGGAGTGATCGTTGCGTCCTGCGCATGACCCTCAACACGCACCAGCCCCCACCGTAGGAGCCAGCGGCAATCTCACTATCCGGCATATACCTAATTTCATTGCGTTGCAACGTATTACTTGAAATCACGAGTTCAATTGCATGCGCGGAAACCGGGCATGCCCCGGAGCAAGCAGCTCTGATAACGTGCGCGGACATGAAAATCGACACGTTTGTGCTGTTTGTGTTGCTAATTGTCTGGTTGGTCAGTGCCATCGTGGCGGCCACCATCGCCTACGGTCGCGAGCAAAGCGCGTGGACATGGGGGGTGGTCACTTTTCTTTTCCTCGGGCCAATCGGTCCCGACTTCGCTCTGATCGCACCGCACGGCGCGGTTGAGGATGCGCAGGTTCTAGGCCGCCCAGATTCTCAGCCCAAAACCCCGGAGGGTCGCAGACACTTCGTTTGCCCGCGTTGTGTGGCCGATAACTACATTCCTGAGGCCGACACGAGCTATGAGTGCTGGCGCTGCTCTGAACATAGGCGCGTCAAGCCGAAACCGAGCAGCCAGGCATCCACTCCTGACTAGTGAGCTTCCACGCCTGACTACCTAGCGCGGCGGCGCTCCTTCTCTAGTTCCGTTGCGAATAGCAATGAAATCCGGTCTGCGTGTAGCGAAGCCTCAACCATCACTGGCCTGCTGTCCGCTGACGAAGCTATTGCTGGCCATCGCGGCACCGCGGCCGTCGTGCCCAACGGACACCGCTGCCCGGGCGCGATGCCACGGTGCGAACTTCGCCCACCGCAGCTATTGCCAAAGATGGATGATCAGGCACAACCGCTCCTTGCTATCAAGAAAGATGCGGGGATGTTGGCCTTGACGCTCGGCAGAACGCGAACGGCCTTGCTAATCAGTCACTTTCATCCCCACCGCATGCCGCAGCTGCGCAAGGAACTGATCGGCATCATCACTGCGAACGATGTAGTGCGAGATGGCAATCCGAATCACCGTGGCCGCCTTGACCGCGGCGTTGGGCCCGGGTAGGTGGCGTTCCAGGCCGGCGCGCATCTCTGGGATGACGCCGCCGACCTGCGAGATGACGTGCTCGGGTTCGACGTCGATCATCCGCACCCCGGAGTAGGAGTGCTGGTATTCGACGATGAATCGCAGCACGGCGTCGAGCTTGTCGGCGCCCTTTAGCCCGGCGGTCGCCTTGGCCAGGCCGGATTCGAAGACTTGCCGTTCGTAGCGCGAGAACGCCGACAGCAGTTCCTCTTTGGAGGCGAACCACCGGTACAGGGTGGGGCGCGAAACCCCTGCCTGCGCAGCGACTTCCGACAAGCTGAGCTTGGTTTTGCCGTTGCGGCCGAGCACCTCGGCGGTGGCCGACAGGATCCGCTGACGCGTTGTGCTGTCAGCGTCTGTCGCTGAAATAGCAGCGGGTTGGGTCATGTCTGCCGCCCCGGGCGGGCCCGCACCAACACCGACTGCTGAATCGCCCCGACCGCACCCCGCTCGTCGAACAGCGTGCCGATCGTCGTCCCGATGCCGTCCGGGCCGTAGCTGGTCTCGGCGCGAATGCCGATCCAGTCGCCGTCGGGAACGCGGAACACGTGCACGGCGAGGTCGGTATTCAAAAACGTCCACTTGCTGATGTCCAGCTTGCTGCCGATGCCGTTGGCGCAGTCGGCCACGGCGAACAGCCGCTCCAGCTGCGTCATGCTCTCGCCGTTGACGAGGTCCACCGTGGGGTTGATCCAGGACTCCCCGGGGCCCGGCGTCAGCGGCTCGGTCAGCCACAGCCACTCCAGGCTGTGCACGTAATTGCGGTCCCAATTCAACGGTTTCATGTCCCGGACGCGCGCTTCGGTCCGCGAACGGGGCAGAACGGCGTTCGAGTGCGCAATCGGCTCGGTGTCCTGGTGCTGCAACCGCCACCCGCTGGCGCGGGCCACCGGGCGGGGCTGCCCGTCGGGACCCGGCGCTAGCATCTCGGCGCTGACCAACTCGATCTGCTTGCCGCCGCGCTGCACCTGCGCGCTGACCCACAGGTCGCCCTCGGCCGGCACCCCGCCCAGCAGGTCGACGACGACCCGGGACAGCCGGGTGTCGTCGCGCTGCTCACACCGCTCCAGTGCCCGCACCAGCAGCGCCGAAACCGGACCGCCGTGCTGGATCGCCGACGACCAGGTGCCCCGGGCCAGGTCGGTCGCCTGGAATTTCTCGCCCAGCGCGTCCGAATCGTCGAGCAGCTCGTAATAGGAATCCGTCACATGTCCCCTTCTCGTCAGGGCAGCCCGGCGCCCGGCGTGTCGACCAGCACGGCGTCCAGCTGCGAGAGTCGAGTGCCGACCAGGCGCTTCGGATACGCGTCGGTGCTCGACAACAGAAACAGTGTGCGCCGTTCGGGCCCGCCGAGCGCGCAGGCGATGGCGACGCGCTCGCCCATGTCGATGCGGTCGGTCACCTCGCCGCCCTCGAGGATCCGTTCGAATTGGTGCGCCACGGTCATCGCCGCCCACACCGCGCCGTCGGCGTCCAGCGCGATGCCGTCGGGCGGGCCGTCGAGGCCGTCGGCGAAGACCCGGCGGTCGCGCAGCGCGCCGTCCTCGGCGATGGTGAACGCGGTCAGCCGCCGGCCGGTCGACTCGGCGACGATCAGCGTCGCGCGGTCCTCACTGATCACCATCCCGTTCGGGAACTCGAGGCCGTCGGCGACGACGACAGCGCGGTCGTCGGGGTCGAGGCGGACGATCACGCCGCCTTCGAATGCCTGTGATCCGATGTAGGCGCGCCCGGCGTCGTCGACGACCATGTCGCCGAGGCTGGCCGGCACCAGGTCGCTAAGATCGGCGATGGTGACGACGGTGTCACCGTCGTAGCGCAGCACCTGCCGGTTTTCGGTCGAGACGATGAGCAGCGACCCGTCCGGCCGGAACCCGAGGCCGGACGGCGAGTGTCCGGGCAGCGGCAGCGTGGTGAGCGCCCCGCCCAGCGTCGAGGTGTGGACGGCTTCCCCGAGCATGTCGGAGAACCACAGCAGGCCCTCGAACCACCGCGGGCCCTCGCCGAAGCAGAAGCCCTTGGCGAGTGGCTCGGGGATCACCCGCCCGCACCTTTACAAAACACCGCAAAAGTGTCAGGCAACGCGGGCTTCGGTGTCAATCTGCCCCCGTCCGCGTATATTTAGCCAAGCTTTACAAATCTTGAGCAAAGTGTCACGCTGTGCGATGAGCTGCCGACGAGAGATGGAGCGGATTTGACCACCGAATCTGAGCAGACCGAGTGGACGGTGCAGGGCCTGCTGGACCTGTTTGACGTGCAGGCCGACGGGCAGGATCGGTTCACCGCCGACACCGGCATCGCCGTCGGCGACGAACGGCAGGTGGTGGAAGGCACCCAGGTGCTCGCCCAGGCGATTGTCGCGGTGGCCAAACGATTCCCGGACAAATCGGTGCGTTCGGCGCACGCCGTGTTTTCCCGGGCGATCACCGTCGGTCCGCCGATCGAGCTCGTCCTCGACGTGGTGGCCGAAGGCCGGTCGACGGCTACCGCGGTGGTCGCGGTGCATCAGAACGGCCGGCGCTGCCTGAGCATCACGGTGCTGGCCGACGTCCCCACCGGCGACGTCATCCGGCACCACCTGCCGCGGCCCGACGTGGCCCCGCCCGCCGACGCCCACCCCTCGCCGATGCCCATGGTCGGGCGCGAACTGCGGCTGGTGGACGTGGTCGACGTCAACAGCCCCGACGAGGTGGGACCGCCGGAGCTGTTCGCCTGGCTGCACTACGACCCGATCCCGACCCGCGACGATCTGGCCAAGGCGCTCGTCGCGTACTTCACCGGGCACCTGGGCATCTCCACCACCATGCGCGCGCACGCCGGGATCGGCACCAGCCAGGCGCACCTGACGGTGTCGACGGCGCCGATGAGCATCTCGGTCGCCTTCCACGAACCGGTGCGCTGGGATGGGTGGCTGCTCTACACGCACGAGAGCACCCAGGTCGGCGCCGGGATGTCCTACGTGCGCGGCACCGTGCACTCGGAAGAGGGCGACCTGCTGTGCTCGTTCGCGCAGGAGGCGTTGATCCGCCCGCTGCGCACCTCCGACACGGCGATCGACTCTCGCGCGCGGTTCTAACGCCATGCACTTCACCATCACCCACCCGATGCACACCCATCCCTACAACCCGGAATTGGTGAGCGGCAACGGCATTGGGAAGGTGGCCGCGGCGGCCGAGGCGGCCGGTATCCACGGCTTCGGCTTCACCGACCACCCGGCGCCTTCGCAGCGCTGGCTGGAAGCCGGCGGCCACGACGCCGTAGATCCCTTTGTCGCTTTGGGTTTCGCGGCCGCGACGACGACGACGCTGCGGCTCATTCCCAACATCGTGGTGCTGCCGTATCGAAACCCGTTCGTGGTGGCCAAGTCCGGTGCGACCCTGGACCTGCTGTCCGGTGGCCGGTTCACGCTCGCGGTCGGCGTCGGCTACCTCAAGCGGGAGTTCGCGGCGCTGGGTGTCGGCTACGACGAGCGTGCCGAGCTGTTCGACGAGGCGCTGCAGGTCATCCGAACCATCTGGACCGAGGACGACATCACCTTCGAGGGAAAGCATTTCAGCGCGCGCGGCATCACCGCGCATCCCCGGCCGGTCAGTGACCCGCACCCGCCGATCTGGATCGGCGGCAACACCACCACCGCCCGGCAGCGGGTGGCGCAGTACGGCGACGGCTGGTGCCCGTTCCCCGCCCCGCCGCAACTGGCCCAGACCGCGGGCACCGCGGCCATCACCTCGGTCGAGGACCTCGCGCCGCTCATCGACGATCTGCGCCGCCGCTGCGACAAGGTAGGAAAGGACTGGGCGGGAGTCGACATCACCTTCACCAACTCCCAGGGCGGCAGCCCGGCGAGCGACGACTTCAACGCCGACGCCTACCTCGACGGCTTGGAGAAGCTGGCGAAACTGGGCGTGACGTGGGTGAGCGTCCACCTGCCGGGCGACAGCATGGCGCACGTTCTGGAAACGCTCGACCGGTTCCGCACCCTCGTCGTCGACGCCGCCTGATGGACTTCTCCGAGGTCGCCCTTTCGGCGGAGGACCAAGACTTCAAGGACCAGACCCGGAAGCTCTTGGCCGAGATCGTCACCGAGGACGTGCTGCGCCGCGACCGGGAGACCGGCGAAAACTTCGACGAGCGAGTGCATTTGGCGCTCGGCGCCGAGGGTTACCTGGCCCGGGACTGGCGGGACGCGGCCGACGGCGGCTTCACTGCCGTCCAGCGGCGGATCTTCCACCTGGAGATCGCCCGCGCCCACACGCCGTGGTATCACTGGGGCACCACCGCCATGGTCGCCAAGATGGTGAAGCAATTCGGTTCCCCCGAACTGGCCGACAAGGTGCTGCCCGGCGTGCTGTCCGGCGAGATCCGGCTGTGCCTGGGCTACACCGAACCCGAGGGCGGCTCGGACGTCGCCACCTGCAAGACCCGCGCCGCGCGCGACGGATCAAGCTGGGTCATCAACGGCTCCAAGATGTTCACCTCGAACGCGCACAACGCCCAGTACGTCTTCCTGCTCACCAACACCGACCCGGAGGGGCGCAAGCACCGCAACCTGACCATGTTTCTGGTGCCGCTGGATTCGCCCGGCATCGAGATCCAGGGCATCCGCACCCTCGACGGCGACCGCACCAATATCGTCTACTACAGCGACGTTCGCGTCGACGACGGTTACCGCATCGGCGAGGTCAACGGGGGCTGGACCGTGATGCGGTTCGCACTCGATGCCGAGCACGGCATCGTCGAACGCGACGACCAAGGCTTGCAATACATTTCGGCCATGGCCGCCCACGGCACCGAGATGTCCGAAGCGGTGGACACGGTCGCATCGCTGGTGGCGATCGACGACGAGGCGGTGCAATACCGGCTCGGGCGCTGCGTCGCCCGGATGGAGGCGTCGATCTCCACCCCGGGGCCGTACGGGCGCGTCGCGATCGCGCAGACGATGCGCGACATCTCCCCGGAGTTGATGGACCTGCTGGGCACGGCGTCGTCGCTGCCGATCGAGGCGAAGCGCGCCGTCGACAACGGGGAGACGGAAGCCCTTCTGCGACTGGCGGTTCCGGCCGGGATCTATGGTGGCACCCTCGAGGTTTTCCGCAACATGATCGCCCAGCACGAACTCGGGCTCGGGCGCCCTAGCTACGGCGGCTGACCGGTAGCTCGGCGACCACATCGACACGAGCGTCGTCGAAACTAAGAAATCCCTTGACCGGCAGGCTTTCCGGGGGCGGATCCTCGTAACTCCACGCGATGTCGTCCACGTCGTCGGTGGACCAGTATGTGGCGTAGCCCTTGTAGTTGCAGTAGCTCGTCGTCTCCGAGCGCCGCAGCAGATCGGTGCGAACGTGCGCGGGGTCGACGTAAAGCCTTGGCTCGAGCGCGGTCTCGAAGAGGATCGTGGTGTCGTCGGTGTCCACCAGGACGGTGTCGGCGACCGAGACGCGCAGCCGGCGCTTGGTCGGGCGGCAGTCGACGCGGTGATACGGGTTGGGCGGGTAGTGCACGAGCTTGCGGCCCTCCTCGAACCAGGCGTCGACGGCATCCCACGGCACCCGGACGAAGCCTGGAGCCTCGGCGACCGGCTCGCCCGGCAGCCCGGCGATCGCATCAGCCGGGAACGCGTAGCTCAGTGGATGGCCCTGCCGGTGCACCATCAGCGCGGCCTCGGTGTCAATCACCAAGTCCCCGTTGAGGACTGCTTGCACACGGCGCGGATGCGGCTCGATGTACACCCCGATGTTCAGGTCGGCGGGTAGCGCCGGGGAGAACCGTCCCGCGCGATCGGAGCTGAGCGGACCGCGCCCCGCGACCAGGCTCATCGGAGCGTCCAGCTGCCGTTGTAGGTCACCTTGCCGTGCGGCGGAAGGGGCTTGACCACCAAAAGCGTCGCTGCGCCGTCCGGATAGCTCACCCCGACGACATTGTGCGATGTGCCCGGCAACGCGCCCCAACACCGCACCAACGATGCCGCGGCTTCGCTGATGTGCGAGCCCGTGGTGCCGTATGCCGAGTAGGTCGGGTAGTCCGTGGGGTTCACCTCGGGGTGGCCGAGACACAGCGGCGCGTTCATCCCTCCACGCTATAGCGGCCGGGAAAACCGTTCGGCCATTCGGCACTCGAACCCCAGCGGGGGGCCGTAGATTTCCGACGGGGGGTGCCTCTGAGGGAATACTTGACGGCGCCGAAAGGGGGTCGACCATGACCGCGACGTTCAGCCGGTGGTGGCGGGCCGACCACCATGGCTGGCTGTCCGGCTACATGGCCGCGCGCGGCATCAGCGGCGCCACCCGGATTTTGATGGCATCGATCGCCGCCTCCCTGGTGCTGTGTCTCATCGCGCTGCTGGCAAGCGCCGACGGTCCGCGTGGAACCGTTCCCGTCGCGATGACGTGGGCCGCCGCGGCCGGGGGGACGGCGGGCATGTTGCTGTGGATTTGGCGCTGGCCGACCCGCGGACAGTCGATTGCCTTCGCGCTGACATGCAACACCGCCGTCGCCCTGGCATGTCTGGCGCACCCGAATCCGCTCGGCGCGCTGATCGGATGCGTCGCCTTCGCGACCTTCGGCGCGTACATGGCGTTTTTCCACACCACCGGGTTCGTGCTGTACAACTTCGCGGTGGCCAGCGCCGTCGCGCTGTACGAGGCCATCCTGCTGGCCCGATCCGGACACCCCGCGCTGGCCGGGGTCGATCTGTGGCTCGTGGTCGAGGTCAACATCGCCCTGCCGGTGGCCATCCAGGTCTTGGTGCGGGCGTTGGCGGGTGATCTGTTGCGCGCCGATCGCGATCCGCTGACCGGCCTGCTCAACCGGCGTGCGTTCCAGCACAACGCGTTGGGCATGATCCTGGCCCGCCGGGGCACCGACGCGCACCTGTTGGTGTTGTCGGTCGACCTCGACAACTTCAAGGCCCTCAACGACAACCGCGGCCACGCCGCCGGCGATCGCGCGCTGGTCCAGGCCGCCCAGGCGATGCTGGCGGCCGCCGAGGACCACCAGGCGGTGGTGGCGCGCAGCGGCGGTGAGGAGTTCCTGCTGGCCGGGACCTCGGCGACCTGCAACTCCGAGGCGTTGGCCGCCCGCACGTGCCAGGCCATCGCGGATTCGAACGCGGGGGTCACCGCCAGCATCGGCACCGCCTGTGCGCGGCTCGACGACGCCGCGCTCAGCGATCGCGAGTCATTTCTCAACGCGCTGATCGCCGCGTCGGATGCCGCGATGTACCGCGCTAAGCGCCTCGGGGGCAATCAGTTTCATCACCACGAACTGTGCGCGTGACGTTCCGTCCGCCCAGACGCTAAGGTCCACTCATGGCTGGACCGGTGGAGGGCATCAAAGTCATCGAGCTCGGGGTGTGGGTGGCCGGGCCGGCCGCCGCCGGGATCCTGGCCGACTGGGGCGCCGACGTCGTCAAGATCGAGCCGCCGACCGGTGACCCGGGCCGCATGTTCGGGCGGATGCTGGGCTGCGATCTCGGGGTCAACCCGCCGTTCGAAATGGACAACCGGTCCAAGCGCAGCATCGTCTTGGACCTCACCACCGACGAGGGACGCGACACCGCGTTCGAATTGCTGTCCGACGCAGACGTTTTCGTGACCAATGTGCGTCCCGGGGCGTTGCGGCGCCTGGGTTTGGACTTCGAGTCGGTGTCGGCCCGCAACCCCCGCCTGGTTTACGGCCTGATCACCGGCTACGGCGAAACCGGGCCCGACGCCGAGCGCGCCGCCTACGACGTGGCCGCCTTCTGGTCGCGGGCCGGCGTGGCCAGCCTGCTCACCCGGCCCGGGGACACCCCGCCCTTCCAGCGTGGCGGGATGGGCGACCACTCGGCCGGCATGACCCTGGCCGCGGCCATCTGCGCCGCGCTGGTCGCCCGGGCACGCACCGGAACCGGCCAGCTGGTCAGCACCTCGCTCTATCGCCAGGGCGCCTACACCGTGAGCTTCGACCTCAACACCTACCTGCTGACCGGTCAGCCGATCGCCGTCGGGCAGCGCGAGACCATGGGCAACCCGTGCATGAACAACTACGCCGCCGCCGACGGACGGCGGTTCTGGATCGTCGGGCTCGAGGGCGACCGGCACTGGCCCCCGTTGTGTCGCGCCGTCGGCCGTCCCGAGTGGCTCGACGACCCCCGATTCAGCGACGCCCGCGCCCGCTTCGTCAACGGGGTGGAGCTAATCGCCGAGTTGGACGCGATCTTCGCGACCCGCCCGCTGGACGAATGGGCCGAGGTGTTCGCCGGCGAACCCGATTTCTTCTGGTCTCCGGTCAACAGCCTCGAGGACGTCGTCGCCGACGAGCAGTTTCACGCCGCCGGCGGGATCGTCGATGTGCCGGACGGAGAATCCGGCGTCGCGATGGTGGCCACACCGGCGGATTTCCACGGCACACCGTGGGCGCCGCGTTCTGCCGCACCGGAACTCGGGCAACACACCGAGGAAATTCTCGCCGAACTGAAGGTGCGGCGCGACGCCTGACCGGCCGGCGTACCTTTACAAATTTCGGCAAAAGTGTCACGCTGTCCGGTGGAATTGCGTCACCCTGGGTGACGCACCCACAGCCATCTCACGTGGCGATGAGGAACGGATTGAATGGTCACGCCAACATTCGACATCGGTGACAACAGCAGAGTGCGGTCCATCCGGACCGCCCGCAGCGCCCATACCAAAGAACCCGCGCGCTATCGGCTCGACGTCGTCGCGGCCAGCGCCGCCGACGCGGTGTGCTCGGCCGGGGGGTGGCTGTATGACCGGGCGATGGCGGGGTGGGAGGTGACCGTGCTGCTGGCGGGCAGCTGCGACGCGCGACCCCTGCGGATCCTCGGGGCAGACGCGGCGGACCTGGACTCCGGGTTGGATCGGACCGCCTCGACCTTTCACAGCCTGGCGGTCAGCGCCGAGGCATTCGCCGCCGATGAGCGGATCCGTGGCACGGTGCTCAAGGCGCTGAACCACCCGTTGACGGAAGTCGCGCTGTGGGGTGACGGGTGGCCGCTGGCGGTCAGTCGCGGCATGGACCGCGTGCAGCACGTACTCAGCGCCGCGGCAAGGACATTCAAGGGCTACGCGCTGGCGGCGGCCGGAATGGGTTGGGAGACCGTCGATCCCACCGAGACGATGTTCTACGACATGGCGGCGTGTTCGCCGGCCGATTTCGAACTCATCCGGCTCGGCTAGCCGATGAAAAAGTACTACGGTCATACGCTGCTCTACCTGCACGAGACGATCGACCTGGGGTCCGGGCGCAGTGATCGGTTCACCGAGGTATTCACCGACACGTATCACCCCATGATGGCCGAGCTGGGCGCCCGGCTCTTCGCGATCTGGGAATCAACTCCCTACAACGGCCACTGGCCGCAGGTCACGATCATCTGGGAGATCGACAAGTTCGCCGACTACGCTCGCATCGGTGCCGCGCAGGCACGCGGCGGCAGCCACGAGGCCGCCGCCGGAAAGTGGTCGGCGTATCTGGCCGACATCGGAGCGTCGGGGGAGGGGCGCATCATGTACCCCGGGCCCAGCAACAAGACGTTGGCACAGTTGCGCGAGGCGAATTTCACTGCGCCGGTGGTGATTCAGGAGATCATGCAGACCAAGCCGGGCCGTCAAGACGACTACATCCGCGAACTGGAGCGGCTCTACGTGCCCTGGTCGGAGCGCACGGGCAAACGCTGGCTCGGCTCGTTCACCACCACCTTCCGCTTCAACGAGGTCATCCACTACTGGGCGCTCGACGGCGGCTGGGAATGCTTCGCCAATCACTACCCGTCATGGAAGGACAGCCCGCCCGCCGAGATCGTCACGTGGATGAGCGTGGCGCCCGCGCTGCGCGACGGCTGGGAGGATTCGATCCTGCAGGCCCTACCGCCGTCGCCGCTGCAATGAGCTTCAGCTACGACCCCTTCGATCCCGAGGTGATGGCAAACCCGTTGCCCTACTACCGCATTCTGCGGGATCAGCATCCGGCGTACTACATGCCGCAGTGGGACACCTTCGCGCTGTCCCGGTTCGAGGACATCTGGCAGGTACTGGAAGTCAACGACGGGACGTTCGTCGCGACGGAGGGCACGCTGCCCCCGGCGTCGGTGTTGGCTCGGCACAACGACGGTCCGCTCGACGACCCGCCGCTGCATCCGCTGCCGTTTCACGCGGTGTTCGACACGGATTTGTACGCTGAGATCCGTCGCGCGCATTCGCAGCCGTTGCGTCCGCGGTCCGTCGCCGGACTCGAGGCCCGGATCCGCGCGCTGGCCAACGAGCGCCTCGACGTGTTGCTGCCGCGGGGTTCCTTCGACCTGACGCAGGAATACGGCGGCATCGTGGCGGCCTCGATGGTGTGCGGATTGCTCGGTCTGCCAGACGATCTCGCGCCTGACGTGCTGGCCGCGGTCAATGCCGGCAGCCTGGCCGAGCCCGGCGAGGGCGTCGACACCGCGCAAGCCCGACCCAACTACCTCGAATACCTAATCCCCGTCGTCGAGCGCCGCCGCGCGGACCCGTCCGGCGACGGCTTGCCCGTCGTGGACGGCCTGCTGGGCTACCGGTTGCCCGACGGCAGCGCCCTATCCGACGCCGAGGTCGCGACCCAGATGCTGTGCATCTTCATCGGCGGAACCGAAACGGTGCCCAAGATCGTCGCGCACGGGCTGTGGGAGCTCAGCCAGCGGCCCGACCAGATGGCCGCGGTGTGCGCCGACCTGGCCGGCAACGTGCCGATCGCCCGCGAGGAGATGATCCGCTATTGCGCCCCGGCGCAGTGGTTCGCCCGAACGGCGCGCAAGCCGTACACAATTCACGGACAGACCATCGAACCGGGCCAGCGCATCATCACGCTGCTCGCCTCGGCCGCCCGCGACGAGCGGGAGTACGCCGAGCCCGACGAATTCATCTGGGACCGACCGATCCGCCGCGTGTTGGCGTTCGGGCGCGGCCAGCACTTCTGCATCGGCTACCACCTGGCGCGCCTGGAAATCGATGTGCTGCTGACCGAATGGCTGCGGCGCGTCCCGGACTTCGCCATCCAGGGCGACGCCGCCACCCGGCTGCCGTCCAGCTTCCAGTGGGGATGGAACAAGATCCCGGTGGAGGTCTGACGTGTGGTCCTACCGGATCATCGCCCCCTATCTGTTGGAGCGCACGTCGATCACCGACAAGACGCCCGACGACCTGGCCGATGGCCAAGTGCTGCTGCGGTTCTTGGCCGCCGGCCTCTGCGGCAGCGACATGCCGGCCTTTCGCGGCGCCAAGGGCCGCCTCCCGGGTGACGACGGCGCCAGCGCCGCCGAGAAGGACGGGTTCCCGATCCACGAGATCGCCGGCGAGGTGATCGCCAGCCGCCACCCGGAGCACCGTCCGGGCGATCGCGTGGTCGGCTGGGCCTCCGGATTCGACGGCCTGATGGAGCGGGTGATCAGCGACGGCAACGGGCTGGCGCCCTACGATCCCGGGCTGACCCCGGCGCAGGCGGTCGGCCTGCAACCGCTGGCGTGTGTGCTGTATGCCTGCGAACAACTGCCGGATCTGGCCGGCCGCCACGTCGCGATCATCGGGCAGGGCTCGATCGGCCTGCTGTTCTCCTACGTCGCGAAGGCGTCCGGCGCCCGGCGCGTCACCGGGGTCGATCCCGTCGACCGGCACAGCCTCGCAACGGCATTCGGGGTCGACGACGCGGTGCGGGCCACCAGCGACCGCTGGGTGAGCCGGCTCGCCGCAGCCGATCGCGCCGACGTCGTCGTCGAGGCGGTCGGCCATCAGGTGGCCACCCTGGGGCACGCGATCGAGGCCACCGCGTTCGGCGGCACCGTGTTGTACTTCGGCGTCGCCGACGACGAGGCCTATCCGATTAACATGCGTTTGATGCTGCGCAACAACCTGACGTTGAAATCCGGTGTGACGCTTGACCGTCGCCGGGTCCTGGAACTGGCCGGCAAGTTCGCCGCCGAACACCCGGAACTGCTCGGCAGATATCTCACGCACACGTTCGGGGTCGACGACGCGCAGGCCGCGTTCGACCTGGCCTGCCGGCCCGACCCGCAGCGCGTGAAGATCGCGATCGCCGAGTGAGCGTCTTTCAGCAGGACAATACGACCCCGATCTGGGGCGGCTGGATCACCGGCCCCACGCTGATCGGGCCGGAGGAATTCGCGCACGCCGGTTACGATTACGTCGGCTTCGACGCGCAGCACGGCTACCTCGACGACGCCGACGTCGCGAACATCCTGCGCCGGCTGGAGCACGTGCCGATCGCGACCGCGATGCGACTGCCCAACGCCGACGCCGCGCCGATCGGGCGCGTGCTCGACGCCGGCGCCGACGCCGTCATCATCGCGATGATCGAGTCGGCCGACGAGGCGGCCGCGGCGGTGGCGGCCACCCGGTTTCCGCCGGCCGGTGTGCGCAGCTTCGGCCCGTTGCGGGCCAGCCTGGGATATGACAGCGCCGCGCTCGAGTCCCGGGTGAGCGTCTTCGCGATGATCGAAACCGCGGCGGCACTGGACAACCTGAGCGAGATCTGCGCCGTCAGCGGCCTGGCCGGAATCTACGTCGGCCCAGCCGATTTGGCGCTGTCACTGGGTGCCGAAGCCGTGGGCGCACTCAAGCATCCGCAGGTGCTGGAGGCGATCGGGCGCATCCAGCGCGCGGCGGCCGAAGCCGGGATCGTCGCCGGGATACACGCCAGCGAGGGCAAGGCCGGTCGCGCCATGGCCCAGTTGGGGTTTCGAATGATCACGCTGGCGGCCGAATCGCAGGCGCTACGGCGGGGAGCGACCGAGCACCTACGCGAGGCGAACGAACAGTGACAGAACCGATCCGCGATTTGATCGCCGCCTACGCGCTGGCCCTTGACGAGGGAGACATCGAGGCGTGTGTGCAGCTGTTCGTCCCCGACGGCCAATTTCTGGTCTACGGGCGCACTTACGACGGGCATGACGGTATCCGCAAGATGTTCCAGGACGCGCCGCGCGGCCTGCACCTGACCGGCGTCTCGCGCATCGAGGTCCACGGCGACACCGCCACGGGCCGGTCGCAGGTGCTGTTCGTCAGGGCCGTCGACCTACACCAGCGCCCGGCCCTGTACGACGACGAGTTCGTTCGCCAGGGCGGCCGGTGGCGTTTCCGGCGGCGGCGCTGCCGATTCGTCACCAGCGCCGGCCTGTCCGACAGCCCGGAGGTTCCATGACGACTCGACGTGTTGCGCTGGTGACCGGGGCCGCCGGCGGGCAGGGCTGGGCGATCGCCAAAAGGCTTCGCGCCGCTGGCTTTTGCGTGGCCGCCTGCGATCGGCGTGCCGAGGAGTTGTCGGTGATGGTCGACGGGTTGGGCGACGACGACGTCATCGCGATTCAACTCGACGTCACCTCGCAGCCCCAATGGGCGGCCGCCGTCACCCGGACCGTCGAACGGTTCGGGTCGCTGACCACGCTGGTCAACGCGGCCGGCATGCTGCGCCGCGCCCCGCTGGCCGACGAAACGGTCGAGGACTTCGAAAACGCCTGGCGGATCAACTGTTTGGGCGCCTTCCTGGGCATGCAGGCCACGCTGAGCCGGCTGCGCGAGGCGGAGCACGCCAGCATCGTCAACATCTGCAGCACCGGAGCGATCCGCCCCTTCCCGCAGCACAGCGCCTACGGCTCGTCAAAGTGGGCCCTTCGCGGCCTGACCCAAACCGCCGCGGCCGAATTGGCCCCGGACCGCATTCGCGTCAACGCCGTGTTCCCCGGACCGATCGCCACCCCGATGCTGGATGCGGCCACCCAGGAGCGGCTGGCGGCGGCGTCGAGCTTCGGCCGGATCGGCGAGCCCGACGAGGTGGCCGACGCCGTCGCGTTTTTGGTCTCCGAGGACGCGTCGTTCATCACTGGTGCGGAGCTGGTCATCGATGGTGGGCAATGCCTGCAGATCCGGTAACCGAACTCGACGGCGCCGAGCGGCTCGACCCGGTGCTGCGCGCCGTCGCGACGACGCGAACGGATTTTTCGGTCGAATCGATCCGGGCCACTCGGGAGCCCTTCAACGAGCGTCGGCGCGACACCGCCGAGCACACCGACTCGTCGAGCGTAAGCATCACCGAATCGCAAGACTGCACAGTGCCGGTGCGGATCTATCGCGGCGGCGAGCCACCAGCGCCGACGGTAATCTATTGCCACGCAGGCGGATTCGCGTTAGGCAACCTCGACACCGATCACCGGCAGTGCCTGGAGCTGGCGCGGCGCGCGCGCTGCACGGTGGTGTCGGTCGACTACCGGCTGGCACCGGAACATCCCTACCCGGCCGCGCTCGACGACGCCGCAGTGGTGCTGAATTGGCTGGCCGCCAACGCCGCCGAACTGGGCGTCGACGCCGCACGGCTGGCCGTCGCCGGCAGCAGCGCCGGCGGTGCCCTGGCCGCGTGCCTGGCCCACCGGGCGGCCGAGGGGTCGCTGCCGGCGATCGTGTTCCAGCTGCTGCATCAGCCGGTGCTCGATGACCGTCCGACCGGGTCGAAGGCGGAATTCCGCACCAGCCCGGCCTTCGACGGCGAGGGCGCGGAGCTGATGTGGCGCCACTATCTCGGCACTGACGGCACTCCGGATGCCGTGCCCGCGCGGCGCGACGCGTTCACCGGTGTCGCGCCGGCGTTGATCACCTGCGCCGAGATCGATCCGTTCCGCGACGAGGCCGTCGACTACGCGCTGCGGCTGCTGCGCGCCGGCGTCTCCACCGAGTTGCACGTGTTCGCCCGCACCTGTCACGGATTCGATTCGCTGTTGCCCGACTGGTCGGTGTCGCAGCGGCTTTACGCGCTGCAGGGGCACGCCCTGTCGAACGCTTTTGGATACTGAAGAGATGGTTCCGCCCGCACCCGATGAGCTCACCACCGACGACTTTCCGGTGCTGTGGCCGGTCACAACCCGCTGGGCCGACAACGACATGTTCGGCCACCTCAACAACGCCGTGTACTACCAGCTGTTCGACACCGCGATCAACGCGTGGATCAACACCACGACCGGGCTCGACCCGTTGAGTACGCCCGCGCTCGGCATCGTCGCCGAGTCGGGCTGCCGCTATTTTTCCGAACTGCATTTCCCGGAGAGCCTTCTCGTGGGCCTGGCGGTGACCCGGCTGGGGCGCAGCAGCGTGACCTACCGGCTCGGCGTGTTCCGCGAAGAGGCCCAACCGATCACCGCGCTCGGCCACTGGGTGCACGTGTATGTCGATCGGACCAACCGCAAATCGGTCCCGATTCCCGACGCGATCCGGTCGCTGCTGTCGACGGCCTGCGTGACGTGAGCCCGCCGGCCGCGCACGGTTGCGCGGTGACCGGGCCCGCCGCGGACCCCGATATGCTTGGCGGATGCCAGTTTTGAGCAAAACCGTCGAGGTCAGCGCCACCGCCGCATCGATCATGGCGATCGTGGCGGATTTCGAGGCTTACCCCGAGTGGAACGAGCCGATCAAGGGCGTATGGATACTTGCCCGCTACGACGACGGGCGCCCCAGCCAGCTGCGGCTCGACATTGAGATCAACGGCATGCCGGGCACCTATATCCAGGCCGTGTATTACCCCGGGGAGAACCAGATCCAGACCGTCATGCAACAAGGTGACCTGTTCGCCAAGCAGGAGCAACTGTTCAGCGTGGTGGAGACCGGGTCGACGAGCTTGCTGACGGTGGACGCCGACGTCGAGTCCACGCTGCCGGTGCCCGCGCCGATGGTGAAGATGCTCCTCAACCAGGTGCTCGACAGCCTCGCCGAAGCCCTCAAGAAGCGCGCCGAGGAGCTGGCCTCGCGGTGACGGCGCCTCAGGCGGGGCGCAGCGCAAAGATTCCGGCCTCGTCGAGCATCTCGGTCGACCGGCGCGCCGCGTCGGTGAATTGCCAGACCGTGTGCTCGACGACGGCCGCGGTGTCGCGGCGGCGCAGCGCGGCGACCAACTGCCGGTGGTGATCGACCGCGGCCTCACCCCACTGCGGGTCGGCGGCGTAGATCAGCGCGGGCATGTAGCGCGCCGCGTTGTGCAAAAACCACGCCAACTTGATCCGCCCGCTGGCCTGGTTGAAGACGCGATGAAAAGCGAACTCGAGCCTGGCGATGGTTTCCGCGCGCTCGGCTCCCGGCGCGGATCCGACCGCCGCCACCATGGCATCGATGATGTGGTCGAGCTCGCCGATCTCCGCCTCGGTGATCAGATCGGTGGCCGACGTGGCCAGCTCGCGCGCGATCGTTGCCTGCAACCAGAAGATGTCGTTGACGTCCTGTCGGGTCAGCGGCAAAACGAAGTGGCCGCGGTGCGGCTCGAGCTGCACCATGCCCTCGCCGCGCAGCTTCAGTAGGGCCTCGCGCACCGGCGTGATGCTCACTCCGAGTTCGGCCGCGGTCTCGTCGAGGCGGATGTAGGTCCCCGGCCGCAACTTCCCGGACATGATCGCCGCGCGCAGGTGACCCGCAACCTCGTCGGACAGCTGCGCCCGGCGCAGTGTGCGCCGGCCACGCGGTCGCGCGGATACCGGTGCGTTCACTGGTGCGTTCACTGCGCATTCACAAGGGCTGCCAGGACTTTTAGGGGCTTGTCATCCGTGCCTCTGAGGCCATAGTGTGACCCAGACAACACTATGTTTTATCAAATATCAACCTGGCGCAAGCGGTGCGGAAGTGAAGGGACGGGTTAAGTGACCGCGCAATTGGCCAGCCACCAGACGCAAGGCCAAACTCCAGCGCAAGAGCAGCCGTATCTTGCTCGCCGGCAGAACTGGGTCAACCAGCTCGAGCGGCACGCGCTGATGCAGCCTGGCGCCACGGCGCTGCGGCATCTGGGCCGCACGGTGACCTGGGCCGGCCTGCGTGAACGAGTATCGGCGCTGGCCGGCGCACTGAGCCGCCGAGGGGTCGGTTTCGGGGACCGGGTGATGATCTTGATGCTGAACCGCACCGAGTTCATCGAGGCGATGCTGGCGGCCAACATGCTCGGGGCCATCGCGGTCCCGCTGAACTTCCGGCTGACCGCCGCCGAAATCGCCTTCTTGGTCGAGGACTGCGAAGCGCGCGTGCTGATCACCGAGGCGGTGCTGGCCCCGGTGGCCACGGGCGTGCGCGACATCCAGCCGCTGCTGGAAACGATCATCGTGGCCGGCGGGCCCTCCGGCGAGAGCGTGCTCGGCTATGAAGATGTGGTCGGTGAGCCCGGCGATCCGGCCGAGCTGGTGGACATCCCCAACGATGCGCCCGCGCTGATCATGTACACCTCGGGCACCACGGGCCGCCCCAAGGGTGCGGTGCTGACGCACGACAATTTGACCGGCGAGACCATGACCGGGCTCTACACCATGGGCGCCGACATCAACAACGACGTCGGCTTCATCGGTGTCCCGCTGTTCCACATCGCCGGAATCGGCAACCTGTTGTCCGGGCTGCTGCTCGGGGCTCCCACGGTGATCTATCCGTTGGGCGCGTTCGACCCGGGCCAGCTGCTCGACGTGCTGGCCGCCGAGAAGGTCACCGGCATCTTCTTGGTTCCGGCGCAGTGGCAGGCGGTCTGCGCCGAGCAGAAGGCGCGCCCCCGCGACCTGAAGCTGCGGGTGATGTCGTGGGGTGCCGCGCCGGCGCCGGACGCGCTGCTGCGGGAGATGTCGGCGGTGTTCCCCGGAACCCAGATACTGGCCGCATTCGGCCAGACCGAGATGTCGCCGGTGACCTGCATGCTGCTCGGCGACGACGCGATCCGTAAGCGCGGGTCCGTCGGCAAGGTGATTCCGACCGTCGCCGCCCGGGTGGTGGACGAGGACATGAACGACGTGCCCATCGGCGAGGTAGGCGAAATCGTCTATCGCGCACCAACATTGATGAGCGGCTACTGGAACAACCCCGAGGCCACCGCGGAGGCGTTCGCGGGCGGCTGGTTCCACTCGGGAGACCTCGTCCGGATGGACGAGGAAGGATACGTCTGGGTGGTGGACCGCAAGAAGGACATGATCATCTCCGGCGGAGAGAACATCTACTGCGCCGAGGTGGAGAACGTCCTCGCCGACCATCCCGGCATCGCCGAAGTCGCCGTCATCGGTCGCGCGCACGAAAAGTGGGGCGAGGTGCCGATCGCGGTCGCGGCTGTAACGGACAACGAGTTGCGGTTCGAAGACTTGGTTGAGTTTCTCGGCGACCGGCTCGCGCGCTACAAGCATCCCAAGGCGCTCGAGATCGTCGACGCGTTGCCCCGCAACCCCGCGGGCAAGGTTCTAAAAACTGAACTGCGTTTGCGGTACGGAGGCTCATAAACCTGAAAACCGTTATGTGTCAATAGTTTGAACACGTGAAAGGAGCGCCGGAGGTTATCTATAAAGTTTGCCAGCTGTTGACGAAGGGTTAATTGTGCGGATGCGGTTCACACGGTTTCGGCCATCGGGTAGATTCCTGTGGTCTCCGTTACTACTTGCCGGTAGGGAGCCGATGATCACACACGCTGGGCAAGGGGGGAAGCGGTGACGACGGATACGCGCCCGCACCTGGTCGGCTATTTCCGCGACCAGCTGCAGACGCCGCTTACCCTCGTCGGCGGCTTCTTCCGGATGTGCGTGTTGACCGGAAAAGCGTTGTTCCGCTGGCCATTTCAATGGCGTGAATTCATCCAGCAGTGCTGGTTCATCATGCGGGTCGCATTCCTACCGACCATCATGGTCTCGATCCCGCTGACCGTGCTGCTGATCTTCACCCTCAACGTGCTGCTGGCCCAGTTCGGTGCCGCCGACCTGTCCGGCGCGGGCGCGGCCATCGGCGCGGTCACCCAGCTCGGCCCGTTGACCACCGTGCTCGTGGTAGCCGGCGCCGGCTCCACCGCCATCTGCGCCGACCTGGGCGCGCGCACCATCCGCGAGGAGATCGACGCGATGGAGGTGCTCGGCATCGACCCGATCCACCGGCTGGTGGTGCCCCGGGTGATCGCCGCGACCCTGGTCGCCACGCTGCTCAACGGGCTGGTGATCACCGTCGGCCTGGTCGGCGGCTATCTGTTCGGTGTCTATCTGCAGAACGTGTCGGGCGGCGCCTACCTGGCGACCCTGACCACCATCACCGGCCTGCCCGAGGTGGTGATCGCGACGGTCAAGGCCGCCGTGTTCGGCCTGATCGCCGGGCTGGTCGGCTGCTACCGCGGGCTGACCGTGCGCGGCGGCTCCAAAGGCCTAGGCACCGCGGTCAACGAGACCGTGGTGCTCTGTGTCGTCGCGCTCTACGCGGTCAACGTCGTGCTGACCACGATCGGTGTTCGATTCGGAACGGGGCACTGACATGTCGACGACCGCGGTCCTGCGCGCCCGCTTCCCCCGGGCCTCGGCCAACCTGAACAAGTACGGCGGCGCCGCGTCGCGCGGGCTCGACGTCGCCGGCCAGATGACCTGGTTCGCGTTGCAGTCCATCGGCAACATCCCCAACGCGCTGAGCCGCTACCGCAAGGAGACGCTGCGGCTGGTCGCGCAGATCGGCATGGGCACCGGCGCCATGGCCGTCGTCGGTGGGACCGTCGCCATCGTCGGGTTCGTCACGCTGTCCGGCAGCTCCCTGGTCGCCATCCAGGGTTTCGCGTCGCTGGGAAACATCGGTGTCGAAGCGTTCACCGGGTTCTTCGCCGCCCTGATCAATGTGCGTATCGCGGCCCCGGTCGTCACCGGGATCGCCATGGCGGCCACCGTCGGCGCCGGCGCGACCGCGGAACTCGGCGCCATGCGGATCAGCGAGGAGATCGACGCGCTGGAAGTGATGGGGATCAAGTCGATCTCGTTTTTGGCGAGCACCCGGGTGATCGCGGGGATGGTCGTCATCATCCCGATCTACGCGCTGGCCATCATCATGTGCTTCCTGTCCCCGCAGGTCACCACGACGGTGCTGTACGGCCAGTCGCACGGCACCTATGACCACTACTTCCGGACCTTCCTGCGCCCCGACGACGTGTTCTGGTCGTTCCTGGAGGCCATCATCATCACGCTGGTCGTGATGGTCACCCACTGCTACTACGGGTACAACGCCGGCGGCGGGCCGGTGGGCGTCGGCGAGGCCGTCGGCCGGTCGATGCGGTTCTCGTTGGTCTCGGTGCAGGTTGTCGTGTTGTCCGCCGCGTTGGCGCTCTACGGCGTCAATCCCAACTTCGCGCTCACGGTGTAACCGCCATGACCACACCGTTTAAGACCAACTCGCAACGGACCCCGCCGTACAAGCTGGCCGCGGTGGGCATGCTGGTCATCGCGGCGGTGGTGTTTTACCTGATCTACGGGCAGTTCCGCGGCAACTTCACCCCAAAGACCCATCTGACGATGGTCGCCCCGCGGGCCGGGCTGGTGATGGATCCCGGCTCGAAGGTCACCTACAACGGGGTGGAGATCGGGCGGGTCGGCAGCATCTCGGAAACCACGCATGACGGCAAGCCGGCGGCCAAGTTCAACCTGGAGGTCTACCCGCGGTATCTCGCCATCATCCCGGCGAACGTCGACGCGCAGATCAAGGCGACCACCGTCTTCGGCGGCAAATACGTCTCGTTCACCACGCCCAAAGACGCCAACGGCAACAGCATCGCCAGGGGCCACCTCAACCCGTCCACCACGATCGACGCGTCGTCGTGCATCGACCCCAACGGCAAGCGTTCGCACGACTGTGTCACCACCGAGATCAACACGCTCTTCCAGACCATCACCGACATCTCCGAGAAGGTCGACCCGGTCAAGCTGAACCTGACGCTGAGCGCGGCCGCGCAGGCGTTGACCGGCCTCGGCGACAAGTTCGGGCAGTCGATCGTCAACGGCAACGCGATCCTCGACGACGTCAACCCGCAGATGCCGCAGGCGCGGCACGACATTCAGCAGCTGGCCGGTCTCGGCGACACCTACGCCAACGCGGCCCCGGACTTGTTGGACTTCCTCAACAACGCGGTCGTCACGTCGCGCACGATCAACGCCCAACAGAAGGATTTGGACCAGGCGCTGCTGTCGGCGGCCGGGTTCGGCAACACCGGCGCCGACATCTTCAAACGGGGCGGGCCGTATCTGGCGCGCGGTTCCCAAGACCTGGTGCCCACCGCCCAGCTGCTGGACACCTACAGCCCCGAGCTGTTCTGCACGGTGCGTAACTACCACGACATCGAGCCCAAGGCCCGAGAGTTCTTGGGCGGCAACGGCTATTCACTGAACACTCACACCGAGGCGCTGTCGGGGTTGGGCCTGTTCCTCAACCCGGTCGCCGCGGTGGCCGCGGTCGCCTCGCTCGTCGGCGGACTGGCCGGTGTGGTCGGCGGGGCACCGAACCCGTACATCTATCCGGAGAACCTGCCGCGGGTCAACGCTCGCGGCGGACCCGGCGGAGCGCCGGGCTGCTGGCAGCACATCACCCACGACCTGTGGCCCGCCCCGGAGCTGGTGATGGACACCGGCAACAGCATCGCGCCGTACAACCACCTGGACACCGGTTCGCCCTACGCCATCGAGTACGTGTGGGGCCGTCAGGTAGGGGATAACACGATCAACCCATGAAAATCACCGGGACCATCATCCGACTCAGCATCTTCTCCGTGGTGCTGCTGATCTTCACTGCCATGATCTTCGTGGTTTTCGGCCAGCTCCGATTCGACCGGACCACCGGCTACTCGGCGGAATTCAGCAACATCAGCGGGCTGCGGGCGGGGCAGTTCGTCCGCGCGTCGGGCGTGGAGATCGGCAAGGTCGACTCGGTGCACCTGATCGACGGCGGCACCCGGGTGCGGGTGGACTTCAACGTCGACCGGTCGATACCGCTGTACCAGTCGACGACGGCGCAGATCCGCTACCTCGACCTGATCGGCAACCGCTACCTGGAGCTCAAGCGCGGCGAGGGCGAAGGCTCTGACAAGGTGCTGCCGGCGGGCGGGTTCATCCCGCTGGCCCGGACCTCGCCGGCGCTGGACCTCGACGCGCTGATCGGTGGTTTCAAGCCGCTGTTCCGGGCGCTGGACCCGGAGAAGGTCAACACCATCGCGACGGCCATCGTGACCGTGTTCCAGGGTCAGGGCGGCACCATCAACGACATCCTGGACAACACCGCGCAGCTGACCTCACAGCTCGGCCAGCGCGATCAGGCGATCGGCGAGGTCGTCAAGAACCTGAACCTGGTGCTGGACACCACGGTTCGGCACCGCCAGCAATTCGACCAGACCATCAACAACCTCGAGGTGCTCATCACCGGCCTGAAGAATCACGCCGATCCGCTGGCGGCCGGCACCGCGCACATCAGCAATGCCGCCGGAACCGTGGCCGACCTGCTGGCCGAAGACCGCGGTCTGCTGCACAAGACGCTGAACTACCTCGACGCGGTGCAGCAGCCGCTCATCGACCAGCGTGCCGCGCTGGACGACTACCTGCACAAGGTCCCCACCGCGTTGAACTTGATCGGGCGCAACATCGGTTCCTACGGCGACTTCGTCAGCTTCTACGCCTGCGACATCTCACTGAAGATCAACGGCCTGCAGCCCGGCGGCCCAGTCCGCACGGTTCGGCTCTTCAACCAGCCCTCGGGTAGGTGCTCGCCGCAATGAGAACCCTGGAACCTCCGAATCGGATGCGCATCGGCCTGATGGGCATCCTGGTCATGCTGCTCGTCATCGGTGTGGGCCAGAGCTTCACCAGCGTCCCGATGATCTTCGCCAAGCCCAGCTATTACGGGCAGTTCACCGACAGCGGCGGACTCAGCAAGGGCGACAAGGTGCGCATCGCCGGCATGGACGTCGGAAAGGTGGAGGGCCTGAAGATCGAGGGCGACCACGTCGTGATCAAGTTCTCCATCGGCACCAACAGCATCGGCACCGAGAGCCGGCTGGCGATCCGCACCGACACCATCCTGGGTAAGAAGGTCCTCGAGGTCGAGGCGCGGGGCAAGCAGGCGCTGTCCCCCGGGGGCACCCTGCCGCTGGGTCAAAGCACCACCCCCTACCAGATCTATGACGCGTTCTTCGACGTCACCAAGGCGGCCCAGGGCTGGAACATCGACACGGTCAAGGAATCACTGCACGTGTTGTCGCAGACCGTCGACCAGACCTACCCGCACCTGAGCGCGGCGCTGGACGGGGTGGCGAAGTTCTCCGACACCATCGGCAAACGCGACGAGCAGATCACCCACCTGCTCGCCCAGGCCAACCAGGTGGCCAGCATCCTCGGTGACCGCAGCCAGCAGTTCGACCGGCTGTTGGTCAACGCCAAGACGCTGCTGGCGGCCTTCGACGAACGCGGCCGCGCCATCGACGCGCTGCTCAGCAACGTCGCGGCCTTCTCCGAACAGGTGAAGGGGCTGATCAACGACAACCCGAACCTGAACCACGTGCTCGAGCAACTGCACACGCTCAGCGACGTCCTGGTGCAGCGCAAGGACGACCTGGCCAAGGGGCTCACCGAGGTCGGCGCGTTCCTGCCGTCGCTCAACGAGGCCATCGCGTCGGGACCGTACTTCAAGGTGGTGCTGCACAACCTGGCCCAGGGCCAGATCGTGCAGCCCTTCATCGACGCCGCGTTCCAGCGGCGTGGCCTCGACCCGGAAAACTTCTGGCGCGGCGCCGCGCTGCCGGCATACCGCTGGCCCGACCCGAACGGCACCCGCTTCCCCAACGGGGCGCCGCCGCCCGCGCCGCCGGTGCTCGAGGGCACCCCGGAGCATCCGGGACCGGCGGTCCCGCCCGGGTCGCCGTGCTCCTACGCGCCGGCGAACCCGAACGGCAACGTCACCATCGGTGACGGCGGGCTGCCGCGGCCGTGGAACCCGCTGCCCTGCGCGGGCGCGACGATCGGGCCCTTCGGCGGCCCGGCCTTCCCGGCGCCGGTCGACGTGCAGATTTCGCCGCCGGACCCGAACGGGCTGCCGCCCACGCCGGGCCTGATCCCGGGCGCCGCGCTTCCGGGCGCGCCGCCGGCGAACGTCCCGGGCACCCCGGTGCCGATCCCGGACGCACCGCCCGGCGCGCGCCGCAACCCGGGGCCGCCGCCGGCGCCGTTCTCGCTGCCGCCGGCGTTCCCGCCGGGTCCGCCTCCACCACCCGGGCCCGGGCCGCAGCTGCCGGCCCCGTTCATCAATCCCGGCGGAGCAGGGGGTAGTGGCGTGACGGGAGGTAGCCAGAATTGAGTACCGCCTTTGACATTCGCAACCTGCGGCTACCGAAGTTGTCGCGCGCGTCGGTGATCATCGGGTCGCTGGTGGTGATCTTGGCGCTGGTCGTGGGTTATGTCGGTTTCCGGCTGTATCAGAAGCTGACCAATAACACCGTGGTGGCCTACTTCCCGGCGGCGAACGCGCTGTATGCCGGGGACAAGGTTCAGATCATGGGCCTGCGGGTGGGGTCGATCGACAAGATCGAGCCGGTCGGGGACAAGATGCGGGTCACCTTCCACTACCAGAACAAGTACAAGGTTCCCGCCAACGCGTCGGCGGTGATCTTGAACCCGACGCTGGTGGCCTCGCGGGCCATCCAGTTGGAGCCGCCCTATAAGGGCGGGCCGGTGATGGCCGACAACGCGGTGATCCCCGAGGAGCGCACCCAGGTGCCCGTGGAATGGGATCAGCTGCGCAACAGCATCACCAACATCATCTCCAAGCTGGGGCCCACGCCCGAGCAGCCCAAGGGTCCGTTCGGTGAGGCCATCGAGTCGTTCGCCAATGGGTTGGCGGGCAAGGGCAAGCAGATCAACACGACGCTGAACAGCTTGTCGCAGGCGTTGACGGCGCTGAACCAGGGTCGCGGGGACTTCTTTGCGGTGGTGCGCAGCCTGGCGTTGTTCGTCAACGCGCTGCATCAAGACGATGCGCAGTTCGTCGCGCTGAACCAGAACCTCGCGGATTTCACCACGCACCTGGCGCATTCCGACAGCGATTTGGCCAACGCGGTGCAGCAGTTCGACGGTCTGCTCACGACGATTCGGCCGTGGCTGGACCAGAACCGCGCGGTGCTGACCCAAGACGTCAACAACCTCGCCGAGGTCACCAACACGATCCTGCAGCCCGATTCGCTGAATGGCCTGGAGACCGCGCTGCACGTGGTGCCCACCGCCGCGGCGAACATCAACCAGATCTATCACCCGTCGCACGGCTCGGTGGTCGCGATCCCGGCGATCACCTTCTCCAACCCGCTGCAGTTCATCTGCAGCTCGATCCAGGCCGGCAGCCGGCTGGGGTATCAGGAGTCCGCCGAACTGTGCGCGGAATACCTCAGCCCGATCCTGGACGCGATCAAGTTCAACTACCTGCCGTTCGGGCTGAACCTGTTCAGCACCGCCGAGACGCTGCCCAAGGAGGTCGCCTACTCCGAGCCGCGGCTGCAGCCGCCCAACGGCTACAAGGACACCACCGTGCCGGGGATCTGGGTGCCCGATACGCCGCTGTCGCACCGCAACACCGAGCACGGCTGGATCGTCGCTCCGGGCATGCAGGGCGCGCAGGTCGGCCCGATCACCGCGGGCCTGATGACCCCCGAGTCGCTCAACGAGCTGATGGGTGGCCCCAACATCGAGCCGGTCCAGTCCACCCTGCAGACGCCGCCGGGCCCGCCCAACGCCTACGACGAGCACCCCTGGGTGCCGCCCGCCGGCCTCAACGCCCCGGTACCGATCCAGCCCCCGCCACCGGGACCCGAAGTGCGCCCCGGTCCCGTCGCGCCCACGCCGGCGCCGGTGTCGGCACCGGCCCCGGGTGCCGGTGGGCCGCCGTTGCCGGCTGAGTTCGGGGGTGGCCAGTGAGCGCGTTGCGTCGAAGGGGCTGGCAGGCGCTGGTCCTGCTGGTGATCGCGCTGGTGGCAAGCTCGTGTGGCTGGCGTGGCATCTCGAACGTGGCGATTCCGGGCGGACCGGGCGGCGGCCCGAATTCCTACACCCTCTACGTGCAGGTGCCGGACACGTTGGCGATCAACGGCAACAGCAAGGTGATGGTCGCCGACGTCTACGTCGGCTCGATCAAGGCCATCAACCTGAAGAACTGGATCGCCACCCTGACGCTCGGGGTGTCCAAGAGCGTCAAGCTGCCGAAGAACGCGCTCGCCAAGATCGGCCAGACTTCGCTGCTGGGTTCGCAGCATGTGGAACTGCTCGCGCCGCCGCACCCGTCGTCGGAGCTGTTGAAGGACGGCGACACCATTCCGCTGAAGAACTCGTCGTCGTATCCGACCACCGAGCAGACACTGGCCAGCCTCGCGCTGATCCTGCACGGCGGCGGCATCCCCAACCTGGAAGCCCTGCAGAACGAGGTCTACAACATCGTCAACGGGCGAGGCGACCAGATCCGGGCCTTCCTCGGCAAGCTGGACACCTTCACCGATCAACTCAACCAGCAACGCGACGACATCACCCACGCGATCGATTCGACCAACCGGCTGTTGTCCTACGTCGGCAACCGCAACGACGTCATCGACCGGGTGCTGACCGACATCCCGCCGCTGATCAAGCATTTCGCCGACACCAAGCAACTGCTGATCAACGCCGTCGACTCGGTGGGGATGCTGTCCAAGTACGCCGACCAGTACCTCTCGGAGACGCGCGGACCCCTGCACGAGAACCTGCAGGCGCTGCAGTGCCCGCTGCGTGAACTGGGCCGCTCCTCGCCGTATCTGATCGGCGCGCTGAAGCTGATCCTCACCCAGCCGTACGACATCGACACGGTGCCGAAGATCTTCCGCGGCGACTACCAGAACGTGTCGCTGACGCTGGACGTGACCTACAGCTCGATCGACAACGCGTTCCTCACCGGCACCGGGTTGTCCGGCGCCCTGCGCGCACTCGAGCAGTCGTTCGGCCGCGACCCCGAAACGATGATTCCCGACGTCCGCTACACGCCGAACCCCAATGACGCGCCCGGCGGACCGCTGATCGAGCGAGCGGAGCGCGGCCAATGCTGACCCCGTTCGTCCGACGCCAGCTGATCGCGTTCGCCATCCTGACCGTGGTGTCGATTTTCGTGCTGGGCGTCTACTACCTGCAGGTGCCCAGCCTGGTCGGCATCGGCCGGTACGACCTCAAGGCCGAGCTGCCGGCGTCCGGTGGGCTGTACCCGACGGCCAACGTGACCTACCGCGGCATCACCATCGGCAAGGTCACCGACGTCGAACCGACCGAACAGGGCGCGCGGGCCACGATGAGCATCGACAGCCGCTACAAGATTCCGATCGATGCGACGGCCAACGTGCACTCGGTGTCGGCGGTCGGTGAGCAGTATCTGGACCTGGTGTCGACGGGCAACCCCGGCAAGTATTTTTCCGACGGCCAGACCATCGCGAAGGGCACCGTCCCCAGCGAGATCGGGCCGGCGCTGGACACCGCGAATCGGGGCCTTGCGGCGCTGCCGGCGGACAAGATCCCTCAATTGCTCGACGAGACGGCGCTTTCCGTCGGCGGGTTGGGTCCGGCGTTGCAACGGCTGGTCGACGGGACCCAGGCGATCGTCGGCGACTTCAAAAACCAGATCCACGACGTCAACGACATCATTCAGCACTCCGGGCCGGTCCTGGACAGTCAGGTCAACTCGGGCAGTGCGATCGAACGCTGGGCGCGCAACCTGAACACGTTGGCGGCCCAGACCGCGCAAAATGACCAGCACGTCAGGAGCACCCTGAGGCAGGCGGCGCCGACCGCCGATCAGGTTAACGAGCTTTTCAACGACGTCCGGGACTCGCTGCCGCAGACGCTGGCGAACCTCGAGGTGGTGTTCGACCTGTTGAAGAAGTACCACGCCGGGGTCGAGCAGGTGCTGGTGTTCCTGCCGCAGGGGGCTTCGATCGCGCAGACGGTGTCGGCGCCGTTCCCCCGCCAGGCCGCCCTCGACCTGGCGTTGTCGATCAACCAGCCGCCGCCCTGCCTGACGGGCTTCATTCCGGCATCGGAGTGGCGGTCCCCGGCCGACACCAGCCTGGCGCCGCTGCCCACCGGCACCTACTGCAAGATCCCGATGGATACGCCGGCCAACAGCGTGCGCGGATCGCGCAACATTCCGTGTGTCGACGTCCCGGGCAAGCGGGCGGCCTCGCCGCGGGAGTGCCGCTCCGACAAGCCGTATGTCCCGCTGGGCACCAACCCCTGGTTCGGCGAGCCGAACCAGATCCTGACCTGCCCGGCGCCCGCGGCGCGCTGCGACCAGTCGGTGCGGCCCGGCATGGTGATCCCCGCGCCGTCGGTGGACAACGGGTTGAACCCGGCGCCGGCCGACCGGCTGCCGCCGGGCGGGCTGACGCCGCCCCCGATCAGCGACCCGCTGCAACGGCCCGGTTCGGGCAGCGTGCAGTGCAACGGACAGCAGCCCAACCCGTGTGTCTACACTCCGGGCGGGCCCCCGACTGCGGTATACAGTCCGCAGAGTGGTGAGCTGGTAGGACCCGACGGGATCAAGTACTCGGTCCAGAATTCGGTCAAGACGGGGGACGACGGATGGAAGGAGATGCTGGCGCCAATCGCCGGCTGAACCACCACCGATGTCGATGAGACGACGTCTGCGTAATCGGCGGACAACGATTCCTGCGGAATCCACGGAGGTGACGGCCGAGGAATCGCAAGATTCCGCGGAGGTGACGGCCGAGGACTCGGCCGACACGGAGGTGGCGGTTTCGAGCGAGGCCGCGACCGAGCAGGCCCGCGTCGAGGAACCGGACGAGACGCCGACCGAGTCGGCGGAATCCGAGGCGACTGAAGAATCCGAGGCGGCGATTCCCGCCGTCGAGCGGAGGCCGTCGCGCCTCGGTCTCGCGTGGGCCGCCTGCCTCACCGTGGCGCTCGTCTTGTTCGCCGGCGGCGTCGGGGTCGGCGGCTACTTCGCGCTGCGGGCCCACCGCCAAAGCCAGACGACGGCGCGCAACACCGCGGCGGCGCTGGAGGCCGCGAAGATCTGCGTGGCGGTCACGCAGGCGCCGGACACCAACGCGATGGCCGCCAGCGAGCAGAAGATCATCGACTGCGGCACCGACGTGTACCGCAGTCAGGCGCTGCTGTACACCAGCATGCTGGTGCAGGCGTATCAGGCCGCCAACGTTCATGTTCAGGTGTCCGATGAGCGGGCCGCCGTCGAGCGCATCAACTGTGACGGCTCGATCGACGTGCTGGTCGCGCTGCGGGTCAAGGTCTCGAACGACCAAGCCAAAGACCAGGAATCCGGCTACCGCCTGCGGGTGAGGATGGCGCCCGCCGACGGCCAGTACAAGATCGCCAAACTCGATCAGGTGACCAAGCCCGACCAGGTGACGAAGAAGTGCTGACGATGGTGGTCGAGGAGACTCAGGCCACCGAGGTCATCGCAGAGTCATCGCAGAATAGCTTGGCGCCCTGGCAAATTCGCGTCGGCGCGTTCGCCGTCGACGTCCTGCCGGGGCTGGCCGTGGTGGCCACGATGCTGTTGGTCTCCTTCACCGTCCCGCCGCGCGGCGTGTGGTGGTGGGTGAGCATGTCGGTTGCCGCAGTGGCCTTCCTGCTGGTGTTGGTCAACCGCCTGGTGCTGCCGACGGTCACCGGGTGGAGTTTGGGGCGCGCTGTCTGCGGAATCGCGGTGGTGGGGCGCGATGGGCAATCTCCCGGCCCATGGCGACTGCTGCTGCGGGACCTGGCCCATCTGCTCGACACCTTGTCGCTGTTCGTCGGATGGCTATGGCCGCTGTGGGATTCACGACGCCGGACGTTTGCGGACATGTTGCTGCGCACCGAGGCGCGAGGCACCCAAACACAAGACCGGCCGGCCCTCGTGCGAAGGTGGATGGCGGCGACGGTGCTGACGTGCGCGTGCGTGTGCGTAGCGGGGGCGGCATTGAGCTACGCGGTCGTGTACTCCCGCGAACGGGCGACCGATCAAGCGCGTCAAGAGGTTTCGATTCAGGGGCCGAAGATGGTCGCGCAGATGCTGACCTACGACCCGAAGACGCTGCCCGATGACTTCGCGCGGGCGCAGTCGTTGGCCACCGACAAGTACCGGCCGAAATTGGTTGAGCAGCAAGAGATCGTGAAAACGGGCCACCCCATCATCAACGAATACTGGCCCAACGACGCCGCGATTCAGTCGGCGACGCCCGATCGGATCACGATGCTGCTCTTCATGCACGGCCGGCGCGGCGAGGGCGCCGAAGAACGCTACATCACCGCAACCGTCCAGGTGGTTTTCGCCGACGGCCCCGACCACCGTTGGCGCGTCGACGACCTCACCGTCGTGGCCAAGCCGAAGCCGCCGGGGAACGGAAAATGAGTCCCCGACGCAAGTTTCAGCCCGGCGAGGAGGCGCTCCTCGTCGCAAACCCGACGCGGTCGCGGCGCCGCTGGGGATTGCCGCTTGCGGCAACGGTTTCCGCGCTTCTCATGGTCGCGGCGCTCACCGTGTCCACGATGATGCTGATCTCGCATCAATCCCGGGAGCGCGCCGCGGCGAAGGACCGCGCGGTGCTCAGCTATGTCAGATGGTTCATGGTGGACTTCACGTCCATTGATCCGTTTCACGCCAACGCTTACATCGACCGGATCATGGCCCAGGCCACCGGCGATTTCGCCAAGCAGTACCACGACAAGGCGAACGAGATCCTGCTCCAGGTGGCTCGCGCCGAGCCCACCACCGGTGCGGTCCTCGACGCCGGCGTGGAAAGGTGGAACGACGACGGCAGCGTCAACGTGTTGGTGGCGACCGGCGTCACCTCGAAGTCGCCGGATGAAAAGCAGGTCTTCGAGAACACCAATCGTTGGACGGCAACCGCCAAGCAGGAAGGGAGCCAATGGAAGATCAGCAACCTGCTGCAGGTGATCTGACCATCGACCCGGCGGAGAAAGACGACGCCGCCGAAGAATCGGAACAGGCTGAACAGCCCGACGATGATGCCGAGGCGGCGCCTGCGAGCTCCGAGGCCGCCGCGATGCGGACCCGGCGACCGGCCGGCAAGCGGATCGCCGTCGTAGTGGCAATCGCGGCCCTCCTGTTCGTCGGGTCCGCGGCATTCGCGGGCGCGACCCTGCAGCCCTACCTTTCCGACCGCGCCGCCGTCGCAACCAAACTGACAGTTGCGCGCACCGCCGCCAACGCGATCACGGCGCTGTGGACCTACACGCCGGAGAACATGGACACCCTGGCCGACCGCGCCGCGATGTACCTCAGCGGCGACTTCGCGGCCCAGTACCGCAAATTCGTCGACGCGATCGTCGGCCCCAACAAACAGGCCAAGGTCACCAACCACACCGAAGTCACCGGAGCCGCGGTGGAATCGTTGGACGGCCCGAACGCGGTCGCCATCGTCTACACCAACACCACGTCCACCAGCCCGCTGACCAAGAACGTCCCGGCGCTGAAATACCTGTCCTACCGGCTGATCATGAGGCGCGACAAGGGCCACTGGCTGGTGACCAGGATGACGACCATCACCTCGCTGGATCTGACGCCGCACGTCTAGCGGGACCGATGGCCCCAAGGCAAATCGCATCGCCGGTATCCGAGCGGTCGACCGTGATCGCGCTGCTGCTGCTGACCTTCGCGACCGGGTTGGCCGATGCCATCAGCATCCTGGTCCTCGGCCACGTGTTCGTCGCCAACATGACGGGCAACGTGATCTTTCTCGGGTTCTGGCTGGCCCCGCGGACCAACATCGATCTGACCGCGGTGGCGGTGGCGCTGCCGACGTTCGTCTGCACCACGATCGTCAGCGGCCGGTTGGCGCGGCATTTCGGGGCGCGCACGCGGCAGTGGATCACCACGGTGCTGGCGACCGAAATCGTGTTGCTGCTGGCGTTGTCGATCCTGGCCGGCACCGGTGCGCTGCACTACCACGACAACAGCAAACTCATCATGATCGGCCTGCTCGCGGTGACGTTCGGGCTACAGCACTCCAGCGCGCGTCAGTTCGGGATTCAAGAACTCTCCACCACCGTGTTGACCTCGACGATCGTCAGCCTGGGTCTGGACAGTCATCTGGCCGGTGGCACTGGTGAGCGTGAAAAGCTGCGCGTCAGTGTGGTTTTCACGATGGGCGCCGGGGCTTTCCTCGGCGCCACGATGTCACGCATTGTGGTGGCACCGGTGTTCGCGCTGACGGCGGCGGTGGTGGCGGTCAGCATGCTGATCTTCCGGTTCGGCCCGGACGCTAGTTGAAGGCCAGCCAGCTGGGCAGGCCCCGCTCGTGCGAATCGCAGAGCACCTCGCGGGTATCGCAGGATCCCCGTGGCGAACCCGCGCCGGCCCACATGCCGCCGGTATCGCGGCGCAACACGATGGCCGACGACCCGCCGCCGTCGAGCAGGATCGCGGTGTCGCTGCCCAGGCCGCGGAACAGGTCCTGGATGTTGTCCGGGGTGTAGCTGCCGCCTTCGAAGACGTACATCTCGTCCTTTTGCTTGGCGTAGGCGATGGCCGTTCGCGCCGCACTGGGCCCGGGGTCATGCAGCTGCCCGGTCCTGCCGGGGGACAGCAGACCGATCCCGGAGACCGCGACGAACCTCTCACCCTTATTGAGCAGGTCGGCGACCACCGGGGTGGCGACGTCGTAGTCCTGGGTTCCCCTGGGCCGCAACACATACGGCGCGCCGCCGACGGGCATGATCATCGTCGACAGCGCGCTCCAGCTCTCGCCGCCGCCGGACAGGCCTTGCTTGCCGGGGTAGGCGACGGTGCCCGTGACCGCCTCGTTGGCGCGGCCCTGGCCGTGGGTGTTGTCGACGAAGGCGCCCAGCGGGGAAGAGCAGCCGGTGGTGCGCCACGAGCCGCCCTTCTGCGGGCGCACGTCGAAGAAGTTCGCATTGATCGCGATGGTCGGTTGACCCATCCGCTGCCACGCCTGCAGTGGTGTGTAGACCTCGGACGCTTGCAGCAGGCCCTCGCCCGTGCGGGCTCCGGGATTGCTCTCGCAGCGCGCCTGATCACCCTGGTGGGTGTCGACCAGCAGGTGCGGCTGTAGCCGTCCGGCCGCACTCTTGATGATCATCAGGTGCCCGCCGCTGTTCCCCTCGTACCAGCTGCCGCCGGCGTTGAGCATCGGCATGGGATGGCCGGCGCCGAAGTTGTAGACCAGATATGAACCCTGGGTGGTGTTGATGGCGTTCGCCAGCATCTCGCGGCCGTCAGCGGCGTGTGCGACCGGCATGGCGAGCGTCGCGCACGCCGCCACGGCGGAGCACCAAGCCGCCAGCCGGCGCAAGCTGGCCATGGGGGGAAGCACGGCAGCCCTTTCAGCACTGATGAAGTGGGACCCAAACAGGATCAACCATGCAGGTCACGACCGAGTGACACTTCGGCCGCGCAGCAATTACGTTTGCACGCTGGGGCTTTCGTCTTTGCCTTGCCGGGCTTGATGTTGCGCTTGGTGTTCGGCGGCGATCGCTAGTTCGGCTGCGCCCTGGATCCGGTGAAAGCCCTTGCGGTCGTAGATGTTTGTGATGACGCCACCCACCAACAGCCCGATCACCAGGCCCAGGGCCGTCATCAGCAACGCCTGGGTCAGGCCGGCGTCCGCGCGGCCGTTGAGATAGAGCAGCGCACGCACACCCAGGAACACCTGGTGCATCGGCTCGAACGCGGCCAGCCACCGGAAGAACGTCGGCACCGCTTCCAACGGGACGGTGGCGCCCGCCGACGGTAAGCCGAGGATGACGAAGACCAGCATGCTGAACAGCATTCCCATGGAGCCCAGCACCGCGATGAGTGAGCTCGAGGTGATGCCCACCGCGCTGATGGCGAACGCCCCGTAGAGCCACAACTGCCAGCCAAGCGGAATGGGCATGTCGAGCCGGTGTGCGATCGCCAGGTAGACCGCCGAAGTCAGCAACGCTAACAAGACCATGATGGCCCACTTGACCATCAGGGTTTGCAAACGCGAGATCCTGACCTGTTCGGCGAATCGGTACACCGGGCCCCATTCGGCCGGCGCGTAGCCGAGCATCGAATCCACCAGCGTGCTGACCACGATGCTGCCGGTGAATCCGGCCAGCAAGAGCAAGAGCGCGTAATAGAACGCCGACAATCCATTGCCGGTGCCGTTCGGCAAGGGGTTGTACACGGCCGACCTGACGTCAATGGGGTTGGCCAGCACCGTCGCCGATGCTCCTGTCAACGGCGCTCCACCGATCTGCTCCGTGACTTGAGCCGAAACACTCTTGCCCACTTCGCTATTGGCGAGCGCCATGGCCTTGGTCAGGGTCTGGCCGGCGATGCTGGAACCGAGCGTGCCGGCACGCTGATTGGTGAAGATGGTGACGGAGGGCCGCTCGGCATGCGTGGGTGAAACGGCGCTTTCGCTGAAATCGGTCAGGTTGGACGAGAAGGTCGGCGGAATGAGCAGCTCGCCGTACACCTTCGCGCTGTCCAACTGCCGCCGGGCGTCGTCGTGGCGCAGTACCCGGATGTCGTAGGTGTTCTTGTCGGCCTGATGGACCAGGCCCTCGACAAGCTTTGCACCCCACGGCCCGGCGTCCTCGTTCACCACGGCGATCGGGAAGTGGCGCAGATTAGTGATCGGATTTACGATCCCGCCCAGGTACAGTGCCGCCAGCGCCGACATCACGGCCAGCGTGGCCAGGATCGGGAAGGCCCAAAAGCGAACGGTGCGTAGCGCTTTGATGTTCGCCTTCGGGTTCGGCGCAGCGTGGGTCATGCTGGCTCCTGTCTAAATCTTGATGGCCGGTATCAACCTGTCGAGGCTCCAGAGCCGGTCCCGGCGGGCGCACAGGGCTGAGATCGCCAGCGCGGCAGCCCAGATCGTGAACAGCACGATAATCGCTTGCCACAGCCGGTGGTCGATGCCGCCGAGGATGAGCTGTCGAAGTCCGTTGACGCCGTAGGTCATCGGGTCGAACCGATGCAAAAATTGGAACGGCTTCGAGGTGGTCTCCACGGGGTACATGCCGCCGGCGCTGACCAACTGCAGCATGAGCAGTGCCATGATCAGCACCCGCCCCACCGCGGGGCCGACGACCGCGTTGATCGCTTGTGTCGCGCCAACGAACGTGCAGGAAATCAGCATCATGAAGGTCAGCATCGCGACCGGATGCGCCGAGTGGACGCCGAGGGCGAAGCGCACCACGCAGTACAGGATGGTCGCCTGGAATAGCGCGATCACGGCGGCGGGGAGATAGCTGGACAGCGCCACGCGGAGGGGGATCACCTCGGCGGCGATCGCGCGGTTTTGCAGCGGCCGCAATATCATCCATAGCACCAGCGCGCCGAAGAACAAGGCGAGGGTGAGGAAGAACGGCGCCATCCCGGTGCCGAAGTTGGGCGCGGCGTTCTCATGTGTGGTGTCCAGACGGACCGGGCCGCCGATGGTGTCGGCGATGGCGTTTTGTTGCTGGGTTGTCCAGTTGGGCAGCTGCTTTGCGCCTTCGCCGAGTTTGGTGGCCAACTCGGCTGAGCCCGTTCGCAATTGTGTGCTGCCGTTCTTCAGCTGCACCGCACCGTCGTCGAGTTTGCCTATGCCGGTCGCCAACTCGGCGCTGCCGGCGGCGAGTTGTTCGGCGCCGCTGCGCAGCTGGGTGAGCTTGCTCGTCAGGTCCTGGTTCCCGCGGCCCACCTGGTCGAGAGCGGACCGCAGGGGCCCGGTGGCGTTCTGCGCGTTGGTCAGCTGCTGGCGGATCTGGGGCGTGAACTGATGGCCGCGGAGTTGATCCTGGATGCCGCGCAAGACGCCAACGGCGTTGGCCGCCACCGGATCCGGGCTCGCGGACAGCTGATCTATCACCTGTGTCAGCTGGTTCGCGGCGCCGTCCTGTGCGGCGGCGATGGTGCCGATCTGGTCGGAGGCTTGTTGCAGCGCGGTCGCGCCGCCGCCGACCTGTGAGAGCGCCTTGGTGACGGCCAGCAGCGGGTCGGTGGCCGCGTTGATGCTGTCCGAGAGTTGCTTGGCGCCGTTGGCGACCTGTGTCGACCCCGTCCTGGCCTGGTGCAGACCGGTAGAGAGTTGCCCGATCCCGTCGTCGAGCTGAGCCGCGCCGTCGGCGAGTTGTCTGGCTCCGTCGGCGGCCTGCTTGATCCCGGCGCCCGACGAAACAACCACGGACAGAGCCTGATTGACCGCCTGGCCGGAGATTCGGGTGGACACGGCGTTGAGCACCTGGTCGATGGCGGTGCGTCCGATGCTGGACGAGATGTAGTTGTTGGCGTCGTTGTAGACGGCGATGAGTTGGGCTTTTCTCGGTTGTCCCGTGACCGGCGAGGCGATCGCCTCGCTGAAGTCCGGTGGCAGCTCGAGCATGAAGTAGTACTTGCCGTGGTCGACTCCGCTGCGGGCCTCTTGCGGGCTCACGACGCGCCAGTCCAGGCTGCGGTCGGCGGTGAGGCTTTTGGCGATCTCGTCGCCGGCGTTGAACTGTTGACCGGAGACCGACGCCCCGCGGTCGGAGTTGACCAGCGCCACGGGCAGCTTGTTCACGTGCCCGAAGGGGTCCCAAAACGCCCAAAGATAAAGCGCCCCATAGACCAACGGCAGCAGCATCAGCACCACGATGGCCACCCGCGTCAACCGGCTGCGCCCGAAACGCTTGATCTCCGAACCGAATGCGAGTCCAGCCAACATCGTCAGTCCCTTTCGATCAGGATTCGGTGATCGTGCAGATCGTGTTCGGGTGCGTCGCTGCCGAGCGGGTTGGTCACACCGACAACGACGGTGCGCGTGGTCGCGATCTCACCGAGCCGGCCGACGGCGAGCGCGCGCTCCGCGTTGTCGCGGACCTGTTCGAGGTCGCCGACCACCAGGATCGGGCGATCCGACATCAGCGCCAGGGTGATTCGCAACAGGAACAATTGCAGGTCGGTCAATTCGACGATGAAGCTGGTCGGGGTTGGCGGCGTGATGGCGCCGAACACGTCCTGCAGTTTGTCCTGGCCGGCCTCGATCGGGATGCGGGAGTACCACTTTGCGAGCCACCGGCTCTGTTCGGCGAGCACGGTCTGCACCGTCACCGATTCCTCGAGCTCGTCGATGTCGGCGAAGGCGGCGATCACACAATGCCGGCGGATGGCGCGGGGCTGCGTGTCGCCGAGCACGGTCACGGTGCCGTGGGTGGGCTTGAGGCGTCCGGCGAGCGTCAACAGCAGCGCGTCCTGGGGCGGCCCGCCTGGCAACTGGATGGCGTGCAGGCCCGACGTGAGCTCGAGGTCGATGCCGGCGAACAGGGGGCCGTGTTCGCCGTCCACCCCCAGGCCCTTCGCGGTGATGACCACCGGGGCGGTTTCGGGTTCCTGCTCGTCCGGTGCGTCCATGCTCAGAACGTTATCCACAGTTGGCCGCTTATCCACAGATCTGCAGGCGGGCCTGTTGTGTGCGAACGTATGTTCGATAGCGTTGGGGCATGGGCTTTGTCAGCGGCGCAGCGGCACGAGAGCGGATGAGTGCTGCCCTGGATGCGATCGACGCCGCCCACGACGTGTTGCGGGAGACGTCTTCGGATCTGGTCGGCAGCTCGTTTCGCGTGCAGGTCGCCGAGCGGCTGGAGACTCAGGAGCGGGTTAACCGCGGTCTGATGTACCGGATCTTCGCCGAGATCGCCGATCCGCCCGACGAGACCGGGTTCGTGCCCGCGGTACGGGACACGTTGTGGGCGCGGCTGCGGATCGCTCCGGGGGAGATCACCCGCCGGTTCAAACTGGCGGCGCGCATCCGACCGCGCCGCTCGCTGACCGGGCCGCCGCTGCCCGCCCCGCTGCCCGAGCTGGCCGCCGCCGTACAGGCCGGCGACGTCGGCGAGGACCACATCCGGGTTGTGTGCCGCGCCCTGGACGTGCTGCCGGCCAGCGTGGCGCCCGCCGAGGTGGCCAACGCCGAACGCCGCCTGGTCGAACACGCCGGGCGCGTGGACGCCAAAGTCGTCGAACGACTCGGCCAACGCATCGCCGACTACCTCAACCCCGACGGTGTGTTCACCGACGCCGACCGCGCCCGCCGCCGCGGCTTGCATTTGGGCCCGCAAGGCCCCGATGACATGTCGCGGATCAGCGGATGGATCGACCCCGAAGCCCGCGCCTACTTCGAAGCCGTCGAGGCCGCCGTGCGGCCCGGCCGCCACCAACCCGACGACACCGAGCGCGACGAGCGCACCCCCGCACAACGCTGCCACGACGCCTTCAAACTCGGCATGCACCACGCCATCGCCTCCGGGCAGCTCGGTGTGCACCGCGGCCACCCGGTGACCGTGGTGGTCACCACCACCATGGCCGAACTCAACCAAGCCGCCCACGCCGTCGCCGACCCCACCATCGCCATGCCCGCACCCGCGCGCACCGGCGGCGGCTCGCGGCTACCCATGCCCGATCTGATCCGCATGGCCGCCAGCGCGATTCACTACCTAGCGGTCTTCGACGACCACACCCAACGCCCGCTGTACCTGGGCCGGCAAAAACGCATCGCCACCGCCGACCAACGACTCATCTGCCATGCCCGCGACCGCGGCTGCACCCGACCCAACTGCCTGGTGCCCGGCTACCGCTGCGAAGTCCACCACTGCCCGGACTGGGCACACGGCGGCCGCACCGACGCCGACAAACTCTTCTTCGCCTGCGGCTGCGACCACGCCGCCACCAGCCGCGGCGACCTGCACACCCAAATCACCAACACCGGACGCCTCGGCTGGACCAACGGCAACGAACCACCCCAAATCAACCACGCCCACCACCCCGACGAACTCCTGCGCAACGACCCCGACCCCTAGCCGCCGAGTTGTGCCCGCATCTCCCAGATCAGGACCTCCGAGGCGGCGTCGGCTTCCAGCCGGCGACCGTCGGTGTCGGTGAACCGGACGGCATCCCCCTCGTCGAGGATGCCGGCACCCTCGAGGTCGAGCCGGCCCTTGGCGACGAACACGTGCAGGTACGGCGCCGCGGGCAGGGCGACGGCGTCGCCGGGCCGCAGCCGCGCGGCGTGCAGGGCGGCGTTGCGGTTGTGCAGGGTGATGGCGGCGTCGTGGCCGGGTATGCCCGAGGCGACGGTGACCAAGCGGCCATTCAGGGCGGCGTCGTCGATCTCGTGCTGCTGGTAGCCGGGCATGATGCCGGTCTCGTCGGGGATCACCCACATCTGCACGAAATGCACTGGCTCCGTGAACGAATGGTTCTTCTCCGAGTGCAGGATTCCGCTGCCCGCCGACATGCGCTGCGCCAGACCCGGATAGACGACACCGTGGTTGCCGGCCGAATCCCGGTGTGCCAGTTCGCCTTGCAGCACCCAGGTGACGATCTCCATGTCGCGGTGGGGGTGGGTGTCGAATCCCTTGCCAGGCTCGACGATGTCGTCGTTGTTGACCAGCAGCAGGCCGTGGTGGGTGTTGTCGGGGTCGTAGTGATCGCCGAAGGAGAAGGAGTGCCGGGAATGCAGCCAGGAGGTTCGGGTGACGGCCCGGTCGCCGGCTCGGCGGATCGTTACGGTGGCGGCCATGGGTTCAGGGTAGTGCCGCCAGCAGCCCCTGGGCGTGGCGCAGCGCGTCGTCGAGCCCGCCGAGCGTCAGCCCGGCCGAACGGCCCAGGTGGATCTCGATCTGAAACTCCGGCCGGCCGTCCTGCCCGAAGATCGGCAGCACCACGAATTCCGTTGACGCGAGCTCTGTTTCGAGCGCATCGGTCACCGACTCCAGCGTCACCATCGTCATCAGCGTGGTCAACTGGCGACTCACTTCCGCGGTGGGCTGCAGCGAGGCCAGCACGCTGGTCAGCCGGTGGTGTAGCGACTGGTGGGTGTCGTCGAACCGCCAGGCGCCATAGCCGCGGGCGCGGATATCAGCGAGCACCCGTTGTTGCTGCGCGATCTCGGCGCGGCTCAACCGCGGCCGGACCCCCTGCAGCCAGGTCCGCACGAAATCGTCGTCACGCCAGGCCATCGCGACCAGGCCGAAGGGCGGGTCGATGGGGAAGCGCTGCCCGACCGCGTGCTCCCCGTCGGTGCCGTGGCCGACGCTATCGACCGTGATCAGGTGTCGGTCCCCGATCTTCGACATCGAACAGCCCGCGCCGAGCGTCTCGTGCAGGTAGGTCAGGGCGTCGCGCCCCCGGTCCAACAGGGGAAACTGCCTGCGCAGCCCGTGGACCAGTCGGAACAAGCCGCTGCCCAGCGCATAGCGGCGGTCCTCGCGGCGCGCCACCCACGCGCCGCGTTCCAGCTCGGCGAGCAGCAGGGCGCACGTCGAGGTGCTGATCCCGCAGGCCTTCGCCAGCTCGGCCGACGTCCGCCCGCCGGGGGAATCCGCCAGCGCGCCGAGCACATCCATCACCCGTGCCGTGGGCGGCGACTTGGCGATTGACGCGGCGATGGCCGGCTCCTTACCCTCTTCCTAAATATAGCTTTAGCAATCCTAATATTAGGAGACTTCCTCGTGTTGAAGGTCGGCGTCTGGGGCCCGGGTTCGATGGGCGTGATCGCCCTGCGCGGCGTGATCGACCATCCGCAGCTGGAGCTGGTCGACGTCGTCGTGCACAGCGACGCCAAAGCCGGCCGCGACGCCGGCGAGCTGTGCGGCATCGCGCCCGTCGGCGTGGTGGCCACGCAGGACCCGGCCGCGCTGCTCGCCGGGGACGCCGACGCGGTGGTGTACGCGGCCGGCGCGAACCTGCGGCCGCTGGACGCCGTCGCGGACATGGCGTCGATCCTGCGGGCCGGCAAGAACGTGGTGTCGTGTTCGGTGGTGCCGTTGGTGTTCCCCGACGCTGTCGACTCCGCGTTCACCGACCCGCTGCGGCAGGCCGCGCTGGACGGCGGGGTGTCGTTCTTCACCACCGGCATCGACTCCGGCTTCGCCAATGATGTTCTGCCGCTTGTGCTTACCGGAGTATCCCGGGTGATCGAGTCGGTGCGGGTGACCGAGATGTTCAACTATGCCACCTACCCGGACAAGGCCGCGGTGTACGAGATCCTCGGATTCGGCAAGCCGCCGGAGTTCACCGCGTTCGCCGCCACGCCCGGCGTGTTCACCTTCGGCTGGGGCCCGGTGCTGCACCAGCTCGCGGCCGGACTCGGGACCAAGATCGACCACGTCGAGGAAACCAACGAACGCATCCCCGCCCCCGAGTCGTTCGACACCCCCACCGGTCACATCGCGGCCGGAACGATCGCGGCGATGCGCTCGACGCTCACCGGGTATGTCGGCGAGAAGCCGACCTTCGTCCTCGACCACGTCACCCGCATGCGCGACGACATCGCCCCGGACTGGCCGCAACCGCACATCACGATCGAGCCCAAGGACCTGGGCTACGGCCTGGCCAGCGGCCGCGGTCTCTACCGCGTCGAGATCGAGGGGTCACCCGCCATGCGCTGCGAATTCGAGATGGCCGACGAGCACGACCACGATCTGGGCGCGCGCATCGCGGGCTCGTCGCGCATGGTTAACGCGATCCCCGCGGTGTGCGCGGCGCCGCCCGGGCTGCTGTCCGCGCTGGACCTGCCGCTGGTCACCGGGGCGGGGCTGGTGCGCCCGGTGCCCGGTCCGTCGCCGGACAGCCGCCTGTTTTGACGGCCCGCCGGGTTGGAGGCCCGGCTGTTCAGCCAGCAGGCGCCGCCCCCGGCGACCAATCCGATCGCGATGCCGATGTCGGGGCGCTGCCCGAGCATGAACCAGGACAGCACCGCGGCCACCGCGGGAATGACGGCGAACAGCATCGCCACCGGGGTCGCTCCGTGCACACTGATGGCGCGCACGTAGAGGCTGACCGCGAGCGTGGCATTGAGCAGCACCACGCCGGCGATCGCGACGGTGGCTTTGACCGCGTCGTGCACGGCGTAGGGCGTGAGGATCGCGAGCACTCCCGCCGGAACGAGCGCCACCGCGTTTTGCATCGCGCTCATGGTGCGGAAGTCGACGCCGACGCAATACCGCTGCTGGTACACGCCGCCGATCGAAAGGCCAAGCAGCGCAACGGCAAGCAGCACGATCACGGGATCGATGCCGTGCGTGGTCATCAGGCGTCGTGCGCACGCGGCGAGCACCGCGACGACACCGAGGGCCAGGGCGGCGATCCGCGCCGAGCCGAGCGGCTCGCGCAGGAATGTCGCCGCCAGGATCGCGGTGATGACCGGATTCATCGCGATCACCACCGCACACAGCACCGCGGGCGCGCCGAGCAGCACCGCCTCGTAGAGGCAGCAGAATTGCACGGCCTGGATGAGCAGACCCGCGACGACGACATGACCGAACCGCGCGCCGCGCGGCCAGGACGCCTTGGCCGCGAGGGCCCAGCCCGACAGGATGATGGTGGCCAGGCCGAAGCGCAGCACCAGGACGGCCATCGGCGTCATCGCCGTGACCGCGAGCGTCCCGATGGGATAACCGATCGCGTAGGTGAGCGTCACCGCCGAAGCGGTGGTCAATGGCATGCGCGGCTGGTCCATGGCCCCCATGCTCATGGAGCCGGACCCGCGGCGTCCAACGATTATTGGCGATCGCAACCGATCATGACTGCTTATCACTTAGGGCGCTAGCATGCGCTTTTGACGAAATTATTGATCGTTATCGCTGATCGGACTAGGGTGACGCCATGGCCCAGGTGCTCGACATCGCGCCGCTGCGCAGCCTGGTCGCGGTCGCCGACTGTGGGGGGTTTCACAGGGCGGCGGCCGCGCTGCACCTGAGCCAGTCCGCGGTCAGCCAGCACCTACGCAAGCTGGAAGGCGTGGTCGGCGCGCCGGTGGTCGAGCGCTCCGGGCGCGGCGTCTTGTTCACCGAAGTCGGCCGCAAGCTGTTGCGGCACGCGCGCACGATATTGGCGGCGCACGACACCGCCCTCGACGACCTCGGCGCCACCGAAAACAAGCTGCTGACCATCGGCGCCACCGAGCACGGCGCCGACGTGATGCTGCCCGCGCTGACCAGCGTGCTGCGCGAGCGGCTGCCCGACCGCCGGGCCCGCTTCCGGCTGGACCGCAATGTTTCACTGGCGGACGCATTGGACCGGGGGCTGGTGGACCTGGCGATCATGCTGGACGGGTCCGGGCTGGATCGCGCGAATGCGTCGGGAGTCGTTCAGCTGAAATGGGTTTCGGCGCGCAGCTTCACGGCTCGGCAGGAAGATCCGCTGCCGTTGGTGATCTTCGCCGAGCCGTGCACGCTGCGCGAGCCGGCCTTCGCCATCCTCGAAAAGCATGGGGTTGCTTACGAGATCGCCGCCGAATGCGCCGATTTGGCGGGGCTTTACGCCGCCGTGCGCTCGGGCCTCGGCCTGGCGTTGCTGCCGATGATCGGCAAGCTGCCCGACGGCTTGTGCCCGGCCGAAGGGCTGCCCGCCGCCAACTGCGCCACGGTATTGGTCCGCGGGCGCACCGGCATCGATCCGGATCTGCTGAGCGCCGTGGACGGCGCGGTGCGCGACGTGCTGGCCTCAGGAAGCTGAACAGGAAAGGTGAACATGCCCGAACCGCTTCCGCTTCAACGGTTTTCCCATCTGTGCATCGGCGTCTCCGACATGGACGTCTCGTTGGCCTTCTATACCGGCCTGTTGGGGATGGACGTGGTGTTCGACGTCGCGCTCGACGGCGCCGGGTTGGACGCGGTGACCGGGACCAGCGACGCCGCGGGCCGGATGGTCGGCGGGCTGATCGCCGGCACCATGATCGAACTGCTCGACCTTGGTGACGTGCCCGTCGCCCCCGACGGCCCGCACCGCGGCTACACCAACATGTCGTTCACCGTCGCCGACGTCGACGCGGTGCACCAACGCGTCGTCGAGCGCGGCGACGTGAAATGCGTACCGCCCGTTGACATTGGGGGCGTGCGGATGATGTTCGTCTACGACCCCGACGGCACGCCGATCGAGTTCATCGAGCTGCCCGGCGGCGCCGAGACCACCGAGCAAATGTGGAGACCCGGCGGCTAGCTGCCCGGGTAGTTCGCCGCGGCGAGGGCGAGGATCTCGGCGCGGTCGGCCTCCAGGATGAAGCCCGATTTGATCGCAGTGTCCAGCGCAGCCGTGAAGCGTTCCAGGTACTCGGTGGCCCCGCCCGGGTAGAGCCGGGACAGCGTGGCGGCGTCGAAGGGCTCACCACAACCGAAGAGCCAGGCCATCACGCTTTCCGCGGCGGCCTCCGGGGGGATGATCCCGGATGTCCGCGCGACCGGGACGTCCACCCACGGCGTCCGGACGCCGCCCTGGGCCACGCCGTGACCATCCGGAACAGGTTGCGGCGCTTCGGCTTTGCGCACCTCGAGGGCCGGTGCGCGGGGCGCCGCCTCGCCCGTTGCCACCCAGGTGGTGAGTGCGGCGAGCGCGGCCTGCAGCACGTAATGGTGTTGCGGCGCGAAGTTGATGTAATGCCCGAGTTCCTGACCCATCAGCATCTTGGTCGGCGCGTAGGCCGCCGCCAGGTCGTCAAGCGGCGCCGAGCCGGTGTCGATCGCGGCGACCTGGATCGTGTAGTTGTCGGCGTGCGCGGTGCCGGGAATCTCCCAGACCCGCAACCAATCGTTGTCGGGTTGCCTCGCGGCGTAGTAGCCGGGCGGATTCTCGCCGAAAAGGTCCGTTTCGGTGATGATCGTGACGACCGGGACGCGCAGATCCCGACGGAACGGCACCGCCGCCTGCTCACCGCTGGGCCGTTGCAATTCTTCGATCAACGAGCTGCCGTCCAGCGGGGCGGCCGGCCCGAACCGGGAATGCACCAGGAAGCCGTCGTAGGCCTTGGCGAGCGGATCGACCGCATTGATGTACGTGGTCAAAAACACCGCGGACTGGGACTCGCCGAGCGCGATGACGTGTCGCGGCTGCAGGTCGCCGAGCAGCCCGCCGCCCCGGACAACCCCGGCCACCTGGGAGAAGATGTCGAACGCGTAGGCGTCGCCCGGGTGAATCAGGCGTCCGTACCGGCTCGCATCCTGGGCTTTGAGGGACATGTCGATGCCCATCAGGCTGACGCCGCCGTCCACCCCGACCTTCTGGGCCGACACCGCGACATAGGCATAGCCCGCCCGCAGCACCTCGCGATGCGCCATCATCCACAGGGCGGGCGCGTCGATCCCGCCGCTGACGTTGAGCCACTCGACGAGCACGGTGCCGTTGAACTGGGCTCGGTCTTTCGGCGTCAGCGCCACGATCCGAGTGGTGAAATCGGCCGCGCCCGAAGGCGTTACCCGCCACTGGCCGTCGGCGCCCGGCTCCGATTCCGGGCTGTAGGACGACGCGGTGCCCGAGACGAAGAACTCCTCGGCCGCGTATCCAACGCTGTCAATCTCGAAGGCGCCCAGCAGCAGATTGGGTTTCCCGGGTATGGCTTCGAGCACTGGTTCGGTCATTCGCTAGAGCTTAAGGGGCAACCCGAATTTCGCGAACAACGAGTCGTCGAGGAACGCCACCACGTGCGTCACCCCGTCGGCGCGCATGTCCAGCACGTGCAGTTGAAACGGCACGTGCACCTCACCGGCGCGCATATACATGGCCGCGGCGGGCTGGCCGTTGGCGACCAGCGGGAGCATGCGCATGTCGCCGGGAAGCTCGGCGGGGCACTGCTGGTGGATCAGCGTGATGATGGCCGGCGCGCCCTGGTACCAGCCGGTGTAGGGCGGCATCTCCCAGATGGCCTCGCGGGTGAACAGCTCCACCAACCGGTCGATGTCGTAGGTTTCGAACGCCGCGATGTAGCGGGCCAGGCGGTCCTGCGCCTCGGGGGAGTCCGGGTCCGACAACCGGTCGGCGGGCCCGACGGCGTCCAGCTGCGAGCGGGCCCGCTGCAGCAGGCTGTTGACGGCGACCGTGGTGGTCCCGATCGCCTCGGCCACCTCGGCCGCCTTGAACTGCAGCACGTCGCGCAGCAGCAACACCGCGCGCTGCCGGGGGGAGAGGTGCTGCAGCGCGGCGACGAACGCCAGCCGCACCGACTCCCGGGACCCGGCGATGACCGCCGGGTCGGCCGCGTCCGCGGTCGGGTCGGTCAGGTCGGGCAGCGGCTCCAGCCAGGCCACTTCACGGCGTTCCACCAGTTCTGCGGTGGGGTCGGAGCTCGACGTCCCGAGCCCGGTCGGCAGCGGCCGGCGCTGACGGCCCTCCAGCGCGGTCAGGCAGGTGTTGGTGGCGATGCGGTGCAGCCAGGTCCGGATCGACGACTTGCCCTCGAATCGGTCGAAGGCCTTCCAGGCCCGCAGGAATGTCTCCTGCACCAGGTCTTCCGCGTCGTGCAACGAGCCCGTCATCCGGTAGCAGTGCGCGAGCAGCTCGCGGCGGTACGGCTCGGCATGTGCCGAGAAGTCTCCGCCGGTTGCGCTGGCTGGTTCGGCCCGCACGGTCACGGCCACAGCCTACGCAGGCTCTCTGACATCCGTGTTTACCGAGCCATTACGCTGCCCGTAATGACAACCCGCACTGAACGGCATTTCGACGGGGTCGGCGGCGTGCGCATCGTCTATGACGTGTGGACGCCCGACGTCCCGCCGCGCGCGGTGGTGGTGCTGTCACACGGTCTCGGGGAGTACGCCCGTCGCTACGACCACGTCGCGCAGCGGTTCGGCGCCGACGGGCTGGTCACCTACGCCCTGGACCACCGCGGCCACGGCCGCTCGGACGGCAAGCGGATGCTGGTGCGGGACATCTCGGAGTACACCGGCGACTTCGACACCCTGGTCGGGATCGCCCGGCGCGAGCATCCCGCGCTCAAATGCGTCGTGCTGGGCCACAGCATGGGCGGCGGGATCGTGTTCGCCTACGGCGTGGAACGCCCGGACAACTACGACCTGATGGTGTTGTCGGCGCCGGCGGTGGCGGCCCAGGAGCTGGTGAACCCGCTGATGGCTTTGGCCGCCAAGGGGCTCGGCGTGCTGCTGCCGGGTGTGCCGGTGCAGGAACTCGACGTCGACGCCATCTCGCGTGACCCCGAGGTGGTGGCGGCATACAAGAACGATCCGCTGGTGTACCACGGCCGGGTTCCCTTCGGCATCGGCCGGGCGCTGCTGCAGGTCGGTGAGACCATGCCGCAGCGGGCGCCGGCCTTGCATGCGCCGCTTCTGGTGGTCCACGGTTCCGACGACCGGCTGATACCGCTGGACGGCAGCCGCCGCCTGATCGGGTGCGTGGGGTCCAGCGACGTCGAGTTGAAGGTGTACCCCGGGCTGTACCACGAGGTCTTCAACGAGCCGGAACGCGACCAGGTGCTCGACGACGTCGTTTCCTGGATCACCAAACGGCTGTAATGCCAGATGTCGTACGGCTTTAGTACTTTGGCGGCATGACCGACGACAAAATGTTGGCGCGCATCGCCGCGCTGCTACGTCAGGCCGAAGGCACCGACAACGTCCACGAGGCCGACGCCTTCATGACCGCCGCGCAACGGTTGGCGACCGCGGCATCCATCGACCTGGCGGTGGCCCGCTCGCACTCGGCCAACCGCTCGGCCGCGCAGGCTCCCACCCAGCGCACCATCACCATCGGGACGGCGGGCACGCGCGGGCTGCGGACGTACGTGCAGCTGTTCGTGGTCATCGCGGCGGCCAACGACGTGCGCTGCGATGTCGCGTCGAATTCGACCTTCGTCTACGCCTACGGGTTCGCCGAGGACATCGACGCCAGTCACGCGCTCTACGCCAGCCTGGTGGTGCAGATGGTGCGGGCTTCGGATAGCTACCTGGCCTCCGGTGCGCACCGGCCCACGCCGACGATCACGGCCCGCCTCAACTTTCAGCTGGCGTTCGGCGCCCGCGTCGGGAAGCGGCTGGCCGAGGCCCGCGAGGAGACCAGGCGCGAGGCTACCAAGGATCGTCGCCGTCCGCCCGGCACAGCTATTGCCTTGCGGGACAAGGACATCGAGCTGCGCGACTACTACCGCGGCGCGTCGCAGGCGCGCGGCACCTGGCGGGCCAGTAGCGCGACGGCGGGGTATTCGTCGGCGGCCCGGCGGGCGGGTGACCGGGCCGGCAGGCGTGCGCGGTTGGGTACCAGCCCCGAGCTGCCGGGGGCGCGCAGCGCGTTGCGCGGGTGAGGGACTCGCAGCGTGCGAAGGTCTACGCGGCCGAGGATTTCGTCCGGACGATGTTCGACCGCGCCGCCGAACACGGATCGCCCAGCATCGACTTCTTCGGCACGCAGCTGACGTTGCCGCCCGAGGGGCGGTTCGGGTCGGTGGCGTCCGCCCAGCGCTATGTCGACGACGTGCTCGCGTTGCCGGCGGTGCGCCGGCAGTGGCCGCAGGTCTCGCCGCTGCGGGTGCGGCCGCGGCGCGCCGCCACCGCCGCGCACTACGAAAACCGTGATGGCGCTGGCGTTATCGCGGTGCCCGACCGGGACACCGCCGACTGGGCGCTGCGCGAACTGGTGGTGCTGCACGAGGTGGCGCACCACCTGTGCCGCGCCGAGCCGGCGCACGGCGCGGAATTCGTCGCGACGATGTGCGCGCTGACCGAGCTGGTGATGGGGCCAGAACTCGGGCACGTGCTGCGCGTCGTTTATGCCAAAGAGGGCGTGCGCTGACGGTAGTCGCGGCATAGTGGAGAGCCGTGACGAGACGAGTCGCGATTGCCGCGCTGAGTGTCTTGACCGTCGTGGTCGCCGGCTGTGGAAATCAGGCGCCTCCGACCGCCAGCACTTCCACGTCCGCGGCCCCGCCGCCTCCGCCCGCCTCCCTCAACGGCTCGACGGTGTCGCTGACCGCGAACTACCCGACGGTCGACCAGGTGTTCACCAACACCGTCACCGGCACCGTCCCCGTCAGCTGGCCGAAGGGCACGCTCTACAGCACCCGCAACAAGCTGGTGCAGGTGAACGCCAGCTTCGACGTCGCCGGAACCCAGGTGACGGAGACGTTTCTGACGAGTGCGCGGCTGGGGACGGGCACGTTCAACGGCCCGGTCTACAAGTTCACCGGGGCGCCCGCGATCACCAAGGTGACCGTCGATCCACGGAGCGACCCTACCGTCGCGCCCGTCGGCATCGCATTCACGGCCGACTCGATCAGCGTGAATGATTCGGGGCTGACGGTCACCGACGGCGCCAAGCAGATCCTGGACGTCACCTTCGCGACGCCGTGAGCCTCGACTGGGAGCACGCCGCCCAGCGTGCTCGCGAGACCGAGCAATCGATGACCGACGACGAGCGGTTCTCGCTGCTTGTCGCGGTGATGGGAGCCAGCGAATCCTGGCCCCTGCACGACGAACGCATCCCGCCCGGCATCGCGATGAGCGCGGGCTATGTGCCCGGGGTTCCCCGGCTCGGTGTCCCCGCGCTGCGGATGAGTGACGCGGGCCTCGGCGTCACCAATCCTGGCTTCCGTCCCGGCGATACCGCCACCGCGCTGCCCGCCACGCTCGCGCTGGCCGGCAGCTTCAACCCGGCGCTGGCGCGGGCCGCCGGCGAGGCGATCGGCCGGGAAGCCCGCAGCCGCGGGTTCAACGTCCAGCTGGCCCCCGCGATGAACCTGACGCGCGATCCGCGCAACGGCCGCAACTTCGAATACCTTTCGGAGGACCCGCTTTTGAGCGCCACCATGGCCGCGGAGACGATCGCCGGCATACAGGCGCAGGGCGTGATCGCGACGGTCAAGCACTACTCGCTGAACTGCAACGAGACCAACCGGCACTGGCTGGACGCGGTCATCGATCCCGACGCACACCGCGAATCGGACCTGCTGGCCTTCGAGATCGCCATCGAGCGCGCGCAGCCCGGCGCGGTGATGGCGGCCTACAACAAGGTCAACGGCGACTACTGTTCGGCGAACCACGTCTTGCTCAATGAGGTGCTGAAAGGTGTTTGGGGATATCGCGGTTGGGTGATGTCCGATTGGGGCGGCACCCCGAGCTGGGAGTGCGCGCTGGGCGGCCTCGACCAGGAGTGCGGGGCGCAGATCGACGCCATCCTGTGGCAGTCCGAGGCGTTCACCGATCGGCTGCGCGCCGCCCACGCCGAAGGAGAGTTTTCCCGGGAGCGGCTGTCGGACATGGTCCGGCGGATCTTGACGTCGATGTACGCCGTCGAAATCGACCGATGGGACACCGCCGCGGATACGCCGGATATGTTTGGGCACAACGAGATTGCGCTGGAGATCGCACGGCAGGGAATCGTGCTGCTGCAGAATCGCGGCGCGCTGCCGCTCGGGCCGGATTCGGCCGCGCGGATCGCCGTCATCGGCGGCTACGCGCACACCGGTGTCCCGATCGGCTGCGGGTCCAGCGCGGTCGTCCCGCCGGGCGGCTTCGCCGACGTGATCCCGATCGGTGGCGCCGGCCTGACAGCCGGGCTGCGCAACCTGTACCTGCTGCCGTCCAGGCCACTCAGCGAGCTGCGAAAACAGTTGCCGCACGCGCAGATCGAGTTCGACCCCGGCATCAGTCCGGCCGAGGCGGTGCTCGCCGCGCGGCGGGCCGACATCGCGATCGTGTTCGCGATCCGCGTCGAAGGGGAGGGCTTCGACGGCGCCGACCTGTCGCTGCCGTGGGGTCAGGACGCGGTGATCGCCGCCGTCGCGGCCGCCAACCCGAACACGGTCGTGGTGCTCGAGACCGGCAACCCGGTGGCCATGCCCTGGCGGGACTCGGTGAACGCCATTGTGCAGGCGTGGTATCCGGGCCAGGCCGGCGCGCGGGCCATCGCGGAAATCCTTGCCGGCCAAGTGAACCCGTCGGGCCGGTTGCCGATCACCTTCCCGGTGGATCTGGGTCAGACCCCGCGCCCGGAGCTCCCCGACCTCGGCGCCCCGTTCGGGACGCCGAGCACGATCCGCTACACCGAGGGCGCCGAGGTCGGCTACCGATGGTTCGCCCACACCGGTCAAACGCCGATGTTCGCGTTCGGCCACGGGTTGTCCTACACCGACTTCGACTATGGCGACTTGGTGGTGAGCGGCGGCGACACCGTGCGGGCCAGCTTCAGCGTCACCAACACCGGTGACCGCAGCGGGGCGGACGTCCCTCAGCTGTACCTGACCGCCGCGCCCGGCGAGCAAAGGCTACGGCTGCTGGGATTCGAACGCGTCGAGCTGGAACCCGCCGAGACCCGCCGCGTCACCATCGAGGCTGATCCGCGCCTGCTCGCCCGCCACGACGGCGGGTGGCGGATCCGCTCGGGCAGTTACACCGTGGTGGTGGGCGCGTCGGCGGTCGCCCCGCGGTTGATGGCCGAGGTCGAGCTGACCGGGGGCGCGCTACAACCGCCCTAAATCAATTCCACGCGCGTAAAGTGCTTTGGACGGTCTGTGCATTTTCCGAGTTTCCTTTGGAATGACGGGGGCCCGTGGTGTCGTCCGATCTAAACGCCTCACCCGAGGGTTTAGCGTCGGCGTCGGCTGGGCTGAGCGGGGTCGGGGAGGACATCAGCCAGGCGACGTCCGCCGCGGCACCGTCGACGACGTCGATCGCACCCGCCGCCGCCGATGAGGTGTCGGCGGCAGTCACGCGGTTGTTCGCTACGTATGGCCAGCAGTTCCAGGTACTGAGCGCGCAATCGGCGGCGTTTCACGCCCGGTTCGTGCGGCTGCTGTTCTCGGGTGGGGCGGCCTATGCCCTTGCCGAGGCGGCGAACACCGACCCGCTGTGGGGTGGCACCGGTTCCGGCGGATCAGGCGGGAACGCCATCGTAGTGAGCAGCAAGCGTCGCGCCGGCGGGATCATCGGCGGCGGCAATGGCGGTGCCGGCGGCTTCGTCAACTTCTACGGCAACGGCGCGGGCCCATGCGGCACCGTCGGCTGACAACCGACGGCGCCGTCTGAGCAGGGGTTATTGAACCGGAACCAACTCGTCGCCGCAGGTGCAGCGGTAGGGCTCACCGGAGCCGGAGCAGTGGCAGGCGGCCTCGATGCGGACGCGACATCCGCAGCCCTCATGGCCACACGTGAGCAAGGTGCCTTCTTCGTAGTTCGCCATTTTCGTCATCCTCATCTCTCTAGGCGGGCGCTTATGGGTCCTAAGCCTATACCCGGTAGGGGTATAAGGCAAGACCGCGACGCTAGCGTGGTGGGCATGACCGACAAATCCACGTCACCCACCCCGGCACCCACCCCGCAAGACGTCGACGCCTTCCTGGACGGCACGCTCGTCGGCGACGACCCGGTGCTGTCCGCGGCGCTAGCCGCCAGCAACGCCGCCGGGCTGCCACAGATCGCGGTCTCGTTTCAGCAGGGCAAGTTCCTGTCGCTGTTGGCCGGCGCGATCCAGGCGCGCCGCATCCTGGAGATCGGCACGCTGGGTGGCTTCAGCACGATTTGGCTGGCGCGGGGCGCGGGTCCGCAGGGGCGGGTGGTGACGTTGGAGTACGAGCCCAGGCACGCCGAGGTGGCGCGGGCCAACCTGGACCGCGCGGGCGTGGGCGATCGGGTGGAGATCAAGGTGGGCGCCGCACTGGACACGTTGCCGACGGTGACCGACGGCCCGTTCGACTTGGTGTTCATCGATGCCGACAAGGACAACTATGTGGCGTACGTGGAGTGGGCGATTCGACTGGCGCGTCCCGGCGCAGTCATTGTGGCGGACAACGTCATTCGGGAAGGCCGGGTGCTCACCGCGACGTCACAGGATGTCGCGGCCAGCGCGGTGCGCGAGACGCTGCGGCTGATGGGCGCGGACCCGCGGCTGGCCGCGGCCGCGATCCAGACCGTGGGCGCCAAGCACTGGGACGGCTTCGCGCTGGCCCTGGTGCGCTAGCGTGAAGGCCTAGGACGGGCTGAGATCGTCGACCGCCCTTGCGGCAGAGGTGATTTCGCTGATCCGCCGTGCGGTTTCACCGGCGTACAGCGCGGCGCGGTCCACCCACGCATCGGGCATCTCGGCAACCGGCGCCAGTGGCGTGAAGATCGGTCGCGCCGGCGATTGCAGCCGCAGCAGGGCGCCGGCGTCCAGATATCCCAGCACCGACAACGGACCGCTGACCCTGTTGAGGGCCGCGGGTAGCGCCTTGGCCTTGCCGTCGTCGTGGCACCACCGTCGGGTGGCGGCGTTGGGGACCACGCGGTGCCGCAGCGGCCACGACATCCCGAACAGGTTGGTCTCGATGGTGTTGTCGGCGTGCAGGATTCGTCGTTGGTATTCGCGGTTGGCGTTGGCTTCGTGCGTCATGAGGAATCGCGTTCCGGCGATCACACCGCTGGCCCCGGCCGTCAGGGCGGCGCGGGTGTCGGCACCGGTGGCGATTCCGCCGGCCAAAAACACCGGGCGGTTGCCGGCCGCGGCCAACGCCTGCGGCAGGAAGTCCAGGGCCGGCACGGTTCCGACGAGGTGGCCGCCGGCTTCCCGCCCCTGTGCGATCAAGCCATCGGCACCAAAGGCGACGGCCTTGCGCGCCTGCGCTTGGGTGCCGACCATCAGGAACACGAATATGCCGGCATCGCGCAGATGCTCGACGAGCCGGCGATTCTCCCCGAACGCCAGCACCACGACGTCGACGCGGGCGTCGATGCACACCGCGACGTGGCGGCGAGTCACGAAGGGCAGCAACAGGTTTACCGCGACCGCGCGGCCTGGGGCCCCCGCACGCATCTGGCCGATCGCCTCGCGCAGCTGGGGAGGCGTGACCAGACCGAGGGTGCCGAGTCCACCGGCGCCGGCCACCGCGGCCGCCAGCGCGGCGCCGGCGAGTCCGCCGCCCATCCCCGCCTGGCCCACCGGTACATCGAGCCGGAGCCGATCTGCGATGTCCACGTCGTCGCGCGGTCTAGCCGCAGATCGCACCGCCCGACGCTGAGCCGACCAGTTTGACGTATTTGGCCAGCACGCCGGTCTTGTAGCGCGGCGGGGGAGGCGTGAAATCCTTGCGGCGGGCGTCGAATTCGTCGGCATCGCCCAGTATGTCCAGCGTGGCGTTGGCGACGTCGAGCCGGATCCGGTCGCCGTCGCGCAGGAACGCGATCGGTCCGCCGTCGACCGCCTCCGGGGCGATGTGCCCGACGCACAGCCCGGTGGTGCCGCCGGAGAACCGGCCGTCGGTCAGCAGCAACACGTCCTTGCCCAGTCCCGCGCCCTTGATCGCACCGGTGATGGCGAGCATCTCGCGCATCCCGGGCCCGCCCTTGGGCCCCTCGTAGCGGATCACCACGGCGTCACCGTGGGTGATGGTGCCGTCCTCGAGGGCGTTCAGCGCGGCCCGCTCGCCGTCGAAAACCCTTGCGGTGCCTTCGAACACGTCGGAATCGAAGCCCGCCGACTTGACCACCGCGCCGTCGGGCGCCAGCGAGCCGCGCAGGATGGTGATGCCGCCGGTCGGGTGGATCGGGTTGTCCAGCGCGCGCAGCACCTTGCCGTCCGGGTCGGGCGGGGCGATGGCCGAGAGGTTTTCGGCCATCGTCTGGCCGGTCACGGTCAGGCAGTCACCGTGCAGCAGGCCCGCATCCAGAAGGGCCCGCATGATCACGGGAACCCCGCCGATGTGGTCGACGTCAAACATCACATGACGACCAAAAGGCTTGACGTCGGCCAGGTGCGGCACCTTGGAACCGATCCGGCTGAAGTCCTCCAGCGAGAGCGCGACGTCGGCCTCGTGCGCGATGGCCAGCAGGTGCAGCACCGCGTTGGTGGAGCCGCCGAACGCCATCACCACCGCGATGGCGTTCTCGAACGCCTCCTTGGTGAGGATGTCGCGCGCGGTGATGCCGCGACGCAGCAGCTCGATGACGGCCTGACCGCTGCGCCGGGCGAAGCCGTCGCGGCGCCGGTCGGTGGCGGGCGGCGCCGCACTGCCGGGCAGCGACATACCCAGCGCCTCGGCGGCGCTCGCCATGGTGTTGGCGGTGAACATGCCGCCGCACGCGCCCTCGCCCGGACAGATCGCGCGCTCGATGGCGTCGACGTCCTGGCGTGGCATCAGCCCGCGCGCGCAGGCCCCGACGGCCTCGAAGGCGTCGATGATGGTGACCTCGCGCTCGCTGCCGTCGGAAAGCTTGGCCACCCCCGGCAGGATCGACCCCGCGTAGAGGAACACCGCGGCCAGATCCAGGCGGGCGGCGGCCATCAGCATGCCCGGCAGCGATTTGTCGCAGCCGGCCAACAGCACCGATCCGTCCAATCGCTCGGCCTGCATCACCGTCTCGACGCTGTCGGCGATCACCTCACGCGACACCAGCGAGAAGTGCATGCCTTCGTGGCCCATTGAGATGCCGTCGGACACCGAGATCGTGCCGAACTCGAGCGGGTAGCCGCCGGCCGCGAACACGCCTTCCTTGACCGCCTTGGCCAGTCGGTCCAGCGAGAGGTTGCACGGGGTGATCTCGTTCCACGACGACGCGACACCGATCTGCGGCTTGGCGAAGTCTTCGTCGCCCATGCCTACCGCGCGCAGCATGCCACGGGAGGCGGCCTTTTCCAGACCGTCGGTGACTTCGCGACTGCGGGGTTTGATATCGGGGGACTTATTTGCGGGCATCGTGCCAGTATGCGCGGCGCGGGCAAGGCAGTATTTGCGGGTTATACCCCGTCGGGGTATGGAGTACCATGACGGCATGACTACGCCGTCGGAGCCACACGGATACACGCAGGAAAAGGAGAGCTACGCCAAGCGGCTGCGGCGCATCGAGGGACAGGTCCGGGGCATCGCGCGGATGATCGACGAGGACAAGTACTGCATCGACGTCCTCACTCAGATCAGCGCGGCCCACAACGCTTTGCGTTCGGTGGCGCTGAACCTGCTCGACGAGCACCTGAGCCACTGCGTCACCCGTGCGGTGGCCGAGGGCGGCGACGAGGCCCAAACCAAGCTGGCCGAGGCCTCGGCCGCGATCGCGCGCCTCGTTCGCTCCTGATTTGCGGGGCGTGTTGCGCCGCGGGGGTGCGCACTAGGCGCGGTTGCTGTGCGTACGGTTAGGGTCAGTGTGATCGCGTCAGCAACATCCCACGCTATGACTGCCGAAACCCGAGCCGCCAGCGCTGCCACCCGACCGTGGACGCCACGGATCGCCGTGCAGCTCGCTGTGCTGGCCGCGGCGGCGTTCATCTATGTCACCGCCGAACTATTGCCGGTGGGGGCGCTGTCGGCGATCGCGCGGAATCTGAACGTCAGCGTGGTGCTGGTGGGCACGCTGCTGTCGTGGTATGCCCTGGTGGCGGCGCTGACCACCATTCCGCTGGTGCGCTGGACCGCGCACGTGCCGCGCCGGCGGGTGCTGGTCGCCAGCCTGGCCTGCCTGACCCTGTCGCAGCTCATCTCGGCGCTGGCGCCCAACTTCGCGGTGCTGGCCGCGGGAAGGGTGCTCTGCGCGATCACCCACGGCCTGTTGTGGTCGGTCATCGCGCCGATCGCGACCCGGCTGGTTCCGCCGAGCCATGCCGGGCGCGCGACGACATCGATCTATGTCGGAACCAGCCTGGCGCTGGTGCTCGGCAGCCCCCTGACGGCGGCGATGAGCCTGATGTGGGGCTGGCGGCTGGCGGTCGTGTGCGTCACCGTCGCGGCGGCCATCGTCACCGTGGCCGCGCGCACCATGCTGCCCGAGCTGGTGCTCACCACGGATCAGCTCGCCCACGTCGGTCCGCGGTCGCGGCATCACCGCAATCGGCGGCTGATCATCGTCAGCGTGATCACCATGATCGGCGTCACCGGCCACTTCGTCTCATACACGTACATCGCGGTGATCATCCGCGACGTCGTCGGCGTGCGCGGACCTAACCTGGCCTGGCTGCTGGCTGCCTACGGATTCGCCGGAGTGCTGTCCGTGCCCCTGGTTGCGCGCCCGCTGGACCGCCGGCCCCGCGGCGCCATCCTGTGCTGCACGGCCGGGCTCACGGCCGCGTTCCTGCTGCTGACGCTGCTCGCCTTCGGCTCACGGCCCACCGCGGCCATGGCGCTGATCGGCACGGGCGCGATCGTGCTGTGGGGCGCCACCGCGACCGGGGTGACGCCGATGCTGCAGTCCGCGGCGATGCGCAGCGGCGCCGACGACCCCGACGGCGCGTCGGGCCTGTACGTCACCGCGTTCCAGGTGGGCATCATGGCCGGCTCGCTGGCCGGCGGCCTCATCTACGAGCGCAGCGTGGCGCTGATGCTGACCGCCTCGGCGAGCCTGGTGGGTGTCGCGCTGATCGGGATGGCGGCCAACCGGCAGACGTTCGACGTGGCCGAAGAAGGCGCGGCGGCGCGCCCATGAGGGCGGGTTTCCTCGTCGCGTGCGCGGTGGGCCTGGTGCTCAACACCGGCACCGCCGCCGCGGATCCGGATCCGGGTCCGCCCGGCGATCCGAACGCCGCGGCCGACCCGGTCGACCCGCAACCCCCGATGGCGGGGCCCGATCCGTTGGCCCTCCCGGTGCCGGCGGGCTCGGTTCCCGGGCAGGACCCGACACCGTACGTCGGCGCACCCGTGTTCCATCCGCCGACGTTCAACCCGCTCGACGGTTCGATGGTCGGCGTGGCCAAGCCGATCATCATCAACTTCCCGGTGCCGATCGCCGATCGGCCGATGGCCGAACGAGCCGTCCACATCTCGTCGAATCCACCGGTGCCGGGGAAGTTCTACTGGATGAGCCCGACCCAATTGCGTTGGCGCCCACTGGAATTCTGGCCGGCCAACACCGTCGTGAACATCGATGCCTCCGGCGCGAGGTCGAGCTTTCATACCGGCGACTCGCTGGTGGCCACGGCCGACGACGCCACGCATCAGATGACGATCACCCGCAACGGCACCGTGGTGCAGACCTTCCCGATGTCGATGGGGATGTCGGCCGGTCACCACCAGACCCCGAACGGCACCTACTACGTGCTCGAGAAGATGCCCTCGGTGGTGATGGATTCCTCGACCTACGGGGTTCCGACCGACTCGTCGTGGGGCTACAAGGTGACGGTCAACGACGCGGTCCGGATCGACTACAGCGGCAACTTCGTGCACAGCGCGCCCTGGTCGGTCGGCGACCAGGGCAAGCGCGACGTCAGCCACGGCTGCATCAACCTGAGCCCGCGCAACGCGAAGTGGTTTTACGACAACTTCGGCAGCGGGGACCCCGTCGTGGTGAAGAACTCCGTCGGCTCCTACACCCAGAACGACGGCGCCCAGGACTGGCAGCTGTAGCGACGTTGCTGGGCCAACCTCACTCCTATTCATAGCTCGCCAGTTCAGCGCGATATTTCGGGCCGCCACGCGCGACCTGGCGGCGGTGAAACAGGTAGCTGGCCGCCGCGCTATGCGACACTTGGTCGAGAACCGCGACAGGAGGAATGCGTATGGCGGGCTGGACGAAGGGTCTGTTTGGGGCTCTGAGCGCAGCTGGACTTGCCGCTCTGTTGGTGCTGGGGGCGGGGACCGCGGCCGCGGATCCGGATCCCGCGCCCGGTGATCCGAACGTTCCCGCACCGGCCGATCCGGGTGCCCCGGGGGTCCCGCCCGCGCCGCCGCCCGTCGCGGCGCCACCGCCGCTGCCCGCCCCGTTTCAGCTGCCGGCCTTTCCGGCGGCGGTGGGCCCGGTTGAGGGGCAGAACCCGACACCGTTCACCGGTCAGGCCCCGTTCGCGCCGCCGTCGTTCGTTCCGAAACCCGGCTCGACGGTCGGCGTGGCCCAGCCGATCATCATCAACTTCCCCGGGACGGTTGCCGACGCGGGCGCGGCCATCGACGCGGTCCACGTGATGTCGACTCCGCCGGTTGCGGGCAAGTTCTACTGGATGACCCCGACCCAGCTGCGCTGGCGCCCGCTGAACTTCTGGCCCGCCCACACCGCGGTGACCGTCGATGCCGGCGGGACGGTGATGAGCTTCCAGACCGGAGATCAACTGGTGGCCACGGCCGACGACGCCACGCACCAGCTGACCATCGCGCGCAACGGCACCGTGGAGAAGACCTTCCCGATGTCGATGGGCATGACGTCCGGCAACCACCAGACCCCCAACGGCACCTACTACGTGCAGGACAAGAAGGCGTCGGTGGTGATGGACTCCTCGACCTACGGCGTGCCGGTCAACTCGACCTACGGCTACAAGGTGACGGTGGAGGACGCGGTCCGCTTCGACAACGTCGGCGACTATGTGCACAGCGCCCCGTGGTCGGTCGACGACCAGGGCAAGCGCGACGTCAGCCACGGCTGCATCAACATCAGCCCCAGCAACGCGAAGTGGTTCTTCGACAACTTCGGCCCCGGTGATCCGATCATCGTGGTGAACTCCAGCGGCGGCAATTACAAGAAGAACGACGGCTCCAGCGACTGGATCACCAACTAGCTTCCGGCGCGGTATTTGAGCAAGGCTTCCGCACGGCCGCGAGTTATGTATAGCATCATACATATGCGCAGCCCCCGTGACCGGATGGTGCTGTCGGCCGCCCTGCTGATCAGGGAACGCGGCGCGCACGCCACCGCCATCTCGGATGTCCTCGAGCACAGCGGCGCCCCGCGGGGCTCGGCCTACCACTACTTCCCGGGCGGGCGCACGCAGCTGCTGCGCGAGGCCGTCGACCTCGCCGGCGAGCACGTCGCCGGGAGCATCGCCGAGGCCACAAACGGCCGCGAGCTGTGGGACACGCTGATCGAGAAGTACCGCCGGCAGCTGCTCGATAGCGACTTCCGCGCGGGCTGTCCGGTGGTGGCGGTCTCCGTCGAGGCGGACGAACAGGCCGTGATCGAACGCGCCGCGGCGGCGTTCGACCACTGGACCGACCTGATCGCGCAACGGTTCATCGCCGACGGAGTATCGGCCGAGCGGGCCAACGAGCTGGCGGTGCTGGCCACCTCGGCGCTCGAGGGCGCGATCGTGCTGGCCCGAGTGCGGCGCGACCTGACGCCGCTCGACGTCGTTCACCGTCAACTACGCAACGTCTTCATGGAGGCACGATGACCGCCGAGTGGAAGCCCACCGCCTGCATCCTGTGCGAATGCAACTGCGGGATCGTCGTGCAGGTCGAAGACCGCACGCTGGCCCGCATCCGGGGCGACAAGGAACATCCGGGCACGCGGGGCTATACCTGCAACAAGGCGTTGCGGCTCGACCACTACCAGAACAACCGCGCCCGGCTGACCTCGCCGATGCGCCGACGTGCCGATGGGACCTTCGAGGAAATCGACTGGGACACAGCGATTGTCGAGATCGCCGAAGGTTTCAAGCACATCCGCGACAGCTACGGCGGCGACAAGATCTTCTACTACGGCGGCGGCGGGCAGGGCAATCATCTGGGCGGGGCGTATAGCGGGGCGTTCCTCAAGGCCCTCGGGTCGCGCTACCGATCCAACGCGCTGGCGCAGGAGAAGACCGGCGAATCGTGGGTCGATGCCCAGCTGTACGGCGGCCACACGCGAGGGGAGTTCGAGCACGCCGAGGTGTCGGTGTTCGTCGGGAAGAACCCGTGGATGTCGCAGAGCTTCCCCCGAGCCCGGGTCGTGCTCAACGAGATCGCCAAGGACCCGGCGCGGTCGATGATCGTGATCGATCCGGTGCTCACCGACACCGCGAAGATGGCCGACTTCCACCTGCGGGTCCGGCCCGGTACCGACGCCTGGTGTCTGGCCGCCCTGGCCGCGGTGCTGGTGCAGGAAAACCTTTGCGACGAGACATTTCTCGCCGAGCACGTGCATGGCGCCGACGCCGTGCGCGACGCCCTGCGCGACGTGCCGGTCGGTGAGCATGCGCAGCACTGCGGCGTGGACGAGGAGTTGCTGCGGGCCGCCGCGCGGCGCATCGGCGCGGCCGGCAGCGTGGCGGTGTTCGAGGACCTCGGCATCCAGCAGGCACCCAACAGCACCCTGTGCTCGTATCTGAACAAGCTGCTGTGGATCCTCACCGGCAACTTCGCGAAAAAAGGTGGCCAGCACCTGCATTCGTCGTTCGCCCCGCTGTTCAGCACGGTCTCGGGTCGCACGCCGGTCACCGGTGCCCCGATCATCTCCGGGCTGATTCCGGCCAATGCGGTGCCCGAGGAGATCCTGACCGACCATCCCGACCGGTTCCGGGCGATGATCGTCGAAAGCGGCAATCCCGCGCACTCGCTGGCCAATTCGGCGGCGTGCCGGGAGGCGTTTCAGGCGCTGGAGCTGATGGTGGTCGTCGACGTCGCGATGACCGAGACGGCCAGGCTGGCCCACTATGTGCTGCCCGCGGCATCCCAGTTCGAGAAGCCGGAAGCCACGTTCTTCAATTTCGAGTTCCCGCACAACGGCTTTCAGCTCCGCCGGCCGCTGCTCGCACCGCTACCGGGGACGCTGCCCGAACCGGAGATCTGGGCTCGGCTGGTGCGGGCGCTCGGCGTCGTCGACGAAGCCGACCTGCGGCCGCTGCGGGACGCCGCGCAAAACGGCCGCCAGGCCTACACCGAGGCCTTTCTGGCGGCGGTGGCCGGTAACCCCACGCTGTCCAAGTTGCTGCCCTACGTGCTTTACGAGACGCTGGGCCCCACGCTGCCCGACGGTTTGGCCGGGGCGGCCGCGCTGTGGGGGCTGGCCCAAAAGACCGCCATGACCTATCCCGAGGCCGTCGCGCGCGCCGGTCACGCCGACGGCAACGCGTTGTTCGACGCGATCCTCGACAGCCCGTCCGGGGTGACGTTCACCGCGCACACCTACGAGGATGACTTCGCGCTGATCAGCCACGCCGATCACAAGATCGCCCTGGAAATCCCCGAAATGCTGGACGACCTCAGGGCATTGACCACCGCGCCGGCCCAACTGACCACCCCGGAATTGCCGATCGTGCTGTCGGTGGGGGAGCGGCGTGCCTACACCGCCAACGACATCTTCCGCGACCCGACCTGGCGCAAACGCGACGCCGACGGAGCGCTGCGCGTCAGCGTCGAAGACGCTCAGGCCCTTGGGCTTTCGGCCGGGGGCCGGGCGCGGATCACGACGGCGGCCGGCAGCGCCGAGGCCACCGTCGAGATCACCGAGACGATGCTGCCCGGACATGCGGCCCTGCCCAACGGTTTTGGGCTCGACTACGTCGGTGACGACGGCGCCACCGTCGTTCCCGGTGTCGCGCCCAACACGCTCACGTCGACGGACTGGCGCGACAAGTACGCGGGCACGCCGTGGCACAAGCACGTGCCCGCGCGGATCGAGGCTTGCCCAGTGGTCGAAAAAGTGCCCGTCTGATCTGCCTTACCTTCGCGCAATCAGGAGCTTCGCCAGGCTGGCCGCCGCGCCGCCGGTGCCGCCCACATAGGTCTTTACCATCTGCGCGGTGGACGGCCGTTGGCGTGCGGGCAGGGACGCCAGCCAACCAGCCGCCTCGTTTCGCCGCTCGTTGCCGTAAACGCGCATGGGACAGGGCATCCACGCCGCGATACTGCGTCCGGGCGCTCGAACCCAGTCGACGTCGGCGACGAGCGCGCAGCCGTCGAGCAGGGGCAGGTAGCGAGCGCCGAGCCGGCTGTCTGCCCACAGCGCTGCTGGTGTCAGCCGGTCGAAGTCCGGCCCGAACTGGTAGAGCAGACGCAACCGCTGCCCGCTTCGCCGAACTCGCTCGACCAGCGGCTCAAAGACCTGGCGATAGTCATCGGACGTCACCGTCCCTTGCGCAACAAGAGCATGGACGCCCTCGGGAACATCCCCCCGCTCCAGGAGCACAAGTCCGGCCTCCTAGTTCCAGATGCGGACGCGGCGCTGGGGCTCCAGGTACAGCGCGTCGTCCTCGGTGACGCCGAAGGCGTCGTAGAACGCGTCGAGGTTGCGGATGACGCCGTTGCAGCGGAACTCCGGTGGTGAGTGCGGATCCACCGCCAACCGCCGAATCGCTTCCGCGTCACGGGATTTGGTGCGCCACACCTGCGCCCAGCCGTAGAACACCCGTTGCACGCCGGTAAGCTCGTCGATGACGGGCGCCGGTTCGCCGTTCAGCGAGAGCTGGTAGGCCAACAGCGCGATGGACAACCCGCCGAGATCGCCGATGTTCTCACCGACGGTGAAGGCGCCGTTCACGTGGTGGCCGGCATCGAGGGCGCGCGGCGTGTAGGCGTCGTATTGCTCGATCAGCGCCTTGGTGCGGGCGCCGAACTCGGTTCGGTCGTCGTCGGTCCACCAGTCGACCAGGTTGCCGTCGCCGTCGTACTTGGCGCCCTGATCGTCGAAGCCGTGCCCGATCTCGTGGCCGATCACGGCCCCGATGCCGCCGTAGTTGGCGGCGTCGTCGGCGTCGGCGTCGAAGAACGGCGGCTGCAAAATGGCTGCGGGGAAGACGATTTCGTTCATCCCCGGGTTGTAGTAGGCGTTCACCGTCTGCGGCGTCATGAACCACTCGTCGCGATCCACCGGACCCCCGAGTTTGGCCAGTTCGCGGTCGTGGTTGACGGCATACCCGCGTTGGTAGTTGCCGTACAGGTCGTCGCGGTCGATCACCAGGCTCGAGTAGTCCCGCCATTTCTTCGGGTAGGCGACCTTGGCGGTGAACTTGTCCAGCTTCCTCAGCGCACGCTCGCGGGTCTGCGGCGTCATCCACTCCAGGTCGGTGATGCTGACCCGGTAGGCCTCACGCAGGTTGTCCACCAGGGTATCGATGCGGGCCTTGGCGTCGGGCGGGAAATGCTTTGCCACGTAAAGCTTTCCGACGGCGTCGCCCATCAGGCCTTCCACCAGCGACACGGCCCGCTTCCAGCGGTCGCGAATCTGCTCGGTTCCGGTCAGCAGTCGGCCGTAGAAGTCGAAGTCTGCGGCCACGATGGCGTCGGTCAACCACGGGGCGCGGGCCCGGATCAACCGCCAACGCGCCCAGTGCTTCCAGTCTTCGAGGTCCTCGCTGCCCCACAGCGCCGCGAACGCGGTGAGGTAATCGGGTTGGCGGACAACCACTTCCGCGACCTGCTCCGGGGTGCCGCCCAGCGCGGTGACCCAGCCGACCCAGTCGAAGCCAACCCCCTCGTCCTGCAGTTCGGCGAAGGTGCGCAGGTTGTAGGACAGGTCGGCGTCGCGCCGCTTGACCACATCCCAGTGCGCGGCGGCCAGTTTGGACTCGAGCGCCACGATGCGCGCCGCGGTGTCGGCGTGCTGGTCGGTAGAGCCGCCGCACACCAAACTGAACATTTTCGCGATGTGTCCGGGATAGGCTGCCAGCACCTCGGCGTGCTGCTCGTCGCGGAAATACGATTCGTCGGGCAGCCCGATGCCGGACTGGGAGAAGTGCACCAGGTAGCGGGCCGAGTTCTTGGAGTCGGTGTCGACATACGCGCCGACGCCGCCGCCCACGCCGGTGCGTTGCAGCGAACCCAGGACGGCGGCCAGCGCGTCGGCGTCGGCGGCGCCGTCGATCGCGGACAGCTCGTCGAGCAGCGGTTGGGTGCCGCGGCGTTCGACGGCGTCCTCGTCGAGGAAGCTGGCATACAGGTCGCCGATGCGCTGCTCGTCGGTGCCCGGGCCGGCGCCGGACGAGCTTGCCTCGCTGATCAGATCGCGCACCTGTTCTTCGGCCCGGTCGAACAAATACCGGAACGCGCCGTCGGTCGCCCGGTCCGCGGGCATGTCGTATTCGGCCAGCCAGCGGCCGTTGACGTGACCGAACAGGTCGTCTTGGGGTCGGGCGTCGGCGTCGACCCAGCTAAGGTCGATGCCCGAGCGGATGGCTTCTAATGTCACCCCGCCATCCTTCCATCACTTTTTGGGTGCGACGATCGGGCCATGTCAGACGGGGAGCAGGCCGAAACAGAGGACGACTCGGCGGAACCGGAATCGGCCGGCCCGATGTTCTCCAACTACGGCATCGCGTCGGCCGTCCTCGCGGTGCTGTCGATCGCCGCCGTCGTGTTCGGCGCGTTCATCTGGACCGACCACCACGACGACGTGCGCGAACGCGCCTACCTGACCCGGGTGATGCAGACCGCCGCCGACTGGACCGGCGTGCTGATCAACATGAACAGCGGCAACGTCGATGCCAGCCTGCAGCGGCTACACGACGGCACCGTCGGCGAACTCAACTCCGACTTCGACGCGGCCGTGCAGCCCTACCGGCAGGTGGTGGAGAAGCTGCAATCGCAGAGCGCCGGCCGCATCGAGGCGGTGGCGATCGAGACGGTCCACCACGAGCTGGATCCGCAGCCCGGTGCGCCCCGGCCGCCCGTGACCACCAAGCTGCCGCCGTTCGCCAGCCGGACCGACTCGGTGATGCTGGTCGCGACGTCGGTCAGCGAGAACGCCGGCGCCAAGCCGCAGACCGTGCACTGGAACCTGCGACTGGACGTCTCCAACGTGGACGGCAGGCTGCTGATCTCGCACCTGGAGTCGATCCGATGACCCGTCAATCGATGCGAAACGTGTGGCGGCTGCTGGCCTTCGACATCGTGGCGCCGCTGGCCGCGATCGGCGCGCTGGTGCTGATCGGGGTGGTGCTCGGCTGGCCGCTGTGGTGGGTGTCGGCGTGCTCGGTCCTCGTGCTGCTGATCATCGAGGGGGTGGGCGTCAACTTCTGGCTGCTGCGCCGCGATTCGGTCAGCGTCGGCACCGACGACGACGCGCCCGCGCTGCGGCTGGGCGTCGTCCTGCTGTGCGCGGCCGCCCTGACCGCGGCGGTGCTCACCGGCTACACCCACTGGGCGAAGCCGGACCGCGACTTCAAAAAGGACTCCCGAGACGTGGTGCAGGTCGCCACGGGGATGGCCGAGGCGATGGCGTCGTTCACCCCGAGCGCGCCGACCAGCTCCATCGACCGGGCCGCGGCGATGATGGTGCCCGAGCAGGCGAACGCGTTCAAGGAGCAATACAACAAGTCCAGCGCCGAGATGGCCCAGCACAACATCACGGCACAGGCCGCCACGCTGGCGGCGGGAGTGGAGGCGCTCGGCCCCACGGCGGCCAGCGTGGCGGTGATCCTGCGGGTCACCCAGAACGCCCCGGGCCAGCCGCCCAGCCGAGCGGTGCCCGCGCTGCGGGTCGCCTTGACCAAGCGCGGCGGCGACTGGCTGGTGACCGACGTGGCCCCGCTCAACTCGCGCTGACACGCTCAGTCGGTGCGGTTGGCGAGGATCTCGCGCAGGGTGGGCAATACCCGTTGATCTTTGGGTCGGTTGGCCGCCTGCTTGGAGCGAATGACATCGGCCAGTGAGGCGATTTGCACTGTGGTGTCATAGATTTCGGCCGACGTGGCGTCGCGATTCAAGTCCGGGTAACCGCGGGTGCCCGACGGCAGGAACGAGATGTCGAGGTCGCCGGCCTCCGTGGCGAGATTCCACGTCTGCGCCGCGGCCAGCCCGTCCGCATCGCACGCGAAGGGCACGCCATCGGGCTCGGCGACGGTGCGGATCCGAGCGTCGAGTTCGCGAAGGGCGGCGGCGAGGCGAGTGAGGTTGGCGCGGGTGGCGGCGGGCGTGATGTCGGCGTCTTCGGTGGGAAACGGCGAGCCGTGGTAGACCGCGGCGAGGCCGCCGATCAATACGTAGCTGACCTTGTGACGGTTGAGGACCTCGAACAGTCTCGCCAGGTTGAGTCCCACGTCACGACTTGCCGGCATGCCGAAGGTAGTCGAGCTCGGCCGCCACGCGTGCGTGGCGGTCCAGTCGCTGCTGGCCGGTGAGGTTGGCCAGGCGCGCTGCCTGAACGAGGTCGCTGTCGTCGCGGGGGACGATGTGCAGCTCCAACTCGAGCCCGCAGAGTCGCACCAGCCGGATCACGTCGTCGAGGCTGACGGCCGTCGAGCCCGACTCCCAGCGCGCGACGGCGGGTTGAGCGGTCCCGGCACGGGCGGCGAGCTCGGCCTGAGTGAGCCCGGCACGGCGACGCGCCTCGCGGATTAGCTGCCCGCCATGCGACGCCATGCGATAAGTATAACAGTTCTGTTATTTCACCGAAGATTAGTTGGATTCGGGCGAACGCTCGGCCTGCACCTTGACGAACCGGTCCGACAACCGTCGCATCCGGATCATCAACGACGCCGTCGGGCTGGCGCTGCCGTCGAGGTAGGCCGCCAGGTCGTCGGGCTCGACCCCGATCCGGGACGCGAATTCCGGCTGCGCCAGGCCGGACCGCTCCATCAGCAGCCGCACGTGGCGGGCCACCTCGGCGCGCTCGTTGGCTTCCAGGTGGGCGCGGGCGCGCTCCAGCACCTCCCACAGCGCCTTGGCGATGCCGGCCGGCCGGGTGCCGTCGAGGACCTCCTCGACCTGGCGGGCGGTGCGCCCGTACGGGTCGCGCTTGAGTGCGGCCGCGATGCGCTTCCAGGTGGCGATGTCGCCGCTTTGCAGCGCCGAACGGATGGCGGCGGTGGGCCAGAACTCGACGGGCCGCGGGTCCCCGGAGGGCCGCTGCGGCTCCGCAGGGCTTGGTTCGCTGCGGGCGGCCGCCAACGTCACTTCGCCTCCTCCAGCATCGCTACCGCCACCGACAGGCAACGCTGCCGGACATCTTCCCAGTCTGCCTCGGCGTCGGCCTCCGACAACGGGGTTTTACCGATGTCAGAGGGATCGGGATCTGCGAGCCGGCGAACCAATTGGGTCGTCATCCACTGCTGGTCGGGGAGGCGGTCATCCGCCTTGCAGCAGTAATAGCTGTCCATCCCGGCCAGCACCATGGCGGCGGTTTCGGGTTCGATCGCATCGACCATGTCAGCGAATTCGGTGTAATCGCGGCGGCTGTTACGGCACATGATCAGATAGCCCTTGAGGCGCAGCGCTTCGGCGCCGGTCGGGATCAGCAGCCGGTCGCCCGTGGGCAACTGGACGTGGGTAGTCTCCACCGGGGTGCGCCGCTGATAGGTCTGGCGGGCGCCCTTGGCCTCCAGCGCGTCGATGGCGACCTTGAGCCGCCCACGCCACAGCGTGACCGGATGCACCGGCCGCTCGGCCCGGGTCATCGCGCGGGCCACCAGCCCGCGGGCCGGCTCCGTTTCGAGCTCCGGGCAGCTGCGCGCGCAGCCGGTGAAGGCGAGCGGGTCGGCCACGCATACGGCGTCGGGTGCCAGGTGCCTGAGCTTCGCGGCCGACTTGAGCACCATGCGCAGGTCGGCGTTGGGCGCGATCAGGGCCGAAATGTCGTCCGGGATGACCAGGATGTCACCGAGATCGACGACGGGCAGCGGCCGGTCGAAGTCGACCGACGGCAATACCCGAGACAACCACCGGGGCAGCCACCAGTTCCACTGGGCGAACATCGCCATCAGCGCCGGCACCAACACCAGCCGCACCACGGTGGCATCCACCGCGATCGCGACCGCGCAGGCCACGCCGATCTCGGCGACCAGCGGCATGCCGGCGAACGCGAAGCCGATGTACACCGCGATCATGATCAGGGCGGCGCTGGTGATGGTGCGCGCGCTGGTGCTCACGCCGTACGCCACCGCGTCGCGGGTCAGCTCCGATTGCACGAAGCGCTCCCGGATGCGGGTGAGCAGGAAGATCTCGTAGTCCATGGACAGGCCGAAGGTCATCGCCAGCACCAGCGGCGGGACGATGCTGTCGATCGAGCCGAGCCGTTCGAAACTGAGCACGCCGAGCTTGTCCAGCCAGCCCCACTGGAACACCACCACCAGGCTGCCGTAGGCCGCGGCCACCGACAGCAGCGTCATCAGCACGCCCTTGAGCGCCAAGAACACCGAGTGAATCGAGATCAGCAGCATCACGAAGGCGATCAGGGCGACGACCACCAACACCAGCGGCACCGCGGACGAGACCCGGGCGTCGAAGTCCTTGATCAGCGCCGTCGGGCCGCCGACGTCCACCTGGGCCACCTGCCCGGTGGCGGTGCCCGGGACTTCGGGCAGCTCGGTGCGCATCCAGTCGATGGTCTGGCGGGCGGTCAGGTCTTCGGGGTCGATGGACAACACGGCGGACAGCAGCGCGCTGTTGTTGTCGTCGGCGAACTGCGGCGGTCCGACCGAGGCGACGTTGGGCGCCAGGGTCATCCGGTGCCGGATCGCGGCCAGGGTCTCGGCGTGCTCGGGCTTGGACGCCCCCCCGTCGGGAAATGTGACCAGCACCTGCACCGGGCCCAGCGCGCCCGGACCGAGCGCCTGCGCCGCCGCGGCCACGCCGGCCCGGATCTCGTGCGAGGAGTCGAACTGGCGCAACAGGCTGTTGCCCAGCACCATCGACGCCGCCGGCATCGCCATCACCACCAGCACGGCCGAGGCGGCCGCCGCCGAAATCCACGGCCGCCGCATCACCCAACGCACCCACCGGGCCCAGAACCGCGACTGGGTGCTCTCCGGCTGGCGGGACCAGTGCAGCAGCGCCGAGCGCTTGGCCGCCGACCGGCCGAAGGTGGCCAATGCCGCCGGCGTCAGGGTCGCTGCCGTCAGCATCGACACCGCGACGGCCAGAATCGCGCCGGTGGCCATCGACTGCAGCGCGGGGGTGTTGATGACGTACATCGCGGTCAGCGAGGCGATGACGGTCATCCCGGACAGCACCACCGCGAGCCCCGAGGTGGCCATCGCCGCGTCCACCGCTTCGCTGTGCTGCCGGCCGGCGCGCAGCTCCTCACGGAACCGCATCAGGATGAACAGCGAATAGTCGACGGCCAGCGCGATGCCGAACATCGAGACCGTCGAGCTGACGAACACCGACATGGTCATGTGCAGCGAGAGCAGATAGACCAGGCCTAAAGTGACCACGACGGTGCAGATGCCGAGCGCCAGCGGGATCGTGGCGGCCGCCAGCGAACCGAACACCGCCAGCAGCACGATCAGGATGATCGGCAGGTTCCATTCCTCGGCCGCGGCGATGTCGTGCTTGGTGTTCGCCGCCGCGGCGGCCGATAGCGCACCCTGCCCGATGACATACAGCCGCACGTGGCCGTTCGCGGTCTGCCCGGACTGGTCCTGGTGGATGCCCACCTTTTCCCGCAGCTTCTTGGCCACGTCGCTGGTGTTGCGGGAGTCCAGCCGCAGGGACACCACGTACGGGCGGTCGGGTTGCGGCGGTCGCTGGGTGGGATTGGGCACCTCGGTGACCCCGGGGAACTCGGCGGCCAGGCGTCGCAACTGCGCGACGGCGTCGTTCATGTCCTGGTAGCTGGCGTCCGCGCGGGGCGCCGCGACCAGCGCCAACGAGGACGCGCCCTGCTCGTGGTACTGCGCTTCGAGCTGATCGTGAACCCGCAGCGACTGCGACCCGGCCACGGCGAAACCGCCGCCGGTGAGATGCCCGGACTGCGTCAGCACCACATACACCGCCACAACCAGCGCGAGCAGCCAGCCCGTGAAGACCAACCAGCGGAATCTGCGCAGGTTGCGGCTTAAGCGCATCATGAACTGCTGGATTTCTTCTCTCCCCGGTCCTCGCGAAAGCGGTGCACGCGAGCGTACCGCAGCGCCCTGTGAATAAAGTGAGATTATCGGGTGCTGAGCTGCGGCGACGCGGGAGCTGCGAAGTCGCGATCAAGTTGTTGCCGAGGCGTTTGCGAAGTCGCCGACCGGGTGGATCTTGGTCACACGAGTTGGCACCGGTTGCGCGCCCGATGGCAGGATGTCGGGGGGCCGGCGCGGGGGTGCCGGGGGCGTTCGAGCCCACACAATCGTTGAGGAGCCATCCATGAAATTGGGTCATGCGACCACGCGCGGCATGTTCGTCGCGGGGCTGGTCGGAGCCGCGGTGCCGGCCCTGCTGATGGCCGGACCGCCGGCCACCGGCGCGACCGACCCGTGCGCGGCCAGCGAGGTGGCGCGCACGATCGGTTCGGTCTCCAAGTCGATGGGCGACTACCTGGACTCCCATCCCGAGACCAACCAGGCGATGACGTCGGTGCTGCAGCAGCAGGCCGGGCCGCAGTCGATGACCACGCTGAAGTCCTACTTCGAGGCCAACCCGAAGGTGGCCATGGACATGACGTCGATCGCGCAGCCGCTGACCGGGCTGTCGACGCAGTGCAAGCTGCCGATCACGGTGCCGCAGGCCATGGGCCTGATGCAGCAGGCGCAGGGCGCCGCCGGTGGGCTGCAGGCCGGCTTGCCGGCTGGGCCGGCCGGGCCGGTGGCGCCGCTTCCGGGTGTCACCCTGCCGGGGCCCCCGCGCGGCAACACCGTCGGCTAACGACGGTCGCGCTCGGGCTCCCGAGCCAGCGGCTGCTGGGGCGGCAGCGGGCCCTGCAACGCGGTTTCGGACGGATCCGGGGCGGACAGGATCGGCAGCGGCCCGGTGGGCGAATCGTCGTCGGAGTCGTCGGTCTTCTCGGTGCGGAACACGAAGAAGAACACCACCCAGCCGATGGCCGAGATCAGCAACCAGCTGATCAGCCGGTAGATCAGCATCGCCGAGATGGCATTGGGCAGCGACATCCCGCTGGACACCAGGCCGGGCACCAACACCGCCTCCACCACCAGCAGCCCGCCCGGCATCAGCGGGATGGTGCCGACCGCGCGGGCGGCGGCGTACGCGACGGTCAGGCCGGCGACCGAGGCGTGGTCGCCGGCCGCGTACGCAGCGCAGCCGAGGCAGGCGACGTCGGCGATCCAGTTGAACAGGGACCAGCTGAACGCCACACCCAGGTCGCGCCGGCCCAGGCTGACCGATTCCAGCTGCATCAGCGTCTCGCGCCACTTTTCCACGCCGGTGTCGGCGGGCCGGCCCCGAACCGAGTTGACCCACGCCAGCACGCGGTTGCCGATGCCCTCGATCAGCTCCGGGCGCGACGCCACCGCCTGGGCCAGCAGCAGCAGCGTGACGAAACCACCGAGGGTGAACAGCAGCGAGAACGGGTTGTTCTTGGCGCCCAGGAAGAACGCGCCGCCCAGCCCGAGCACCGCCAGGCCGACCGCCTGCAGCACCCCCGACATGACCAGCTGCCACGACGCCACCACCGTCGAGGCGCCCCAAATGCGTTGCTGCCGTAGGAGAAACGTCGCGGAGAGCACCGGTCCGCCCGGCAGCGTGGTGCTCAACGAGTTGGCCGCGTAGAACGCGGCCTCCGAGCGCAGCTGCTTGACGTGCACCCCGGCGGACGCCAGCAGGGTGCGCTGGATCTGGGCGAAGCTGTGCATCGACGCGACCGCGGCCGTCGTCGCGGCCAGCAGCCACCACCAGTTCGCGTCGAACAGGCTCCGCCACGCCTTGGCCAGCTGATCCCACCCCAGCGCGATCTCGACGGCCAGCACCACCGCGACGACGCCGAGCACGGCCCAGCGCACCCACCAGTATTTGCCGCGCGGGGCAGCCTCGCGCTGGCTGACCAGCTTGCGGGCGGCGGCGTGGTGCGGCACGTGATTTAGGGTAACCGCGCAGGTGGCGCACCGATCGCTGCGCAACGAAGACCGTGTCGGGGTTGATCCGGGGTCGTGACCGGATCGTGCCGGCCCGAGAGGTTTCAACTCGGCGGATAGGCTTGCTGGAATGGCGAACATCGAGGGCGCTTCAGACGCCGCGTCGGTCGAACCGCTGGTCCGTAAGGCCGCCGCCTGGGCGTGGCGGTTGCTGGTCATCCTGGGCGCCGCGGTCGCCGTGTTGTGGCTGGTGGAAAAGCTGGAAGTCATCGTCGTTCCGGTGTTGCTGGCGCTGATGATCAGCGCTTTGCTGCTGCCGGCGGTGGACTGGCTAGACCGGCGGGGTCTGCCGCGCGGCGGCGCGGTGACGGTGGTGCTGCTGGGCGGGTTCGCGATCTTGGGCGGCATCCTGGCGTTCGTCATCATCCAGTTCGTCTACGGTGTGCCCGATCTGACCAAGCAGGTGGAGCGCAGCATCGACTCCACCCGCCGGTGGCTGATCGAGGGGCCGGCCCATCTGCGCGGCGAACAGATCGACAACGCGGGCAACGCGGCGATTCAGGCGCTGCACAACAACCAGGCGAAGTTGACCAGCGGCGCGCTGGCCACCGCAGCCACCATCACCGAGTTGGTCACCGCCGCGGTGTTGGCGCTGCTCACGCTGATTTTCTTCCTGTACGGCGGCCGCAACATCTGGTCCTACGTCACCAAGATCGTCCCGGTCAGTGCGCGGGAACGGGTGGCCGAGGCGGGCCGTGCCGGTTACGCGTCGCTGATCGGCTACGTGCGGGCCACGTTCCTGGTGGCGCTGACCGACGCGGCCGGGGTGGGCGTCGGGCTGGCGATCATGGGTGTGCCGCTCGCGCTGCCGCTGGCGTCGCTGGTGTTCCTCGGCGCGTTCGTCCCCCTGGTCGGTGCGGTGATCGCCGGCTTTCTGGCCGTGGTGGTCGCCCTGCTGGCCAAGGGCATCGTCTACGCGTTCGCCACGCTCGGTTTGCTGATCGTGATCAACCAGCTCGAGACGCATTTGCTGCAGCCGTTGGTGATGGGGCGCGCGGTCTCGATTCACCCGCTCGCGGTGGTGCTGGCGATCGCCGCCGGCGGCGTGCTCGCGGGGATCGTCGGGGCGTTGCTCGCGGTGCCGACGGTCGCGTTTCTGAACAACGCGGTGCAGGTGTTGCTGGCCCCCGATCCGTCCGCCGAAGTGGACAAACAGGCCGAGGACGATACCGGGGCCGTCGTCGAGGCCGAACCCGACAAGCCCGCACGGTGACCCTGACCGGGTTCACCATCGCGGCGGCGGAACTCACCGATGAGTACGGCGTGGAGAGCTAAAGCCGTCCTTCGCGGCGCAGCAAATCGGCGGCACTGACGCCCCCGCCGCCGCCGCGGCGGCGCGGCCGCGGCTCGCCGGCGTCATCGACATTGCCGACATGGCCGACATCGCTGCCGTTGTCGCCGTGGTCGGCCTGGCCGCGGGCGTTCATCTTTTCGGTGGCGGCCTCGGAATCCGAGGGAGCCGCGCTCTCGGGCCGCATGACCGGCAGGGCGGCGGTGGGGTCGGCCGCGTCGCTGGCATCCTCACCGGAAGCCGGCCCGGGAACGGGCGCGGCGCGCGTCGGTGCCGGTGGCGGCGGCGCGGGCTGGCCGGGCACCGACAGGCGAGTGGTGTTCGCGTCGTCCGTTGCCGCGTTCGGCCGAGTGTTCAGCCGTGCGGTGCTCTCGCCGGAGGGGAGCGGGGCCGGGCCGGGACGCGTGGGCGGCGGGCTGGGATGGGTGGGGTCGTGCGCCGGACGCGGGGTCGCGGCGGCCAGGCTGGCCGCCTTCACCGGCGGCCGCACGGCGCGCCCCCCTCCGCTCAACCCGGTGGGCCGCTTGTGCTCGTCGGGCAGGTCGATCTCGCCCAGGCCGAGGCGGTTCTGCAGGCGCCGCGCCCAGCGCGGAGCCCACCAGCAGTCGTCGCCGAGCAGCTTCATCACCGAGGGCACCAGGAACATCCGCACCACGGTCGCGTCCAACAGCAGCGCGGCCATCAGGCCGAACGCCAGATACTTCATCATCACCAGGTCGGAGAACACAAACGCGGCGGCGACCACGGCCAGCACCAGCGCGGCCGCGGTGATCAACCGCCCGGTGGTCGCGGTGCCGATCCGGATGGCCTCGGCGGTGGACATGCCGCGCTCGCGCGCCTCGACCATCCGGGACACCAGGAACACCTCGTAGTCGGTGGCCAGCCCGTAACCGACGGCCACCACCAGCGCGATGATCACCACCATCAGCGGCGTCGGCGTGAAGTTCAGCAGCGTCGCGAAATGCCCGTCGACGAAGATCCACGTCAGGATGCCCAGGGTGGACCCGATCGTCAGCACGCTCATCACCGCGGCCTTGATCGGTAACACGAACGACCCGAACGCCAGGAACATCAGCAGCATGGTGGTGCTGATCAGCACGACCGCCATCAGCGGCGCCTTGTCGACCAGGCTGTGAATCGAATCCTCGATCAGGGCCGGCGTGCCACCCACCATCATTTCCATGCCCTTGGGCGGGGTGATGGCGCGTAGCTCACCGATCTTTTCCGCCGCGGTATTGGGGTTGATGAGTCCGTTCTGCAGCACCCGCACCGAGGGGTCCTTCGAGGCGCCCGGCGCGTAGCTGCGCTCCTGCCACATGTTCGCCGGGTCGTTGTCCTGCTCGCTGAAGCCGCTGATCGCCATGACCTTGCTGCGCACGTCCGCGACCTGGGCGTCGGTGACGGGCTGATGGTTGGTCGATTGGATGACCAGCGTGAGCGGATCGGTCCGGTAGCTGGGGAACAGCTTGTCGAAGTGTTCCTGCGCCAGGCGCACCGAGTTGTCCGGCGGCAGATACTTCTCGCTGATGGCGCCGAACGACAGGTTGCCCAACGGGATGACCAGCAGGATCATGCCGACGGCGATCGGGATGGCGAACAGCAGCGGCCGCTTCATCACCCGGGTGACCAGCTTGCCCCAGAAGCCGGCCTCGACCTCTTCGCGGGTTTTGGTCTTCTGCAGCCGGTCGGCGAGCCAGTTGAGGTAGGCCCGCGAGTACTTCCAGTTGCGCAGGAACGGCACCCGGAAGGCGGTCCGCACGCCCAGCGCGTCCACGTGGCGACCCAGGATGCCCAGGCAGGCCGGCAGCAGTGTGATCGACAGCAGCGCGGCGAGGCCCACCGCGGCGAAGATCGCGTACGTCATCGAATGCACGAAGCCCTGCGGCAGCACGAGCAGGCTGGCCGTCGAGACCATGATCAGCGCGGCGGAGAACGCCACGGTGCGACCGGCCGTCATCACGGTGCGCCGCACGGCCGCCTCGGTGTCGTAGCCCTCGGCGATCTCCTCCCTAAACCGGCTCACCACGAACAGCCCGTAGTCGATGGCGATACCGAAGCCGATCAGCGAGATCACCATCAGGGCGAAGACGTGCACGGGGCCGAACAGGGCGGCGAACCGCATCAGGCCCAGCGCGCCGGCGATGGTCAGGCCGCCGACGATGGCCGGAAGGCAGGCCGCGACCGCGCCGCCGAACACCAAAAACAGCACCACGGTCACCGCCGGCACCCCGAGGTATTCGAACTTCTCCAGGTCGGTGGCGATGGTGCCGGTCAAGGCGTTGGCGATCGGCTCCAGCCCGGCGAGCTGCACGGTGCCGCCGTCGAGCTTCTGCAGGTCGGGGGCGACGGTTTTGTAATTGTTGAGGATCGTGTCGTCGTCGTCGCCCTTGATCGGAATGGACACGAACGTGTACTTCTTGTCCTGCGTGACCATGCCCCGAATGAGTGGGCTGGTGGTATCGGGCGCCCTCAAGTAGCCGGCCCAGCCCATGATTTGGTTGGGATGGTCCTGCACGACCTGGTTGAGTTCGTCGGTGACCTTCTTGGCCCAGGCCGGGTCCTCGACGGTTTTGCCGTCCGGCGCCTTGAAGATGGCGACGACGTGGCCGGTGCGGTCGCGGCCGTACACCTTGTCGCCGATGATGGAAGCCTTCACCGACTGGCTGCCGTCGTCGTAGTAGCCGCTCGACGTGAGGTGCTTACCCAGGCCGATCGCGAAGAGACCACCGAGCAGGCACAGGGCCGCCGTCACCCCGATAACGATGTACCGATACCGGTACACAGTTCGACCCCACCAGGCGAACACGTACGCTCCTTACTGGATCTCTACCGAGCCGCGCAGTGGCTTCCCAGTCTCACACACGCTCATACGCGTGCTGTCAACAGCGCTGACAGCGGCCGGAACGGCTGCAGCCATGCCCCTTGCTCAGGCAGCGAATCCAGGCCGATCCGCGGCAATGGTTCCCGGAAGACACCCGTGATGTCCTCCAGGTCGACGAATTCCAAGGTATCCGACGCTAGTGCCCAACTCGCGTGTTCACGAAATCCGATGACCTGAACTGGCGTTCCGTCGCGGGCCACCTCTTCGAGCGGCTGACGGAAGGCCTGACCGTCGGCGGAGGCCACCACCAGGGCCGCGAGACCGTCGCTGCGCCGGCGCTCGATGTGCTCGAGCATGTCGCGGTCGACGTCGCTGTCCTCGTCGATCTTCGGCTTGGCGAAGACCGCGAAGCCCACATTACGCAAGGCCTCCACCCAGGGCCGGACGACGTCGGCGCTGCCCGGCGCGATGTTGGTGAACACGGTGGCCTCGGGCTCGATCGTGACGCCCGGACGAGCCGCCGAGACGTCCGCGGTGCGCGCCAGCAGCCAGCGACCTAAGGCGTCGAAACGCGGGCGCTCCAGCGCCGTCGGGCGCCGGCCCAGGATCGAGCCCAGGCCCATGTCGAGGTTGGGGGCGTCCCACACCAGCAGCACCCGCCGGATCGGCGGGGTGAACTCGGCCGCGGCGCTGTCGCCGCCCTCGTCGTGCAGGGCCGGAGGAGCTTCTTCTGTCACGCTCATGGTCATCGTCTTTTCCAGATCAGCTCGGTGACGTCGCTGCCCGCTTCTTGGGCCTTCGTCTCGTATTTAGTAGTGGGGCGCACCACCGAGATCGGTAGTGATTCGGCGCCGGGATCGACCCGGACGAGCCGGGCCTGGCTGTCTCCGACCTCCGCGATGTGCTCGGCGTAACCCGGATGGTCCGTCGCGGCATGCAGAATCCCACCGGGGAGTAGCCGGTCGGCGATCAGGTCAACCGTCGCCGGCTGCACAAACCGGCGCTTGTGGTGGCGCACCTTCGGCCACGGATCGGGGAAGAAGACGCGGACGCCGGTCAGCGAGCCCGGCGCGACGAGGCGCTCCAGCACGTCGATCCCGTTGCCGAGGATCAACCGGACATTGCCGACCTGCTCGCGCTCGATCGCGCACAGCAGCTGCGCGAGCCCGCGCCGATAAACCTCCACCGCGATCACGTCGATGTCGGGTTCGTCCTGCGCCATCGCCAGCGTCGACGCGCCGTTGCCGCAGCCGATCTCCACCACCAGCGGCGCGCGCCGGCCGAACCATGCCGCGATGTCCGGTTGCTCGCCCGACGGCTCCTGCCCGACCGATAGGCCCAGCTCCGGCCACCGCCGCTCCCAGGTGTCCCGTTGCAGGTCGGACAGGGCGGAGTGGCGTGAGCGAAAGCTGCTGGCCGGGAGGCGCCGGTTGGGCTCCGCTCGCTCGGCCGCCGGTGTGTCGGCGCGCGCCGTCACTCCCGGTTGCGCATACATCCGTCCATCGTGGCGCATGACACGCCGATGTAGTCGCCTCAGATCCAGATTGATACCCAACAGTTGCCTTCGGCTGCTACCACAGGGTGGCTCGCGGGTTGGCCGCACAGCTGCCACCATTCGGGGCATGCTGGGAGCGGGCCACCGGGCGTTCGTTTCGGAGCTGGCGCGATTCGCCGCCGAGGGGATCGATGAGCGGCTGGCCGCGGTCGCGGAGCGGGCCGCGGCGCCGGTGCGGGTGGCCGTGCGCGGACGGCGCGGGGTGGGCCGCTCGGCGGTGGCGCGGGCATTAAATATTGGCGACATTGGCGCCGCGCGCGAGCCGGACGTTCTCGTGTACGTGCTTGCCGAGGTGGTCAAGCCCGAGGATGCCCGGGCCGTCGCCGCGGCGCGGTGTCCGGTGCTGGCGGTGCTGAACAAAGCCGACGTGACCGGGTTCGCCGGGGACGGGCCGATGGCGCTGGCGCGGGCGCGCTGCACGCATTTTTCCGAACTGCTCGGGGTCCGGGTGCTGCCGATGAGCGGCTTGCTCGCGGTGGCCGCGCAGCTCGAGGACCCCGGTTCGGGCGCGCTCGGCCCGTTCGGCGCCGCGGTCGCGGTCGCCGCGGCGCGCCGCGGCATCCCGCCCGCGCAGGTGCGCGCGCTGTTGCGGCGCGTCAGCGGGGTCGACGCGGTGCTGGACCGGCTCGACGGGGTGTCCGCCGACGTGCGCTATCGGCGGGTGCTGGACGCCGTCGCCGAACTCGAGGCGCTGGCGGTCGCGAACCCCGATATCGGCGGCTTCCTGGCGCGCGACGACACGGTGCTCGCCCGGATGGCCGCCGCCGTCGACGTGGCCGAATCCGCCGGATTGGACGTGGAGGAGTGCCGCGACCGGGCCGGGTACCTGGCGCGGGCCGCGCGCTGGCAGCGGTACGGCCGGGCGCAGGCCCGTGTCGTGCACCGCGCGTGTGGCGCGGACATCGCCAGGGGATCGTTGCGGCTTTGGGCCGGAGCGCCGGCGTGACGGACGGGGCCCACGACGGTCCGGTCGCCGCGGTGGACGCCCTGGTGGCCGGGGTCGGGCCGGCCGCGCTGGATCCGCCCCCGAGCACCCCGTGTGACGCGGTGCTGGTGACCGGGCCGTGGCTGGCCGGCGTGAGCGGGGTCGTCGCGGCGCTGCGCGACCGGCTGCCCCAGCACAGGTTCGTCGAGTCGACCGAGCTGGGGCACGGCGATGCGCCCCTGGCGGTGGTGTTCGTCGTCTCGGCGGCGGCCCACCTGACCGAATCCGACCGCGCGTTGCTCGACGCCGCGGCCGAACACACCGACGCGGTGGTCTGCGTGGTGGCCAAGATCGACGTGCACCACGGCTGGCGGGACGTGCTCGCCGCCGACCGCGACGCGCTGGTGGCCCACGCGCCGCGCTACGCCGGGGCGCCCTGGGTGGGGGCCGCCGCGGCGCCCGAAATGGGAGGCGCTTGCGTCGACGACCTCGTCGACGCCGTGACGGCGCGGCTCGCCGACCCGTGCGTCCCGCGGCGAAACAGGTTGCGGGCGTGGGAATCCCGGCTGCGGGCGGCCGCGCTGCGGTGCGAGCATGACGCCGAGGGCGCCGGCCGGCGGGCCCGCGTCGAGGCGTTGCGCGAGGCGCGCGCCACGGCCCTGCGGGAACGGCGCGAATCGAAAACCGAGCGGAGCATCGCGCTGCGCGGCCGGATCCAACAGGCCCGGGTGCAGCTGTCCCACTTCGCCCGCCACCGCTGCGCGTCGGTGCGCGGCGAACTGCAAGACGATGCCGCCGCGCTGCCGCGCCGAGCGATGGGCGGCTTCGAAGGGGAGGCCCGCGCGCGGGTCGAGCGGGTGGTGGCCGAGGTGAGCGAGGCCACCGACGCGCACCTGGCCGACGTCGCCGAGACGATGGGCGTGGGCGTGGCGCTACCGGCGGTCGAGCGGCTGCCGGTGGTGGAGTTCCCGGCGCCGCCGCTGAAACCGCGACGGCCGGAAACCGCGCTGATGTTGCTGCTGGGCGCCGGGTTCGGGCTGGGCGTGGGGCTGACGCTGAGCCGGATGCTCACCGGCCTGGCTTTGCGGCCCGCACTGGAGCTGGCCGGGGCGGCGGCGTGTGTTGCCGTCGGGCTCGCGCTCACCTATGTGGTGGTGACGCTGCGCGGGCTGCTGCGCGACCGCGCGCTGCTGGACCGCTGGGCCGGCGAGGCGGCAGCGTCGCTACGGTCGGTGGCCGAGGAGCTGGTCGCCACCCGGGTGCTGCAGGCCGAGTCGATGCTGACCGGCGCGCTGGCGGCCCGCGACGAGGCGGAGCGCGCGCGGGTGGCCGAACGGGTCAGAGCGATCGACGGCGAACTCCGCGAACACGCCATCGCGGCGGCGCGGGCCGCTGCGGCGCGGGACCGGCGGCTGCCCGCGCTGCGGGCCGCGCTTGGGGTGGTAAGTGCAGAACTGGGCGATCCGGGTATACCCGTACGGGTGAAACGGGGCGGGCTGAGCGCTTCTGAATCGTTGTTGTGAGGAGTCTTATACCCGTCCGGATCTTCCCTAGCAAGGTGATCACGATAACCTGGTAACAAAGCAGCACACGTCAACAGTTGTGTGGGCGTATCGCGAATAACGCCGGGACGCCCGCGAGTAAGCCGAAGAATTCAGGAGAGTTCGATGACCTCAGCGACCATTCCCGGTCTGGATACCGCCCCCACGAATCATCAGGGGCTGCTGGCGTGGGTGGAGGAGGTCGCCGAGCTAACCCAGCCCGACCGGGTGGTGTTCGCCGACGGCTCCGAGGAGGAGTTCAACCGGCTCGCCGGGCACCTCGTGGACGCCGGCACCTTCACCAAGCTGAACGAGAAGAAGCACCCGAACTCCTACCTGGCGCTGTCCGACCCGTCCGACGTGGCGCGCGTGGAATCGCGGACGTTCATCTGTTCCGAGCGCGAAGAGGACGCCGGCCCGACCAACAACTGGATGGACCCGGTCGAGATGCGGTCCACCCTGACCGACCTGTACCGCGGCTGCATGCGCGGTCGCACCATGTATGTGGTGCCGTTCTGCATGGGCCCGCTGGGCGCCGAGGACCCCAAGCTGGGCGTGGAGATCACCGACTCCGAGTACGTCGTCGTCTCGATGCGCACCATGACCCGGATGGGCAAGGCCGCGCTGGAGAAGATCGGCGACGACGGGTTCTTCGTCAAGGCGCTGCACTCCGTCGGGGCTCCCTTGGAGCCTGGCCAAAAAGACGTGCCGTGGCCGTGCAACGACACCAAATACATCACCCACTTCCCCGAGACCCGCGAGATCTGGAGCTACGGCTCGGGCTACGGCGGCAACGCGCTGCTGGGCAAGAAGTGCTACTCGCTGCGGATCGCCTCGGCGATGGCCCGCGACGAGGGCTGGCTGGCCGAGCACATGCTGATCCTCAAGCTGATCTCCCCGGAGAACAAGGCGTACTACTTCGCCGCGGCCTTCCCGTCGGCCTGCGGCAAGACCAACCTGGCCATGCTGCAGCCCACCATCCCCGGCTGGCGCGCCGAGACCCTCGGCGACGACATCGCGTGGATGCGGTTCGGCAAGGACGGCCGGCTCTACGCGGTCAACCCCGAGTTCGGTTTCTTCGGGGTCGCGCCGGGCACCAACTGGAAGTCCAACCCCAATGCCATGCGCACCATCGAGGCCGGCAACACCGTCTTCACCAATGTCGCGCTCACCGACGACAACGACGTGTGGTGGGAGGGCCTGGAGGGCGACCCGCAGCACCTGACCGACTGGAAGGGCAACGACTGGACCCCGGAGTCCGACGCCAAGGCCGCGCACCCGAACTCCCGCTACTGCACCCCGATGTCGCAGTGCCCGATCCTGGCGCCGGAGTGGGACGACCCGCAGGGCGTGCCGATCTCGGGCATCCTGTTCGGCGCGCGCCGCAAGACCACGGTGCCGCTGGTGACCGAGGCCCGCGACTGGCAGCACGGCGTGTTCATGGGCGCCACCATGGGCAGCGAGCAGACCGCGGCCGCCGAGGGCAAGGTCGGCGCCGTGCGCCGCGACCCGATGGCCATGCTGCCGTTCATGGGCTACCACGTCGGCGACTATTTCCAGCACTGGATCAACCTGGGCAAGAACGCCGACGAGTCCAAGCTGCCGAAGATCTTCTTCGTCAACTGGTTCCGTCGCGGCGACGAGGGCCAGTTCCTGTGGCCGGGCTTCGGCGAGAACAGCCGGGTGCTGAAGTGGATCGTGGACCGCATCGAGCACCAGGCCGGCGGCCAGGACACCCCGATCGGCATCGTGCCGTCGGCCGCGGACCTCGACCTGGACGGGCTCGACGTGAAGGCCGCCGACGTCGCCACGGCGCTGTCGGTCAACGCCGCCGAGTGGCGCGAGGAGCTGCCGCTGATCGAGGAGTGGCTCGAGTTCGTCGGTGACAAGCTGCCCACCGGCGTGAAGGACGAATTCGACGCGCTGAAGCACCGTTTGGCCGAGGCGGAATAGGCCCAGTAACCGCGAGCAGACGCAAAAGCCCCCGCACGCACCGCGTGTCGGGGGTTTTGCGTCTGGTGAGTCCGGTGTTTGGCGCGGCGCGATTCGGTCTATAAATAGCTGACACACCCCTCTTCCCGGAAGGCCGACAACGATGTCACGTACACCGGCGGCGACCGCCATTGCGGTTGCAGCACTAGGAATTCTGTTCAGTGGATGCTCAGCCTCGCAGGTGGTCAACACCGGCGGCGACACGCAGTGCAAGGACTTCACCGGCCAGGACCAGAACAAGCAGAACACCGAAATCAGCAAGATGCTCAAGGACAAGAGCGGCAACCAGCCGACCAACATGGAGATCGACGCGACGCGCCTGTCGGCGCAGACCTGGTGCCAAACGCTGGGTAAGCCGGACAGCAAGATCTCCGAAGCGCCGCACGGCTGACCGCTTAAAACGGCGGTCGAATTGGGCGCCGAATTGGGCTTCGAATTGGGCGCCGAATTGGGCGTCGAAATGGGCGATGTACAGTCGGCGCATGCAGATTCGCCCCTATATCGGCGCCGACAAACCTGCGATCATCCTCCATCCGTCCGGAACCGTCGTCACCTTCGACGACCTGGAAGCCCGTGCCAACCGGTTGGCCCACCATTTCCGGAAGGCCGGCCTGCGCGAGGGTGACGCCGTCGCGATCCTGATGGAGAACAACGAGCACATCCACGCGGTCATGTGGGCGGCTCGGCGCAGCGGCCTGTACTACGTGCCGATCAACACGCACCTGACGCCGGCCGAGGCGGCCTACATCATCGACAACAGCAGCGCCAAGGCCATCGTCGGGTCCGCCGCGCTGGCCGAAACCTGCGCGGGTCTGGCCGAACACCTGCCGGGCGGACTACCGGATTTGTTGATACTGGCCGACGGTGACCTGCCGGGCTGGGAGCGCTACCCGGAATGCGTTGCGGACCAACCGGACACCCCGATCGACGACGAGATCGAGGGCGACCTGCTGCAGTACTCGTCGGGCACTACCGGGCGGCCCAAGGGCATCAAACGCGAACTGCCGCACCTGCCACCGGATCAGGCCCCGGGCATGATGGCCGGCCTGGTCGGCTTCTGGCTGGATCCCGACGCAGTGTATCTGAGCCCGGCGCCGCTCTACCACACCGCGCCGTCGGTGTGGTCGATGACGATCCAGGGCGCCGGCATCACCACGGTGGTGATGGAGAAGTTCGACGCCGAGGGCACGCTGGACGCCATCCAGCGCTACCGCGTGACGCACGGCCAGTTCGTGCCGGCGATGTTCGTCCGGATGCTCAAACTGCCTGCCGCCGTTCGTGATTCGTACGACCTGTCCAGCCTCAAACGGGTGATGCACGCCGCTGCGCCGTGCCCGGTGCAGATCAAGAAGCAGCTGATGGACTGGTGGGGCCCGATCGTCGACGAGTACTACGCCTCCTCGGAGGCGATCGGGTCGACGCTGATCACCGCCGAGGACTGGCTGGCCCATCCCGGCTCGGTCGGCAAACCCATGATGGGCGGCGTGCACATCCTCGACGAGAACGGCAACGAGCTGCCCCCCGGGCAGGCGGGCGAGATCTATTTCGACGGCGGCGGATTCGCCTTCGAATACCTCAACGATCCGGCGAAAACCGCCGCGTCGCGCGACAAGCACGGCTGGATGACCGTCGGCGACATCGGCTACCTCGACGACGAGGGCTACCTGTATTTGACCGACCGCCGCCATCACATGATCATCTCCGGCGGCGTGAACATATACCCGCAGGAGACCGAGAACCTTCTGGTCACCCATCCGAAAGTGTTGGACGCGGCGGTATTCGGCGTTCCCGACGACGAGATGGGCCAACGCGTGGTGGCCGCCGTGCAGACCGTCGACCAGGCCGACGCCACCGATGAGTTCGCCGCCGAGCTGCTCGACTGGCTGCGGGACCGACTGGCGCACTTCAAGTGCCCCCGGTCGATCGGGTTCGAGGCCCAGCTGCCGCGCACCGACACCGGCAAGCTCTACAAGAACGCGTTGATCGAGAAGTATTCGGTGTGAAATTTGGGCCGCCCGGCGTCAACATCGCCGTAGGTCCGTCAAGCGACGAATCCTCGCTCGACGCAGCGACTTTCACGCTGTCCGAGGATCCGTGCGCCGACCGGCGGGTGGTCACGGTGGCCTCGGTGCCCGAGGCGCTGGCCGAGTTGACCGCACGCTGCGAACGCTGGCCCCAGGCCAGCGCGGTCTGCGACGACGTGCTGCGCGCGATCGATCCCGCCGGCGCGACGCTGGCCGGGGTGATCACCGAGTCGCTGGCGTATTCGACGCTGCAGGCCGGCCCGGAGTTCGCGCGCTGGCTCGACGAGCGCGGCCCGGCTAGCGTGCCCGTCATCCCCGACCCGGTGGTGGCGCGGCGCGACGGCGACACGCTTTACGTCGCGTTCAACCGGCCGCAACGGCACAACGCGTTCTCCACCGACGCGCGCGCCGCGCTGCTGGAGGCGCTGGCCGTCGCGCAGCTGGACCCGTCGGTGACCGGGATCGTGTTGAGCGGCAATGGCCCGTCGTTCTGCAGCGGGGGAGACCTCGCCGAGTTCGGTACCTTCGCCGACCCGGCCAGCGCGCACCTGGCACGCACCCGGTACAGCCCGGCCCTGGCGCTGGACGCGCTGACCGCCAGGCTCGGCTCCGGCTGCCGGGCCCGGGTGCACGGGCGGGTGCTCGGCAGCGGGCTGGAGATGGCAGCGTTCTGCGGATGGGTTGAGGCACAACGCGATTCGGTATTCGGGCTGCCGGAACTGGGCCTGGGGTTGATCCCCGGCGCCGGCGGCACCGTGAGCGTGACGCGCCGGATCGGCCGCTGGCGCACCGCCTATCTGGTGTTGTCCGGCAGAACTATCGACGCCGAGACCGCGCTGGCCTGGGGGTTGGTGGACGCGATCGAGCCGGCGTGACACCAAACCCGCTGGCGCCCAAGGCGGTTACTCAGTAGCCGGGATACGTGGTGGTGGTGGGGATGGAGGGCATGTGGGTGACCACCGCCGCGATGAAGGCGAAGTAGATGACCATGAAGATCACATACACGACGGGCCCCGCGACCGCGCTGATGATCGCCCACTTCTTGGCGTTGTCCGCCGCGGCCTGCGCCTCGCCGTACTGTCCCTGCGCCCACAGCCCGGAGACTTTGGTGGAGTAGACGATCGACACGATGCCGGTGGGCAGGCAGCAGAACAGGGTGGTCAGGATCGCCCAGACGAGATAGTTGTCCGGCGGTGGCTGGCCCGGCCAACCCGGCTGCTGGGCCGGCCAACCCGGCTGGGGCGGGGGGACGGGCTGAGATTGCCAACCCGGCTGCTGGCCGGGGTTGCTCGCGGGCCAACCCGGGGAACCTTCGTAGGGCCCTGGCGGATAACTCATGGCAACTGCCTTCCCTTGGGGTGGCGCCGAAGTCACGCAAATATAGCGCACCCGCGGCGGCAAAACTCAGATTCCGCCCCTGGCCACCAATTGCGCGGCGATCACGTTGCGCTGAATCTCGTTGGTGCCCTCGCCGACGATCATCAACGGCGCGTCGCGGAAGTAGCGCTCCGCGTCGTATTCGGTTGAATAGCCGTAGCCGCCGTGGATACGCACGGCGTTCAGCGCGATCTCCATCGCGGCCTCCGACGCGAACAGCTTGGCCATGCCGGCCTCCATGTCACAGCGCTCGCCGCTGTCGTAGCGTTGCGCCGCATAGCGGGTGAGTTGACGGGCCGCGGTGAGTTTGGTCGCCATGTCGGCCAGGTAGTTGCCCACCGCCTGGTGCTTCCAGATCGGCTGACCGAAGCTCTCCCGCTGCTGCGCGTAGGCGAGCGCATCCTCGAACGCGGCCGTCGCCACGCCCAGGGCGCGCGCGGCCACCTGAATGCGGCCGGTCTCGAGCCCCTTCATCATCTGTGAAAAGCCTTGTCCCATAACATTTCCCAAGACAGCGGACGTCGGCGCCCGGTACCCGTCGAACGATAACTCGCAGGATTCGACACCCTTGTAGCCGAGCTTGGGCAGGTCCCGCGACACCGTCAGCCCCGGCCCGTGTTCGACGAGCACGATCGAGATGCCCTTGTGCCGAGGACTGGCCTGGGCGTCGGTCTTGCACAGCAGCGCAATCAATCCGGACCGGCGCGCATTGGAGATCCAGGTCTTGGAGCCGTTGATCAGCAAGGCATCCGGACCGTCCGGCACCGCCGTGGTGGTCATGTTCTGCAGATCCGAACCGCCGCCGGGCTCGGTCAGCGCCATGGTGGCCCGCAACTTGCCGGTGGCCATCGCCGGCAGATAGGCGCGCTTCTGCTCCCCGGTGCCGAACAGGGTCAGCAGCTTGGCCACGACGGTGTGCCCGCCCATGGCGCCGGCCAGGCTCATCCAGCCGCGCGCCAGCTCGGCGGTGACCTCGACGTAGCACGGCATCGACACCGGCGACCCGCCGTACTCCTCGGGGACGGCCAGGCCGTAGATGCCGATGCGTTTCATCTGCTCGATCCACGCCTCCGGGTACTCGTTGGCGTGCTCCACCTCGCGCACGGTCGGTTTGACATCGCGGTCGACGAACGCCCGCACGGTGGCGACCAGCATCGCTTCTTCGTCGTTCAGATCACTGCCCACGTGTGCCATATTGGCCCGGTGACGTATGCGCGGATACGCGAGGGTGGTCCCTACTTCGATGACCTCTCGGTGGGTCAGGTGTTCGACTGGGCGCCGTCGGCGACGCTGTCGTCCGGGTTGGCCGCCGCGCATCAGGCGATCCTCGGTGACCGGATGCGGCTTTCCCTGGACGCCGAGCTGTGCGCCGCCGTGACCGGTGCGCCGGGGCCGCTGGCACACCCGGGCCTGGTGTGCGACGTCGCGATCGGCCAGTCGACGCTGGCGACCCAGCGGGTCAAGGCGAACCTGTTCTACCGCGGGCTGACGTTTCACCGCTTCCCGGTCATCGGTGACAGCCTCTACACCCGCACCGAAGTGGTTGGGCTGCGGGCGAATTCGGTCAAGCCGGGCCGGGCGCCGACGGGATTGGCGGCGCTGCGGATGACCACCATCGACCAGGCCGACCGGTTGGTGCTCGACTTCTACCGCTGCGGGATGCTGCCCGCCAGCTCGGATTTCACACTTGACGGCGCGCCCGACGACGACCTGTCCGGCATCGGCGTCGACGCGCCGCCGCCGGCGTCGGATCCGACGGCGGGGTGGGACGGGGAGGTGTTTCGGACGCGGGTCCCGGGGCCGCACTTTGACGCGGGCCTGGCGGGTGCGGTGCTGCGCAGCACCGGCGACGTCGTCAGCAGCGCGCCGGAGCTGGCCCGCCTGACCCTGAATATCGCTGCCACGCACCATGATTCGCGCGTGGGTGGGCAGCGGCTGGTGTACGGCGGGCACACGATCGGGCTGGCGCTGGCGCAGGCGACCCGGCTGCTGCCGAACCTGGTGACGGTGCTGGGCTGGGAGTCCTGCGACCACACCGGCCCGGTGCACGAGGGTGACACGCTGTACAGCGAGCTGCACGTTGAGTCCGCGCGGTCCGGTGTGCTGGGCCTGCGGTCGGTGGTGTACGCGGCGGGCGTGGAAGCCGGTCGGCCGGTGCTGGACTGGCGGTTCAGCGCTTTGCAGTTCTGACCGCCAGCCCAGCCCCGCGAAGTTCTAGCCGTGGTTGCCGTTGGTGCCGGCGGTGCCGTCGGCGCCGGCGTTGCCGTCGGTGCCGCCGCCCTGGCCGATTCCACCGGCGCCGCCGTTGGGCAGATTCACGGTGCCGCCGGTGCCGAAGTTCCCGCCGGTGCCGGTGCCGCCGGTGGTGCCGCCGGTCCCGGCCGCGCCGGGCGTTCCGGGAGCGCCGCCGTTGCCGCCGTTGCCGCCGCTGGGGCCGTCGCCGCCGTTGCCGCCGTCGCCGCCGCCGCTGAAGCCGTCGCCGCCCTTGCCGCCCGTTTGGGTGGCACCGGTGCTGCCGCCGGCGCCGCCGGTGCCGCCGTTGCCGGCCTTGCCGCCGTTGCCCGAGATGACACCGCCGGACCCGCCGTTGCCGCCCACGCCGCCGTTGCCGCCTGTGCCGCCGGTGCCGCTGTTGCCGCCGTTGCCGCCGTTCGGGTTGGTGATGGTGCCGGTCGCGCCGGCGCCGCCGGTGCCGGGCGCGCCGCCGGTACCCGCGTTGCCGCCGGTGCCGCCGGCCGCCGGTGCCCGCGCCCTGGGCGTTGCCGCCGGCGCCGGCCGCGCCGCCGTTGCCGCCGCCGCCGCCGTTGCCGCCGTTGCCGCCGGCGCCGTTGTTCACCGCGAACGTGGAGTCACCGGCCGCGCCGCCGCCGCCGGCACCGCCGGTGCCGCCGTTGCCGCCAGCACCGCCCTTGCCGCCGTTGCCTGAGGTCGAACCGCCCAGGCCGCCCTGGCCGCCCTGGCCGCCGTTGCCGCCCGCCACGCCGGTGCCGCCGTTGGCGCCCGGGGTGGACCCGGCGGTGCCGGTGCCGCCGCTGTCGCCGTTGCCGCCGGCGCCGCCGTTGCCGCCGGTGCCGACCGAGCCGCCGTTGCCGCCGGCGCCACCGTTGCCGCCGCTGGCGCCGGTGCCGCCGGTGCCCGAGTAGCCGAAGCCGGCGCCGCCGGTGCCGCCGTTGCCGGCCGGACCGGTCACGGCGGAGCCGTCGTTGCCGCTGCTGGGCGAGCCGGTGCCGGTGCCCGCGCCGCCCTTGGATCCGACGGTGCCCGGGTTGCCGCCGTTGCCGCCGGCGCCACCGTTGACGTGGGACGCGGTTCCGGCCGCCCCGCTGCCGCCGCTGCCGGGTGTGCCGGCGTTGCCGCCGTTGCCGCCGCTGCCGGCGGCGCCGATGGTGCCGCTCGTCACGGTTCCGCCGTTCCCGCCGACCCCGCCGTTGCCGCCGTTGCCGCCGTTGCCGCCGTTTCCGCCGGCGCCGTTGTTCACGGTGAAGGAGCTGTCACCGCTGCCGCCGGTGCCGCCGGTGCCGCCGGCCGCGCCGTTGCCGCCCTTGCCGCCCTGGCCGCCGTTACCGGAGACCGTGCCGCCCTGGCCGCCGTTGCCGCCGGCGCCACCGGTGCCGCCGTTGCCGCCGGCCACGCCGTTGCCGCCGGTGCCGGCGCCGCCGTTGCCGCCGGTGGTTCCCGCGACGCCGTTGCCGCCGGCGCCGCCCGCTCCGCCGTTGCCGTAGGTGCCGCCGTTGCCGCCGTTGCCGCCGGTGCCGCCGTTGGCACCCGCGGTGCTGGAGGTGAAGCCCGCGCCGCCGTTGCCGCCGTTGCCGGGTGCGGCGGCGGTGCCGTCGCTGCCGTTGGTGGCGGCGCCGGCGCCGGTGCCCTTGCTGCCGCCGGTGCCGACCGTCTGGGTACCGGCGTTGCCGCCGTTGCCGCCGTTGGGGTTGCTCGCGGTGCCGGCCGCGCCGTTGCCGCCGCTGCCGGAGGTGCCCGAGTTCCCGCCGTTGGCGCCGCTGCCGGCGGCGCCGAGGCTGCCCGCGGCGCCGTTGGTGGCAGTCCCGCCGGTGCCGCCGTTGCCGCCGTTGCCGCCTTGGCCTCCGGCCCCGCCGTTGCCGCCGTTCTGGCCGGCGCCGTTGTTGGTTCCGGCCACCCCGTCGGCGCCGGTCACGCCGTTGCCGCCGTTGCCGCCGACCGCGCCGTTGCCGGCGGCGCCGCCGTTGCCGCCGTTGCCGGAGATGGTGCCGCCGATGCCTCCGGTGCCGCCGTTGCCGCCGTTGCCGCCGGCCTGCCCGGCGTTGCCGTTGTCGCCGGGGTTGACGCCGTTGGTGCCGGCCGCGCCGGCCACGCCGTTGCCCCCGGCGCCGCCGTTGCCGCCGTTGCCGTACGAGCCGCCGGCGCCGCCGTTGCCGCCGTTGCCGCCGCTGGCGCCCGCGACCGAGGAGGTGTAGCCGTTGCCGCCGTTTCCGCCGTTGCCGGCCTGGGCCGCGGTGCCGTTGCTGCCGGTGGTGCCCGGAGTGGAGCCGGTGCCGCCGGTGCCGCCCATGCCCTTCGTCTCGGTGCCGCCGTTGCCGCCGTTGCCGCCGTTGGGGTTGGTGGCCGTGCCGCCGACGCCGTTGCCGCCGTTGCCGGCGGTGCCGGCGTTGCCGCCGTTGCCGCCGTTGCCGCCGGTGCCGGTGGACCCGGTGGCGCCGTTGGTGGCCGTGCCGCCGACACCGCCGTTGCCGCCGGTGCCGCCGTTGCCGCCGGCGCCGCCGTTGCCGCCGTTCTCGCCGCCGTTGATGCCGTTGCCGAAGGAGTCGGTGTCGGCGACGCCGTTGGCGCCGTTCACGCCGTTGCCGCCGGCGGTGCCGTTGCCGCCGTTGCCGCCGGACCCGCCGGCGCCACCGTTGCCGGAGATGGAGCCACCCTGGCCGCCGGCGCCGCCGTTACCACCGTTGCCGCCGGTGTAGCCCGCGGTGCCGCTGTCGCCGGGGTTGACGCCGTTGTTGCCGGTCACGATGGCGTTGGTGCCGTTGCCGCCGGCGCCGCCGGCGCCGCCGTTGCCGATCGAACCGCCGTTGCCGCCGTTGCCGCCGTTGCCGCCGTTGGTGTCGGGCGTCAGCGGGTTGTAGCCCTTGCCGCCCTGGCCGCCGTTGCCGGCCGGCCCGGTGACCGAGTTGCCGGCCTTGCCGCTGGTGCCCGTCGTGGAGCCGGTGCCGCCGGTGCCCAGGGTGCCCGCGGTGCCGGCGTTGCCGCCGTTGCCGCCGTTGCCGCCGTTGAAGCTGGCCACGGTGCCGTCCGCGCCGGCGCCACCGTTGGCCGGGGTGCCGGCGTTGCCGCCGTTGCCGCCGTTGCCGCCGGTGCCGGTGCTGGCCTGGGTGCCGGCGCCGCCCAGGGTGTAACCGCCGGCCCCGCCGTTGCCACCGGCACCGCCGTTGCCGCCGTTGCCGCCGTCACCGCCATTGCCGCCGGCGCCGTTGTTCACGCCGGTCATCCCGAACTGGCCGATCCGGCCGTTGCCGCCGTTGCCGCCGTTGGCGCCGTTCCCGCCGTTGCCGCCGGTGCCGGCGGTACCGAGCTGGCTGCCGCCGTTGCCGCCGGCACCGCCGTTGCCGCCCGCGCCACCGGCCGTGCCGGAGGTGCCGCTGGCGCCGGCGGTCACACCGTTGGTGCCGGCGACGCCGGCCGTGCCGTTGCCGCCGTTGCCGCCGGTACCGCCGTTGCCGTAATTACCGCCGTTGCCGCCGCTGCCGCCGTTGCCGCCGCTGGTGCCGGCGGCGGTGGGGTTGAAGCCGTTGCCGCCGTTGCCGCCGTTGCCCGACGCGGTGGTCGGAAGGCTGCCGGCGGATCCGCTGCCGCCGTGGGTGATGCCCGTGCCGCCGGTGCCCGCACCGCCGGCGGTGCCGGCGTTGCCGCCGGTGCCGCCGTTGCCGCCGTTCGGGTTGGCCGCGGTGCCCTCGGCGCCGTTGCCGCCGTTGCCACCGACGCCGGCGTTGCCGCCGTTGCCACCGGTACCGCCGGCGCCGTGGCTGCCGACGGTCACCGTCGTTCCGCCGTTGCCGCCGGTACCGCCGGCGCCGGCCGCCCCGCCGTTGCCGCCGTTGCCGCCGGCGCCGTTGTTGACGCCGGCCGCGCCGTCGGCGCCCGCACCGCCCACGCCGCCGGCACCGCCGGTGCCGCCGACGCCGCCGGCGCCCGCGTTGCCGGCCACCGTGCCGCCGGCGCCGCCGTTGCCGCCGGTACCGCCCTGACCGCCGGTCCCGCCGTCGGTGCCGCTGGCGCCCGGGGTGGCGCCGTCGACGCCGGCCGCGCCGGCCGCGCCGGTGCCGCCCTGCCCGCCGGTGCCGCCCACGCCGTACTTGCCGGCCGCGCCGCCGTCGCCGCCGGTCCCGCCGGCCGCGCCCGGCGTGGTCGGGTTGTAGCCCATGCCGCCGGTGCCGCCGTTGACGACGGTCGAGGTGGTGTTGACGGTGCCCGTGGTGCCGGCCTGCCCCGGAACCGTGCCGGTGCCGCCCTGGCCCGCGGTGCCGCCGGTGGTGCCCGGGTCGCCGCCCTGGCCGCCCTGGCCGCCGGTGGTGTGGCCGGCGGTGCCCGCCGCGCCGGTGCCGCCCCGGCCGCCGAGGCCGGTGATGCCGCCGTTGCCGCCGTTGCCGCCGTTGCCCACGGTGCCGTTGGTGACGTTGCCGGCGTTGCCGCCGTTCGCGCCGGTGCCGCCGGCGCCGCCCTGGCCGCCGGTGCCGCCGGTGCCGTTGTTGACGCTGAAGTCGCCGGTGCCGCCCGTGCCGCCGGTGCCGCCCTGGCCGCCGTTGCCGCCGTTGCCGCCGTTGCCGCTGTTACCGGCGATCAGGCCGCCGTCGCCGCCGTTGCCGGCCGCGCCGCCCTGGCCGCCCTGCTGGCCGACGCCGCCGGTGCCGGCCGGGGTGCTGCCGGTGCTGCCGGTGATGCCGATGCCGCCGGTGTACCCGTTGCCGCCGTTGCCGCCGTTGCCGTAGGACCCGGCGTTGCCGCCGTTGCCGCCGCTGTAGCCGGTCGCGCCGGCGCCGGGGATACCGAAGGCGTCGCCGCCGTCGCCGCCGTTGCCGGTCGGGGTGGTGGGTGTGCTGCCCGCGTTCCCGTTGCTTCCGGCGCCGTGCCCGATGCCGGCGTTGCCGCCGCTGCCGACCAGGCCGCCGGCACCGCCGTCGCCGCCGCCGGTGTAGCCGTTGCCGCCGGCGCCGCCATGGCCGCCGGTGCCGCCCTGGCCGCCGTTGCCGCCGTTGGAGTCGCCGCTCTGCAGGCCGTTGCCGCCGTTGCCACCGGCGCCGCCGCTGCCCGCGTTGCCGCCGGCACCACCGTGGCCGCCGTTGGCGCCGCTGTTGCCGCCGTCGCCGCCGTTGCCGCCGTTGCCGCCCAGCGTGCCGTCGGTGCCGTTCGGGTTGCCGACGGTGCCGCTGTTGCCGTTGGTTCCGGGCAGGCCGTTGCCGCCGGCGCCACCGGCGCCGCCGTTGCCGACCGGGCCGCCGTTGCCGCCCTTACCGCCGTCGCCGCCGTTGATGTGCTGGGGTGTGCCCGCGGCGCCGTTGCCGCCGTTGCCGCCGTTGCCGCCGGTGCCGGTGGGGCTGGCGCCCGCGGTGCCGTTGGCGCCGGTGGTCCCGGTGGTGGAGCCGGTGCCGCCGCTGCCGCCGGTGCCGCCCGCCGCGCCGGCGCCGTCGGTGGTGCCGCCGTTGCCGCCGTTGCCGCCGTTGAAGTTGGTGACGGTGCCGTTGGCGCCGTCACCGCCGTTGCCGGCGATCGCGCCGTTGCCGCCGTCGCCGGCCGCGCCGCCGTTGCCGCCGGTGCCGGTGGTGCCGTGGGCGGCCGTGCCGCCGTTGCCGCCGGCGCCGCCGTTGCCGCCCAGGCCGCCGCTGCCGCCGTTGCCGCCGTCCTGGCCGCCGCCGATGCCGTTGCCGTAGACGTCCTGGTCGGCGACGCCCTCGTTGCCATTGCCGCCGGCCGCGCCGTTGCCGCCGTTGCCGCCGACACCGCCGGCGCCGCCGTTGCCGCCGTTGCCGGTGACCGAGCCGCCCAGGCCGCCGTTGCCGCCGTGGCCGCCGTTGCCGGCGTCCTGCCCGTTGCCGCCGTTGACGCCGGAGGACGCCGTGCTGCCGTTGGCGCCGTTGCCGCCGTTGCCGCCGGCGCCGCCGTCGCCGCCGTTGCCGTGGGTGCCGCCGTTGCCGCCGTTGCCGCCGTCGCCGCCGTTGCCGTCGTTGGGGTTGGCGAGCGGCGGCGTGTAGCCCACGCCGCCGGCGCCGCCGTTACCGACGATGCCGGTGACGCCGCTGCCGGCGCTGCCGTTGTTGCCGACGGAGACGCCGTCGCCGCTGGCGCCGCCGGTGCCGCCGTTGCCCGCGGTGCCGGGGTCGCCGCCGTTGCCGCCGTTGCCGCCGGCCGTGCTGGTGGCGATGCCGGCCGCGCCGTTGCCGCCGTCGCCGGGCGTTCCGGCGTTGCCGCCGTCGCCGGCG